>DASXJV010000118.1:0-12522 GCA_036497205.1 Bradyrhizobium sp.
CTCGCGCAGCAGCACCTCGCGCTCGGCGGCGAGCGCGGCGTAGCGGTCGCGCGAGGCGTGGACCTCGGCCTCGGCATCGTCGCGGGCTTTTTGAATGCGCGCCTGCCGCAGCGCGCCGTCGATGGCGACCTGTAGCAGGGGAATGAAATCGCCGAGCATATCCTTCACGAGATAATCGGCGGCGCCGGCCTTCAAGGCGGTGACGGCGATGCTTGAGTCCTGCGCGGCCGTGACGAACACCACCGGCGGCGCATTCGGAATCGCCAGTATCCGCTCAAGCGTTTCGAGGCCGTCGAGGCCGGGCATGTATTGATCGAGCGCGATGACGTCGATGCCGCCTTGCTGGAGGCGATCGAGCCCTTGCGGGCCGCTCGTCGCATGAACGACCTTGAAGCCCAGCCGCGTCAGGCCGCGGTCGACCAGCCGGCCAAGCGCCTCGTCATCGTCGATATACAGCAGTGTGGGCGTTGCAGCGTTCATGTGGCGGCTGGCGGTACCTGAATAACGGAGAAGAACAGCCCGAGCTGGCGAATGGCGTTGGCGAAGCTTTCGTAGTTCACCGGCTTGGTGATGTAGACGTTGCAACCGAATTCATAGCAGCGCTTGATTTCCTGGGAATCGTCTGTCGTGGTGAGGACCACAACCGGTGCACATTTGAGATATTTGTTTTCCTTGAGCCGGCGCAAGATGTCGATGCCGGTCATGTCAGGCAAATTCAGATCGAGCAGGATCAGGAGTGCGCGGCCCTTCTGATCGATGCCAGTGCCATCGCTGCCGAACAGATAGTTCACCGCGGCTGTACCGTTGGTGAATTGCATGATGTCATTGTTGACGCCGGAGCGGCGGATATTTCGCTCGATCAAACGCGCGTGTCCATCGTCGTCTTCGATCATGATGATGGTGACTGGTTTGCTCATGAATCTCTATTCCGGCTACTGGCCGTCCAACTAATGGGCAGTGTTATCGTAAAGGTGCTGCCGCTGTGAAGTTCCGACGAGACCGACATGGTCCCGCCGAGCCGCCTCACCAGTGCGCGGACGTGGGCAAGTCCTATTCCCTGTCCCGGCTTGTCTTGTGTACCGGCGCGGCGGAAGAGCTCAAAAATTCGTTGATGGTCCTTGGGGTCGATGCCGCGGCCGTTGTCGGCGATCTCGAAAATCGCAAAGCCCAGCTTTGTCCGGCCCCGAACAGAGATGTCGCCAGGGACTCCCGGCTTGAGATATTTGAGCGCGTTGTCGATCAGATTCGAGAAAATCTGCTCCAGCGCGAGGCGGTCGCTGACGATGTGCGGCAGCGGCTCGATGCGAATCTGAGCCTGGGCCTCCGCGGCCTGATGCGCCACGGTTGCAACAATGCCTTCGATCAGTTCGCTGGCATCGATCCGCACCGGCTCGAACTCTCGCCGCCCCTCGCGGGTGAGATTGAGGATGGCGTTGATCAGGCGGTCCATCTTGGCGATCGACGATTTGATGAATCCCAGCGCTTCCGAGAAATCCTGCGAGAGCTGCTTGTCTTCGCCGTCGAGCACCGGTTCCATCTCGCTTGCAACAACCGGCGCCGGCGAATCCGCAGCTGCAGCACCGCCGAGCACCGCGATCCGCCTGAAAATGTCGGCGCGCAATTCCTCGAGTTCGCTGGTGAAACCCATGATGTTCACCAGCGGCGAGCGCAGATCGTGGCTGACGATATAGGCGAAGCGCTCGATTTCGTCATTGGCCTCGCGAAGATCGGCCGTGCGCTCGTCCACCGTCGCCTCGAGGTTCAGGTTATTTTCGCGCAACATTGCTTCGGCGTCGTCACGCGCGCGCGCCGAACGCCGTACCAGAAAGATCGAGATGCCGGCCAGCACGACCACCAAGCCCGAACCGATCCAGGTCATCGATGCCGCCAAGGTCTGACTTCGGTCGGCACGGGTCGTGCGCTGGATGAATAGCCTGTCTTCTTCCTCGCGCATCTGCCGGGCAAGATCGTCAATGTGCTTCATGGCGTCGCGGCCAATGCCCTCACGCACGATACGGGCGGCGTCGTCTATGCGCTGGGTCCGGGCGAGTTCGATGGTCTGGCGGAATTCCTCGATCCTCTGGTTGCTGAGCGGAACCATTTCGTCGACGAGCCGCTTCTGGACCGGGTTGTCGCGCGTAAGGTGGCTGAGCCGCGTCAGCGCCGGGGTGAGCTGGGACGCAGCTTCCTCAAAATCGGTCTGGAAATCCGGCGTCAATGTTGAAAGGTAGCCGCGCTGCGCGCTTTCTGCACGGCGCAAATGCAATTGGGCAAGCGACAACTCATTTTCGACCTCAATGGTGCGGACGATCCAGCGCGAGTCTTCCCGCGCCTTGTTCACAAGATAGACCGAGCCGGCGCTGATAATCGTCAGCACCACCACGCCCGCCGCAAGCAGCAGGATTTGGCCGATGGCGCGCCGGCGCATGGCGTCAGGCGTCACAACAGTCTCGCGTCACAAAACAAAGGAATTAAGCAGTCCCCCCCGAATGGGAAAGGTTCCCGGCCGGCCGAGACGCTTGTTCGGCCAATAGGTTCCAGAGCTTTGCGACTGTTTTCAGGCGGCCGGTTGGCCAGCCAGATACTGTTCGAGCCAATGAATATGATAGTCACCATCGATAATGGCGGGTTCCCGGACCAGGGCCCTGAACAGCGGCAGCGTGGTCTCGATGCCCTCCACCACCATTTCGTCCAGCGCGCGGCGCAGCCGCATCAGGCACTCGCCGCGGGTCTTGCCATGGACGATCAGCTTGCCGACCAGTGAGTCATAATAAGGCGGGATGACGTAGCCTTGGTAGACGGCTGAATCGATCCGCACGCCGAGGCCGCCCGGTGGATGGTATTGCAGAATCTTGCCGGGCGAGGGGCGGAAGGTTACGGGGTTCTCGGCGTTGACGCGGCATTCGATGGAGTGGCCGTTGATGATGACTTCATCCTGGCTCACCGGCAGATCGCCGCCGGCGGCGATGCGGATCTGCTCCAGCACGAGGTCGATACCGGTGATCATCTCGGTAACGGGATGCTCGACCTGGATGCGCGTGTTCATCTCGATGAAATAGAATTCGCCATCCTCGTAGAGAAATTCCACAGTGCCGACGCCGAGATATTTCATCTGCTGCATCGCCTTTGCGACGGTCGCGCCGATTTTCGCGCGCGCCGCGGCATGGAGCGCGGGCGAGGGGCCTTCCTCCCAGACCTTCTGATGGCGTCGCTGCAGCGAACAATCGCGCTCGCCGAGATGGATCGCGCCGCCGCGGCCGTCGCCGAGCACCTGGATTTCGATATGGCGCGGCTTCTGCAGATATTTTTCGAGATAGACCGAAGCATCGCCGAATGCCGATTTGGCTTCATTGGCGGCAGTGGAGAGTGCCAGCATCAGGTCGTCGGCGGTCTGCGCGACCTTCATGCCGCGTCCGCCGCCGCCCGAGGCCGCCTTTACCAGTACCGGAAAGCCGATTGCTTGTGCGATCGCCATGGCGTCGTCGTCAGGCCCAACGCCGCCGTCGGAGCCGGGCACCACGGGAATGCCGAGTTTCTTCGCGGTCTTCTTGGCCTCGATCTTGTCGCCCATCAGGCGGATGTGTTCGGCCTTGGGTCCGATGAAATGCAGGTTATGATCGGCGAGGATTTCGGCAAAGCGGGCGTTTTCCGAAAGAAAGCCATAGCCGGGATGCACCGCATCCACGCCGGTGATCTCGCAGGCCGCGAGTAGCGCCGGCACGTTGAGATAGCTGTCCTTTGAGGGCGGCGGGCCGATGCAGACGCTCTCGTCGGCAAGGCGCACATGCATCGCGTCGGCGTCGGCGGTCGAATGTACCGCGACGGTGGCGATGCCGAGTTCCTTGCACGCGCGCAGAATGCGCAGGGCGATCTCGCCGCGATTGGCTATCAGGATCTTATCGAACATGTTGTCCTAGTGGCGAGTAGCGAACAGTGAGTGGCGAATAGCGAAAGCGAAAATCTATTCGCTATTCGCCACCCGCTATTCGCGCTCTTACTCAATAATTACCAGCGGTTCGCCGAATTCGACCGGTTGGCCGTCCTCGACAAGAATCTGCATCACGGTGCCCGCGCGCGGCGATGGAATCTGGTTCATTGTCTTCATCGCTTCGATGATCAGCAGCGTCTGTCCGACCGAGACCTTGGCCCCGATTTCGATGAACGGTTTGGCGCCGGGCTCGGAAGACCAATAGGCGGTGCCGACCATCGGCGAGGGCACCACGCCCGGGTGCTTGGCGACATCGACCGGCGCCGCGGCGGCCGGCGCGGAAACGGCAGCTTGAACGTTCGACGGCATCGATGCTGCGATGCTGATGTTGCGCGCGACCCGCACCCGCAAACCCGCGCGCTCGATCTCGATCTCGGTGAGACTGGTCTCGTCAAGCAGCAATGCGAGTTCACGGATAAGCGCACTATCGTCGCTTTTGAATCTTGCGGCTGTTTTGTCGTCAGGCTGGCGCGCCATGATCTTGATCCGGAACTTTCTGTTTAGTGACGGGCGGATGCGTCAGGCTTTTGCCTTGAGGCCGATCCTGGCGGCAAGGCCATTGATAGCGAGCCTGTAGCCGTCGATGCCGAAGCCGGAAAGCGTTGCGAACGCGGCCTTGGCGGTGAAGGAATGATGACGGAAACTCTCGCGGGCGTGAATATTGCTGATGTGCACTTCGACGGTTGGGATTTTCACTGCCACCAAAGCATCATGCAGCGCGATCGAGGTGTGCGAATAGCCTCCGGCATTGATGATAATCCCGGCCGCGTTCTTGGCATGCGCCTCGTGGATGAAATCGATCAATTCGCCTTCGCGATTGGACTGCCTGCAGTCGGATTTCAGGCCGAATTGCGCGGATGTCTCAGCGCAAAGTTTCTCGACGTCGGCGAGCGTCGCATGGCCGTAGGTCTCGGGCTCGCGGGTCCCCAACAGATTGAGGTTCGGGCCGTTGAGCACGTAAATCGTCTCGGCAGCAATCTTGGCCATCCAAATCCCGGCAATGCGGCGGCAGGTGGCGCGGTTATAGGTAACAACAAGCCCAAGGGGAAGCCTTTAGGGCGTTCCGGATATCCCTCAAATGCCTCATCTGGCTTGCAAAAAGGTGCGCAGAACCTACGGAAACCAGTCGTTAACCAATGTTAAAGGATGGCCGCCTGGATCTTTGAACAGCCGTGGGTCCATGAAAAAGGGCGGGCATCGCTGCCCGCCCTGAACCCGTCGCCGTCGTCAAATCTTAGGCGTCCAGGATAGCCACGATCTCATACGTCCGTGGGTCCACCACCACGATCTGGTTGTTGACCAGCACGAATTCGTAGCTGCGCCATTCCGGATAAACCGTCACGACCTCTCGCGGAAGCGGGTGGAATCTCACGTCGCGCGGAACCCGGGTGCCGACGGAGATGGAGAAGTTCACGTTGTTCAGCGGCTGGACATGCTGGTCCCGAATCACGGTGGTGATCCGGGTGCGCTGCTCGGTCGAGAGCTTCGCCGCAGCGCCGGCCTGTCCAACGGTCGTCTCGGACCGGCCAGTCTGTCCAGGCTGGGACTGGGTGGTCGTCTGAGACCTGCTGTCCGCCGCACCCTTCTGCTCCGCGTTCATGTTGGTGTTTTGGCCTTCGCGGCTTTGGGCCTTCATGTCCTTGCTGCCTTCGCGGCCTTCGGCTTTCATGTCCTTGCTGCCTTCGCGGCCTTCAGCCTTCATGTCCTTGCCGCCCTTGGCGCGGTCGTTCTCAGAGCTCATGCTCTTCGACTTCTGACCCTGCATGTCCTTATCTTCGGCGCGCTGGTTCTTGGCCGCGCCCGGAGACTTCTCGTCAGATTGCGTAGCCTTCATGCCGGACGAAGGGCTCGTTGATTCGGCACCGCCGCGATTGCTCGGCGCTGCCGAGTTCCCGGAGGACGGCGCGCTCTGCTGAACGGTTGAACCCGCCGACGGTCCCTCGCGGTTCGTTCCGGTTCCCTGTGCATTGGCGAAACCGGTTCCCGCGATCAGCGCCGCCGCGGCTACCGACATCATAAAGCGACTAGTCATCGAATTTCTCCTCACGTGTTTTCCATTTGCCCGCGCCGACACAACGAAAGGAAATGCATGATGTTCCGCGATATCGGCGGTTCCATTGTTTTTGTTTTGTGAATGGTGGATGAACCGCGTCGCCTCAAAGATTACGAAAATGAAAGGGCCGGCAAGACTGCCGGCCCTTCAATTCACTTGTGCAGGAACGCCTGATTGTTGGAAGTGTCGCTCAGCACGTCGCCTTGCCGCAACGGGCGATGCCGATTTTTTCCTTGAGGTTATCAAGGCCGACCGCGCCAATCACCACCTGCTTGCCGATCACGTAGCTTGGCGTGCCGTTCCCTGCAGTCAGCTCGTAGGATGGGTTGAGCGCAGCGAAACCCATCGTCCGGCATGTCAACGCTCACCGAAATTGCGAGTGTCGTTGCTATTGTCGCCTGCCCAATCCGCAGGATATGCGCCATCTCGCACCATTTTCGCGAATGACGAATGCGGCCAGTCTTTTACGCGCCGCACAAGTCCATGTTTGACCGGGTTGAAATGGATATAATCGACGTGCCGCTCGAAATCCTGCTCATCGCGCAATGTGTGTTCCCAATATCGTCGCTGCCAAATACCGCGCTCGCCTTTGGCGGCCCGGCTGGGCGAGATATTTTCTCCAGTGGGTAGGGCGCGCGAGAACGCCGATTTGATCAAGCGCCAGCGCACTGGAAAGTCAGGATCGCCGTCTGGCAAAGTCCAGATCGCGTGCAAATGATCAGGCAGCACCACGATTGCATCGAGCGCAAATGGGTGACGCTGCCTCACGTAACGGAACGCGGCGCGGAGTTCGTCTATGCGGTCGACGAGAATACCGGATTTGCGGTCGGCTAGATTGACCGTGAAGAAATAGCTAGCGCCACTAACAAAGTTTCGGCGGTAGTAAATCATTGCCCCCAGCTCCGAGGCGACACCATGACACTATGATGGATGATGGGTTTCGCTGCGCTCAACCCATCCTACAGGGTGCTGAAGACATCGCTCAGCACGTCGCCTTGCCGCAACGGGCGATGCCGATTTTTTCCTTGAGGTTATCAAGGCCGACCGCGCCAATCACCACCTGCTTGCCGATCACGTAGCTTGGCGTGCCGTTCATCCCCATCGCCTCGGCGAGTTTGAAGTTTTCCTCGATCGTGGCGCGCACTTCCGGGCTCGCAAGATCCTTCTCGATCTTAGCCGTATCGAGGCCGGCCTCCTTGGCGGCTGCCATCGCGCGCGCCTTGTCCGCCGCGCCACGGCCGCCGAGCAGCTTCTGGTGAAAATCGAGATATTTCTTGCCGCTGGAGTCCTGCATGCGCACGGCGACCGCGACCTGCGCGGCTTCGACAGAACCCTGGCTCAACACCGGGAATTCCTTCAGCACGACTTTCAGTTTGGGATCGGATTTCATCAGATCGAGCATGTCGGCCATCGCGCGTTTGCAGTAGCCGCAATTGTAATCGAAGAATTCGACGAAGGTGACATCGCCGTCCTTGTTGCCGAGCACGACGCCGCGCGGCGAATCGAAAATAGCCTGGGCGTTCGTGGCAACGCTCGCTTCTTGCTTTTTTACTTCGGCGGCTGCCTGGCGCTTGCTCAATTCGGCCATCGCCTCTTCCAGCACTTCGGGGTGCGCGAGCAGATAATTCCTGACGATGTTCTCGATATCCCCGCGTTGGCCGTCGGAAAAACTCTGTGCCGATGCAGTTGGCAGCGTGCCGCAGAGTGCGAGCGCGAACAGTGCGGGAGCGAGCAGGCGGAATAAAGACATTGGCAAATCCTCTGGTGAAAGCCGTTTCCGAAGACCTTCGTACTTTGGCTCGATTTATTCTAGTTGCTGTTTTGACCGGGCGGCGGCTTTGCAGTGACGATATCGTCGGCCTTGACCCAACCGGGCGTGCCGATGGCGAAACGGGTTTTCGCGCGCGAGGCGAGATCGCGTGCGGTCTTGTTGTCGCCGCGAAGATAGGCGGCTTGCGCTGATGCCAGATCGGCCTGCGCGAAATCTCCCTTTCGGCCATAGGCCATTGCGAGCTGGGTATAGCCGAGCGGGGCCTCTGTCTCTCGTGCCACCGCCGCACGGAGAATCGCGATGGCTTCATCCGTGTGGGCCTTATTATCAGTTCCGACCAGCGCCTGCCCAAGTAACATCTCGATGAGTGGTGCGTTATTCGAGAGCTGTACCGCCTTGCGCAAGGGCGCGATCGCCTCTGCGGGTTTGCCGCCCTCCAGCAGCGCCTGACCGCGCAATTCATGAAAATACGGATTGTTGGGCTGCACCTGGATCAGCCCATCGATCTGACCGAGCGCGGAGCGTAAATCGCCATGCAGGTAGGTCGCGATCGCCCGCGCATAGCGCGCAGGCAGGCTGTCGTTCGACAATGGATAGCGCCGATAAACGGTGTCCTGCCGCTCCATGAAGGCCGAGATCTTGGCGCGCACCATGTCGTGACGCAGTTGCAGGGCCGGATCGTCTTTCTTGTCCCAATAGGGACTCGACCGCGCCAGTTCCTCAAGCGCGGCGACGCGCTGCGCGGGCATCGGATGCGACTGGAGGTAGGGATCCGTACCGCGCGCGGCGAACAGGCTGTCATTGGTAAACCGCTTGAAAGTTTCGTACATGCCTTTCGCGGACTGTCCAGTGGCAGTCAAAAACTTCACCCCAGCGCGGTCGGCGTTTTCCTCCTGCTGACGCTGGTAGGAGATCAGGGTGCGGCGGATCATCTCCTGCGGCCCGGCAACCGCGGCCGCACCGACATTCGCCAGGCCGCTATTGCTGTTGCCGCCTCTTGTGCCCGCCACCATCGCGCCGGCGCCGAGCAGCATGGCGATGATCATCTGCGTCTGCGCCTGCGCCAGTTGCTCGCGGAGCTTGGCGAGATGGCCGCCGGCCAAATGGCCGGTTTCATGCGCCAGCACCCCGATGATCTGGTTCGGAGTTTCGGACTGCATCAGTGCGCCGTAGTTCACGAAAATGCGACGACCGTCAGCGACGAAGGCGTTAAAACCGCTCTCATTGAGAATCACTACCTGGATGTTCTGCTTTTCCAGGCCCGCGGTGCGCAGGATCGGCCGTGTGTAGTCGCGCAGCAGTTGCTCGGCCTCGGTATCGCGGACTATCGGCGGCCCCTTGTTTTGCTGGGCAAGCGCGGGGGGCATCGGCGCAATGGCGAGCGCGACCGCGGTGGTGACCGCGGTCAGCTTCGACGCTTGTTTGAGTAGCGCTATGCGGAGCAGCATTGAGCGTTCTTTAAATCATTGGCGGCGGGCCGGATAAGGGATATGCCCTAACAAACCGTGGAATGCGGCTAGTCTGGGGCCAAATAGCAGATATCGATGCTTGAAGCGACACTGAGAGATCGTGCGAAACACCTGCTGAAGGCGTCGGGTCGAAGCGACGTTCCGCCGTTCATGGTGATGGACGTGATGGCGGCGGCGGCGCGCATTGAAGCGGGCGGCGGCCATGTCATTCACATGGAGGTCGGACAACCCGCGGCTTCGGCGCCGAAAGCGGCGATATCGGCCGCTCACGCGGCACTCGACGATGGGCGGATCGACTACACCTCCGCGCTCGGAATTCCCTCGCTGCGCCAGCGTGTCGCCAGACACTACCGGGAGACTTATCGCTGTGCCGTGGATGCCGAGCGGATCGTGGTCACCACGGGCTCGTCAGGCGCGTTCGTCTTGGGCTTTCTCGCCATGTTCGAGCCGGGCGATCGTGTCGCGGTCACGGTGCCCGGTTATCCGCCGTATCGCCACATTCTCACCGCGCTGGGCTGCGAGCCGGTTCTGATCGAGACATCAAGCGAGACCCGTCATGCGCTGACCGGTGAGGCCTTGCTCGCGGCACATCGCAGAAATCCGCTGAAGGGTGTGCTGGTCGGAAGCCCGGCCAATCCCACGGGCACGATGATGTCCCGCGAGGCCCTCACCAGCCTGATATCAGCGGCGGAAGGCGCGGGTATCCGATTCATTTCCGACGAAATCTATCACGGCCTCGATTATGCGTTCCCCGCGGTGACGGCGACGGAGCTTTCTCCGCATGCGCTCGTGATCAATTCGTTCTCGAAATATTTCTGCATGACCGGCTGGCGGGTGGGCTGGATGGTGGTGCCGGAACCGCTGGTGCGACCGATCGAGCGGCTGCAGCAGAATCTCGCGATCTCGGTTCCGACGCTGTCGCAGATTGCCGCCGAGGCTGCGTTCGAAGGCCGCCAGGAGATGGAAGAGGTGAAGCGCGGCTACCAGGAGAACCGCCGCATTCTGATTGAGGGCCTGCCGCAGGCCGGTCTCAACAAATTCTTGCCCGCCGACGGCGCGTTTTACCTCTATGCCGACGTCTCGGAATTCACCTCCGACAGTTTCGAGTTTGCCAAACGGATGCTGGAACAGGCGCGCGTCGCGACCACCCCCGGCATCGACTTCGATCCCGTTCACGGCCATCAGTTCATTCGCTTTTCCTATGCGCGTTCGGCCGAGGAAATGCGCGAAGCCGTCGCGCGTATCGCGCGGTGGCTCGGATAGGATACGCGAACACTTCGATTCTTCGTAAGTTTCACGCCTGAAAACTCGTCCAAACCAGGAGATACCCTTGTCCACGACATCAACACCGGAGCCCATTGACACGCGGCATTTTCCGCTCGCCGCGGTGATGTGGCCCGATCGCGCCGATGGGCTTTCCGGCGTGCTGCGGACGGTGATCCTGATCGCACTGGGAACGGCGCTGCTGACGTTCTCGGCCAAGATAAATCTGCCGCTGCCGTACGTGCCGATGACGCTGCAGACGCTGGTCGTGCTTGTGATCGGCGCTGCATACGGCTGCCGTCTCGGCGGCGCTACCATTATTGTCTATCTGGCAGAAGGGGCAACCGGATTGCCGGTTTTTGCAGGTCCGGTTGGCGGTCTCCCGCCGTTGCTGGGTCCGACAGCCGGATATCTTGTCGGCTTCGTGGCTGCGGTCATCACTACGGGATGGTTGAGCGAGCGTGGCTGGGATCGCTCGGTGCCGCTGCTTTTTGTGGCGATGGGAGCAGGGCACATCATCATTCTTGCGGCCGGATTTGCGTGGCTCGTGTTTGGCATGAAGCTCGGGTTCGAGAAGGCATGGCTTGTAGGGATAGCGCCCTTTGTCGCCGCGTCATTGATCAAGAACGCACTTGGAGCCGCGCTGGTGCCGGGGATCAGGCGCACGCTCGATCGACGCGGATAAATCGCTGGCGGTAAGACGCAACGTCATTGACTCCGCTGGCCCAATTGATTTTGGCTGTCTCCGGTGGGACGGCCTGTGCAAGAGCGACAGAGATATCCGCGAATTCATGGGAGAGTGAACGTTATGGCGGCAACGATCGCAACCGAAGCGCCGGCCGGCGCGGCGAAACCCTGGTACAAGATACTTTATGTTCAGGTACTGATCGCCATCCTGCTTGGTATCGTCGTCGGGTGGCTATGGCCCGATCTCGCGACCAATGACTGGATCAAGGCGCTCGGCGACGGCTTCATCAAGCTGATCAAGATGCTGATCGCGCCGATCATCTTTTGCACGGTGGTTTCCGGAATCGCGCATATCCAGGATGCGAAGAAGGTCGGCCGCATCGGCATCAAAGCCCTGATCTATTTCGAGGTCGTCTCTACATTCGCTCTTGTTATCGGGATGATCGTCGGAAATTTGGTGCGTCCGGGCGCGGGCTTTGGTGGCGCCATGGCCAATGCGCAGGCGGTGGCCAACTACGCCAAGCAGGCCGAGGCCCAGAAGACTGTCGATTTTTTCCTGCACATTATTCCTGACACAGTCGTCGGGGCTTTCGCCAATGGCGAGATATTGCAGATTCTGCTGTTTTCAATTCTTTTCGGGTTTTCCCTGATGGGCCTTGGCGAGCGTGGCCACACCCTGCGCGCCTTCATAGACGACGCGTCGCGTGCGATTTTCGGCGTCATCGCCATCGTCATGAAGGCGGCACCGATCGGCGCGTTCGGAGCCATGGCGTTTACTATCGGCAAGTTCGGTACCGGTGCAATCCTGAATCTGATCGGCCTTATCGCGACCTTCTATGTCACGGCTGCACTTTTCGTGTTCGTGGTCCTGGGTATCATCGCGCGAGCCGTCGGTTTCTCGATCTTCAAGTTCCTTGCGTATATCAAGGACGAGTTGCCGATCGTGCTCGGCACGTCATCTTCGGAAAGTGCACTTCCCTCCTTGATGGAAAAACTCGAACGGCTCGGCTGTTCTAAATCGGTTGTGGGCCTGGTGGTGCCGACTGGATACTCGTTCAATCTCGACGGCACGAATATCTATATGACGCTCGCAACCCTGTTCATTGCGCAAGCGCTCGGGTTCGACCTTACCATCGGCCAGCAAATAACCATCCTGCTTGTCGCGATGCTGACCTCGAAGGGGGCGTCCGGCGTTACGGGAGCGGGCTTCATCACTCTCGCGGCGACGCTGGCGGTTGTTGATCCGCGTTTGGTGCCCGGCATGGCCATCGTTCTGGGCATCGACAAGTTC
>DASXJV010000119.1:0-15425 GCA_036497205.1 Bradyrhizobium sp.
ACTCGCATTCCAACAGTCATTCGCTACGCGCCCTTGTCATTCCGAACGGCACGTACGGTGCGGGTGTGGCTAAAAAATCTCCGAAGTGTTTCAGATCGTTCTAAAATGTTGCTCGATGGTGATCAAAACGTCCAACGCTCATGGGCGAATGCCAATCAAGTTCGGCGCATTTGGCCTTGAACGAACATTATTGTGGCTAGGCCCAGTGCGCCGGCCGCGAATCGGTCATCCGAGAGGCAGCTAGGATCGGCGCAGATGTAACGGTGGTTGCTCCTCGGCTGCTTCTGGCAACCTGTTCAAGTCGATCTCGACCGCCCCAACATCCTGCAATCACGGCGGTTGCGTTGTGCGGGCCAGATGCCGCATCCTTGCGGCCTTACGGCCGAAGCTAAGGGGTTTTGCTGCTCAGGCGGCGGCCAGCTGGCTCTGCTGGTGAACCGGCAATTCAACACGAACGATCAATCCACGGGGCCGCCGGTCATTGAGCGACATCTCGCCGCCGTGCGCCAGCACGATGGCGCGAGCGATCGAAAGCCCGAGACCGAAGCCGGCTGCATCATCCATGTTCCGGGCGTCGTCGCCGCGCACGAATGGTTCAAGCATGGCATCCTTGCGTGCATCGGAAATGCCGGGACCATCATCCTCGATATCGATTGTCACGGTATTTAACGACATTCTGAGCCGGATCACGACCTCCGCACCGAACCTGACCGCGTTTTCGACAAGGTTGGTCGTGCTGCGATAAAGATCGTCCGGCCGGAGCGTGGCCATGGCGTGTTCAGGGCCGTCGTAAGTGACCTCGTGTCCCATATCGGCGAATTGATCGGCGACAAGCTGCAGCGTGGTGGCGATGTCGACAAGCGTCATGGACTCGAGTTTACGGTCGTTGCGCAGGAAGGAAAGTACCGACTCCAGCATCGATTGCATCTGGTCGAGGTCGGCCAGCATGAAGCTGCGATGCACATCGTCTTCGATAAATTCGGAGCGTAGGCGCATTCGGGTGATCGGAGTCCTTAAGTCGTGGCTGATGGCAGCCAGCATTCTGGTGCGGTCGTGGATCAGGGTGGTGATGCGCTCCCGCATGCGATTGAACGCCTTTGCAACCGAACGAATCTCTTCAGGGCCGCGTTCGGGAAGCGGCGCAGCGGCGCCGTTCGGACTGAAGCTTTCGGCGGCACTTGCGAACGACGACAGCGGCGCCGTCAAGGCGCGCGCCGCCCACAGGCCAAGCAACGTGAAGCTGATGGCGACAAACAGCAATGTCGCGATCCACGGTCCAATCCAGAACGGACGTTGACGCTGGTCCGGCAGGAGCTTTGTGGAAATGATGGCGCCGTCCGGCAGCGCAATGCCGATCCTGTGGGCGTATGGTTCGTCGGCGAGCGAGAATATCCAATAACCGCTGCCGAGCCGGCGATGCAGACTGCGCAGGCTGAGGCTATCTGGTCCCTCCGCCGCGGGAACGGAACCCTGCGGAAGGCTTCGGATGTCCAGTTGCGGTAGTGCTCGGGCGATGTCGGCGAATAGCCGTGGCCGCTCCGACGCGGGCGCCGCGCCCAAAAGCTGCACCACGGATGTAAGTTGAGCATGTCCGCGGTCGATTGATGGATCGATCTCGTCCTGACGATAGATAAGAAAGGTTGCGGTGAGGATCAGGTGAATTGCGACGATTGAGGCGACCACCAGCGCCGCGATCTGTCCGCTGATGCCTTTCAGGTTCAGAAAACCGAGTAAGTTCATGATCAACTGTGTGCCGGAGGTATGATCGTATCCACCGTCGGGGTGAACATATATCCGCCGGAGCGCACCGTCTTGATCACGGTGGGCTCTAGCGAATCGGGTTCGATCTTGCGCCGGATACGGCTGACCAGCACATCGATGCTGCGTTCGAATGAGCCGGCGTTGCGCCCTTGCGTGAAATCGAGCAGGCTGTCGCGCGACAGCACGCGGCCGGGACGTTCGCAGAAGGTTCGCAACAGGTCGAATTCGGCGCTGGTCATCGCGACCCGCGCGCCCGCTGGATTGCGCAGCTCCCGCAGACGGAAATCGATCCGCCATCCCAGAAAGGTGAGGGCGGTCCTGGCACTGACCGCGTGGGTGGCGGCCTGGCGGCGCAACACCGCGTTGATCCTGGCCAGCAATTCGCGCGGATTGAACGGCTTGGGAAGGTAGTCGTCCGCGCCCATTTCGAGACCGAGAATACGATCGACGTCCTCGCCGCGTGCGGTGAGCATGATGATCGGGGTTTGCGATTCCGCGCGGACCTTGCGGCACAGGCTGAGGCCGTCTTCACCCGGCAGCATCACGTCGAGGATGAGAAGATCGACACGATGGTCGGCCAACGCCCGGGTCATTTCGCGTCCGTCGATGGCTGTCGTCACGTTACAGGCGTTGGTGCGCAGGTATTTCGCAATCAGTGCCCGAGTCTCGCGATCGTCTTCGACAACAAGAATGTTCGGCGATACCGTGGCCATGCGGATCCTTTGCCTCTGATTCAGGAGAACCGACGAGGGATTTGTTTCGAAATATTTCTGACGTCGTCCTCACACATGAGGCAACATGCTAGCGAGGCAATAAAAAGGCCTCGTGGCGGCGTTCGCCAATGGCGCCGACGGTGCTGCTAGCTCCGGGGCACCCCGGTAGTCCGTGTGGCGCCCGTCGCGCCCACGGTGGCCATGGCGGTCCGCCGGCCCACTTCAATCGACAGCACAGGCAGCACACGACATTCTGCAGGAACCTACAATCGCTGCAGAATACGTTGGCCTCATCATCGACGCCGTGCAGCGGCCGATGCCTTCAGCTCTCCTGTGGGTGAAGAAATTAGCCGCTTTCAATCACACTAAGGCGGCGCCGCGGGAGGATGGTGCTGTGAAAGTTATCTCTTGATCTGGCCTTTGTTCCGCGTCGCTAGCAGGTCGATTCTTCTGTCGAAAAGGGGTTGACCCTGTCAGCCTGTCCAGTCCGGCTGGGGCGTCGACGCGCAACGCACCCAGGATGCGCTGGCCACCCAGAACGTCGGGCTTGAAAATAACCTGCGCAGGGCGGCGTGATCTGGGTGTTCGCCGTCAAGAAATAGCTGCGCAGCGAAGCCTCCAGGCGAGAAGCGGCGGACTGAAAGGTCCGCCGCTTCTGTTTCTATTTGCCCTTGGTCTCGACCTTCGCTTTCTCGTCCTCGTTCATTTTCTTCACCGCCGGATCGCGGTTGGCTTCGCCGGTGGTCTGGGTCGTGGTAGCGGGCGGAGCGTTGCTGGGCACCGAGCTTTGCTCCGTGGGATTCTTTGCCGGCCGCGTGGCGGTGGCAGGCGGCGGGTTTGTCTGCGTGCTCGCCGCCTGTGCGTTCAAAAGAAGGGCGCCCGACAAAAGCGATACCGCGAGCGCCGTTGGGTTGGGTTTCATTGATCCGTCTCCTATTCAGATCAATGAAACGGTCTGGACGATCTTGCGTTCCGCCTCATGCCTCCAGCTGTTTGCCGATCGGTAGCGCCCGGATGCGCTTGCCGGTCGCGGCGAAGATCGCATTGATCAGCGCCGGTGCAAACGGCGGCACGCCCGGCTCGCCAACGCCGCTGGGCGGCGCGTCGGGACCGGGAGGCACTATATAGACATTCGTTACGTCAGGGGATTCGTCGATCCGGATCACCGGGAAATCGTCGAAGTTGCCCTGCTGCACCTTGCCGTCCTTGAAAGTGATCGCGCCATGTTTGGCGAGGCTAAGGCCCATGATCGCAGCGCCCTCGATCTGCGACTGGATCCGCTCCGGATTGACGTAAGTTCCGCAATCGATGGCGGTATCGACCCGCGGCACCGTGAGCTTGCCCTTCTCGTCAACGGCTACCTCGACAATGGTCGCGATATAGCTGACGAAGCTGCGGTGTGCGGCAATGCCGAGCCCATGTCCCTTGGGTACGGACCGCCCCCAGCCGCCTTTGTCAGCAACCAACTCGACCACCTTGCGCAGCCGTCCGGTGTCGATCGGATAGCTGTCATAGGGCTCGCCATAGTTCCACAAATCCTTCACCGAGGTGAGCTTGAGGATCCGCGGCGCGCCGATCAGCTCCAGCAGCATGTCCTTCGGGTCGCGCTTGGTCGCTTGCGCGATTTCAGCGACCATGGACTGCACCGCGAAGGCGCGCGGGATGTTTGACACCGAGCGAAACCAGCCAATGCGGGTATGCGCGGCCGCTTCCGGGTTCTCGCATTGCACATTGGCGATCTCGAAGGGCATGTCGACCAGCCCCATGCCGAGTTCGAACGGCGCCTGGTGCACCGTTTGGGCGGCAAAGGTCGAGGCGATGCTGGGCGCGACGCTGCGATGCCGCCAAGCGATTACCTTGCCGTTCTTGTCGAGGCCCGCCTCGATGCGCTCGACCGAAACGGTGTGTAGGAAGCCGTGATGGACGTCGTCTTCCCGCGTCCACTGCACCTTGACCGGTGCGCCGAGCTCCTTTGAAATCAGAGCCGCCTCGAGCGCGAAATCGCATTTGGATTTTCGCCCAAAGCCGCCGCCGAGCAGCGTAACGTTGACGGTCACATTCTCCTGGGGAATGTCCAGCGTCTTGGCGACGTCTTCGCGTGTTCCGCCAGCACTTTGCACCGGTGCCCAGATTTCGGCCTTGTTGCCCCTGACGTCGGCGACCGCAACCGGCGGCTCCATGGCGACGTGGGCAAGATGCGGCAGGTAATACTCGCCAACGATCACCTTGTCGGCGCCCTTCAACGCGGCCTCGACGTCACCTTCCTTGCGGACGACAAGGCCCGGCTTGCGCGCCGCTTCCTCAAGCTCAGCCCGATAGCTGATCGACTCGTATTTGGCGTTGGCGCCGTCGTCCCAGGTGATCTTCAGCGCGTCGCGGCCTTTGATCGCCGCGCCGGTGTTGCGGGCAATGACGGCGACGCCACCGAGCGGCTGGAACTTCGAGGGCCAGGGCCAACCCTTGACTTCCATCACCTTCTCGACACCGGAAACTTTCATCGCTTCCGACCCGTCGAACGACGCCACGTTGCCGCCGGTGACCGGCGGGCGTGCGATGACGGCATATTTCATGCCGGACAACCGCACGTCGGCGCCGTAACGGGCGGCACCCGTCGTGATGTCGTGGAGATCGACAATCCCGATCTCGCCTTTGCCGAGATAGCGGAAGTCCTTGGGATCCTTTAGCTTGAGGCCTTCGACGCTCGGGACCGACTCCTTTGCCGCATCGGCAGCCAATTCGCCAAAGCCGAGCTTGCGTCCGCTCGCGCTGTGGACGACTTCATGATTGGCGGTCTTCGCCTCGCTTGCCGGCACGCCCCAGCGTTTCGCCGCGGCCTGCTCCAGCATGGTGCGGGCCGAGGCACCGATCTGGCGCATCGGCATCAGATAATGCCGCGTGCTGCGCGAGCCGTCGGTATCTTGGTTGCCGAACTTGACCTCATCGCCATGCGCCTGCTGGATTCGGACGCGCTTCCAGTCGGCTTCCAGCTCTTCGGCGACGATCATCGGTAGACTGGTGCGCACGCCGGTTCCCATCTCGGCGCGGTGCGCGACAATGGTCACGATACCATCCGGTGCGATCGAGACGAACACGCGTGGGTCGACCACAGTACCGTGCGGCATCTTGCTGGCGCCGGTCTCATATGCAAAGGCCGTACGCGTCATCACGGGCGCGGCGAGCACGAAGGCGCCGGCGAGGCCGAGGCCCTTGAGGATGCTGCGACGCGAAACGTTCTCGATCTTGATGTGCTTCTCGAAACCGCGAAGTTTGCTGGCATTGGTGAGGATATTCATGTCACACCCCCGTCGATGCGAGATGGACGGCATTTTCGATGCGCTGGTAGCAGCCGCACCGACAGATATTTCCGGACAGGGATTCGCGAATCTGGTCATGCGACGGTTTCGGATTATCCATCAACAGCGCCGCTGCCTGCATGATCTGACCGGTCTGGCAAAAACCGCATTGCGGGACGTTGAGCTGGCGCCAGGCCTTCTGAACCGGGTGATCACCCGTCGGATGGAGGCCTTCGATCGTTGTGACCTCTCGGTCGACCACGTCGGAAACCGAGGTGATGCAGGCACGTACGGCCTGCTTGTCAACAATAACGGTGCATGAGCCGCAGAGAGCTTGGCCGCAGCCAAATTTCGTACCTGTCAGGCCGACTTCATCACGGAGAAACCAGAGTAACGGAAGATCGGCATCGCCATCCCAGCTTCGTTCCTGGCCATTAATCTTCAACTTGATCATGATCGTCCCTCCCTTCATACATGAGCCGTCATGAGTGTCTCCTCGAGATGAGAGAGAACATCTTTCCTGGGAGACCCCTTGTATGGTCTCAGGCAAAACTAACCTCGCTGAGAAACCGCAGGCGGCACCGTAGGATCTGATTGATTGTCTGTGTCGGGCCCATCCTCCTGTACTTTCGCGGTATGGACGTCAGGGAAACTACCACAAAGCAGGGCGAATAGGGTTCACAACGCCTTGTTTGCTTTAGCGAGGGCTAGGCCGATGGCCGCCTGGATGCGCCTTTCACCGCGGTCGATGCAGTTGATGGAATTCGATCCCGACCGCGATTTCATCCGCGGATTCGGCTACGGGGGTATCACAGGGTCCGTGGACCGACGCGCAGAGTTATATTTGGGCGACCGGGTTGCAGCGAACCTCATTTCCTGTAGCCCGTGGCGAAGGACTTGATCTTCATCGAGCCTACCGCTGACGCGAAAACGGTTTCAAATTCGATCGACGAGACGGTTTAACAAGATCCGACTGCGCCTGGCTTGCGGCTGTTGCGTTGCACGCTGTGGTTCCTTCCCATCCTTGACCGTTGTTTTCTTTATCTTGGCGCAATCTGCAATGCAGTTTCACTTGCCGCGTTTGCCGCCCCGGTTATAGTTGCGCCGAATAGCTCAAGAAGAAGCTTAAGAGCGGAGAGAAACATTATGAAAAGAACGGTCTGCCTGCAATTTATGCCGACGTCGGCTATCCCCGGAACGCTTGCCCTGGGTCTGTTAATGGCAACTGCATCCAGCGGTGCCCTGGCCGCCGACCCCATCAAGATCGGCGTGATCGCGGAAGCCCAGGCCATCGCCGGCGCCTCGATCCCGCAAGCGGCGCAGTTGGCCGCCGACGAGATCAATGCGAAAGGTGGCGTCGACGGACGCAAGATTGAAATTGTCAGCTACGACAACCACAGCTCTTCGGCGGATTCGGTGCGCGCCTTTCAACGCGCCGTCAATGAAGACAAAGTCCATGCCGTCATCGCCAGCTACATCAGCGAGGTCGTGCTCGCGCTTGAACCCTGGGCGTCGCGCCTGAAAACGCCGTTCGTGACGCCCGGCGCGGCCTCCAACGAAATCAGCAAGAGCGTTCACGCCGATTACGAGAAGAACAAATACACCTTCCACGGCTATCTCACCTCGGCGGCGCTGGCGATGTCCGTCTGCGATGCCGCGAAGGACCTGCTGGTCGATCAGAAGCACATGAAGACCGCCGTCATCATGAGCGAGGACGCAGCCTGGACCAAGCCGCTCGACGTCGGATATGAGGAATGCCTGCCCAAGATCGGCCTGAAGGTGCTCGACCATATCCGCTTCTCGCCCGATACCACTGACTTCACGCCGATCTTCAACAAGATCGAGGGCTCCAAGCCCGACGTGATCGTCACCGGCATTTCGCATGTCGGCGTGCAGCCCACGGTGCAGTGGAAAAACCAGCAGGTGCCGATCGCGATGTTCGGCATCAGCTCGCAGGCGACCAACGAGACCTTCGGCAAGGATACCAACGACGCGGCGGAAGGCGTGCTCTATCAGGGCGTATCCGGTCCGAACGTCGAGGTGACCCCGAAGTCGGTGCCGTTCGCCGAAGGGTTCAGGAAGAAGTATGGCAACTACCCGTCCTACGCCGGTTATACCGCATATGACGAGGTCTATTACATCGCCGACGCCGTGAAGCGGGCAGGGTCGACCGACGCCGACAAGCTGGTCGAGGCGTTGGAACAGACCGACTGGGTAGGCACCATCGGCCGCGTTCAGTTCTACGGCAAGGATGATCCGTTTACCCATTCGATCAAATACGGCAAGGGTCTGATCACCGGGCTGATGCTGCAATGGCAGGGTGGCAAGCAGGTTTCCGTCTGGCCCAAGGAAATCGCCAAGAGCGAGCTGAAATTCCCGAGCTTCGTCAAGGCAACGAACTAAGTCTCGCATGATTAGCCTCCCGGGTCCCCGGGAGCTTTCATATGCAGCACCTTCCCTTTCGAACAGGCGGCTGGGCCGCCCCGGCCATTCATAAATGCTTGCGTTCCAGATTCTGATCGATGGCTTTGCCATCAGTGCCTTGTATGCGCTAGGCGCCACAGGTTTTACGCTGATATTCGGCGTTT
Organism: Bradyrhizobium sp.; assembly: GCA_036497205.1. Taxonomy (GTDB): domain Bacteria; phylum Pseudomonadota; class Alphaproteobacteria; order Rhizobiales; family Xanthobacteraceae; genus Bradyrhizobium. Next base: position 8,356 of record DASXJV010000119.1, read on the forward strand.
CGGGCGTGCTCAATCTCTCCCACGGCGCCATCATGGTGGCGGCTGCGGTCGCGGCCTGGGCCGCCGCCAGCGTGCTGCATGTGAACACCTATTTCGGTGCGCTGATGGGGGTTGCGGTCGCGCTGGTCGCAGCGTTCGCGACGTATTTTGCGGTGGTGCGGCCGATCCAGAATTCCCGGCGCATTCCCAACGAGGAGAAGGAAATCTTCGTCCTCACCGGCACCTTGCTGTGGGGGATCATGATCCAGGAAGTGATCGCCTATTTCTTCACCAACAATGCCAAGACCGTGCTTCCGATCGTCGAGGGCGTCGTCGATGTCCTCGGCGTGCGCACGCCCAAGAACGAGATCTTCACGGCGGTGGTCTGCTGCTTCGTCATCGGTCTGCTCTGGCTGCTGGTGAACCGCACGCGGACCGGCAAGGCGGTCCTGGCGGCGTCGATGAACCCGCGTGGCGTCACGTTGCTGGGGCTCGAGCTCACGCGCATTTATGTCGTGGTGTGGGCGATCTACGGCGTCCTAGCCGGGATCGCCGGCGTGCTGCTCGGCATGTTCCTCGGCGTGAGCTCGTACAGCGTGGGTCCGCTCACCGCGAGCGCGTTCTCGATTGTCGTGCTCGGCGGGCTAGGCAGCGTCTCCGGTTCCCTGATCGCTGCGTTTGTGGTCGGTTACCTCGAGACGTTGACGGCCTATCTCATCTCCCCCGCCTATCGAACCATTCCGGCGCTGCTGCTGCTGGTGGTCGTGATGTATATCCGGCCTCAAGGCCTGTTGGGGAGGCGCTGAGATGGCCGGATTCTTCAAGTCGCGACTGTTTTTCATCTCGCTCGTGACCGTCATCGTCGCCGCGACGCTGCCGCTCTACGTTTCCGGCTACATCCTCGGCCTGCTGACGGTCGCCTTCTATTTCGGCGTCTTCGCGATGGCGTGGGACCTGCTCTTCGGATTCGCCGGCGAGGTGAATTTCGGTCCCACCTTCCTGATCGGCGTCGGGGCCTACACCGCCGGCATCGTGAACAATCAGTTCGGATGGTCGGTCTATCTGTGCATCGTGATCGGCGCGCTGGCCTCGGTGATCGCCGGCCTCGTGCTGGCGCTCCCGGCGCTGCGGGTGCGCGGCCCGTATTTCGGACTGACGACGCTGGTCGCCGTGCTGATGTTGCAGAACTTCATCGTGGTGTTCGCCGACCTGACCGGCGGCGAGATCGGCTTGACGATCCCCGATGTCATCACGATCAACGCCGGCGCGAATTACTGGATCGCACTCGGATTCATGACCATCAGCGCCGCCATCCTGTACGGGCTTTCGCAATCGCCGATCGGTCTCGTGCTCCAGGCCAGCGGGCAGGACCCTGTTCAGGCGGGCGCGCTCGGCTTCAACATCGTGAAGCACAAGCTCGCGGCTTTCATCGTCAGCGCCTTCTTTTCGGGGCTCTCCGGGGCCCTGCTGGTGTTCTACTTCGGCACCGCGTCGGTCGGCACCGTGGTCGACGTGGCGGTCGGCGTGAACGTCATCGTATCGGCGGTACTGGGCGGCCGTCGTACTGTGCTTGGCGCGGCGCTTGGCGCCATCTTCCTGATCGTGGCCGGCGAATTCCTGCGGCCGACCGGCGAACTGGCGACGTTCATCGTGTCCGCCGTCGCCTTGCTGGTCGTGCTGTTCTTCCCCGGCGGTTTTCTCGGCGCGGCTCTGTCACGCGAGGCGCGCTCGTGATGGAAAAGACAGTTGACAACGCGCCCGTTCTCGAAGTCCGCGGCCTCACCAAGCGGTTCGGGGGACTGACCGCCGTCAAGAATTTGTCCTTCGATCTGTACCCCGGGGAGATATTCGGCCTGATCGGACCCAACGGGTCGGGCAAATCGACGGCGATGAAGAGCGTGATGGGCATCGAGCGTCCGTCCGCCGGCGAGGTCGTCTTCCGGGGAGAAAACGTCGCCGGCCTTCCAGCGCACAAGATTGCGCGGAAGGGCTTTGGCATGGTGTTCCAGCATTCGCGTCCGCTGAACCGGCAGACCGTGCTCGAGAACATCATGGTAGCGCTGCTGCCGGACAGCCTGTTGATGCTGTTTCCCGACAAGGCGCTCACGGAGCGCGCCAAATGGATCGCGGAGCGCGTCGGCCTCGGCGCCGTGATGGACCGGCGGCCCCCGACACTGCCGTTCGCCGACCTGCGCCGGCTCGAACTGGCCAAGGCCATCGCCCGCGATCCCAAGGTAGTGCTGGTCGACGAGCCCTTCGCCGGGCTGACGCGAGCCGAGGTTGCCGTTTTCTCCGATCTGATCCGCAGCTTTCGCGATGAGGGCCGTGCGGTGATGCTGGTCGATCACAACGTCAAGAGCGTCGCGGCGCTGGTCGATCGCGTCCTAGCGATGTATCTCGGCGAGGAAATCGTCACCGGCAAGGCCGAAGAGGTGATGCGCAACGAGACCGTGCGGCGGGTCTATCTCGGTGGTGCCATCGAAACCCATGCGCGGCCGGAAACCACCTTCAAGGACAAGGTGCCACTGTTGCAGGTGGAGAACGTCAGTGTCCTCTACGGCAAGGCGCAGGCGCTGGAAAACGTCTCGATCCATGTGCATGAGGGCGAGTTCGTTTCCGTCGTCGGGCTCAATGGCGCCGGCAAGACCACGCTGTTCAACACGATTTCCGGCTTCCTGCCTTATAGTGGCGAAATCCTTCGCAACGGCGAAAAGCTGCGCGGCACCGGCCCGGCGCGTATCGCCCGTAGCGGCCTTGTGCAGTGCCCGGAGTCACGGGAATTGTTCGGCGAGATGTCAGTACGCGAGAATCTCGATCTTGGTGGCCAGCACCTGACGGATGAAGCCAGGACTACCCAGCTCGCCTGGCTGTTCGAGTTGTTTCCGATCTTGAAAGAACGTCAGGGCCAACTGGCGCAGACCTTGTCTGGCGGTGAACAGCAGATGCTGGCGATCGGCCGCGCGCTGATGATGCAGCCGCAGATCCTGATCCTGGACGAGCCCACGCTCGGGCTCGCGCCGGTTATTCTCGAACAATTGTCGAAGGCGCTGGAAAGATTGCGCCAGACCACCTCGATCACGGTCTTGCTAGGCGAGCAGAACGTGACCTTTGCGCTTCCACATGCCGATCGGGTCTACGTGCTCGAGCATGCGCGAATCGTGTGGGAAGGCGACCCCGGTCGTTTCGCCGCGGAGGCCGGCGCTGGGTATCTCTAGTCTGCGAGCACACAACCAAAAAGCAAAGAAAAGGAGAATACCATGCGACGACCATTCGATATTTCGAGTCCGAGCCGCCTCGTCCCGCTTGCGTCGGCTCTTGCCCTCTGTCTTGCTACTTCGGCTCACGCGCAGTCCGGCAATCCGATCAAGATCGGCGTCATCGCCGAGGTGCAGTCGATCGCGGGCGCCGCGACCCCCGGGGGCGCGCAGATCGCCGCCGACGAGATCAACGCCAAAGGCGGCGTACTCGGCCGCAAGATCGAGATCGTCAGCTATGACAACAAGAGTTCGTCGGCGGATTCGGTGCGCGCCTTCCAGCGCGCCGTCAGCGAAGACAAGGTCTCGGCGGTGATCGCCAGCTATATCAGCGAGGTCGTGCTCGCGCTCGAGCCGTGGGCTGCGCGCCTGAAGATGCCGTTGATCACGCCCGGTGCAGCATCCAACGAGATCACCAAGGCGATCCACAACGACTACGACAAGAACAAATACACCTTTCACGGCTACCTGACGTCAGCCGCCCAAGCCCAGCTTGTCTGCGACGCCGCCAAGGACCTGCTGGTCGACCAGCTCAAACTCAAGACGGTTGCGATCATGAGCGAGGACGCGGCCTGGACCAAGCCGCTCGATGTCGGCTACGAGGCCTGCCTGCCGAAAGCCGGATTGAAGGTCGTCGAGCATGTGCGCTTCTCGCCCGACACCACGGACTTCACGCCGATTTTCAACAATATCGAGAGCAAGAAGCCTGACGTGATCGTCACCGGCATATCGCATGTCGGCGTGCAGCCGACCGTGCAATGGAAGAACCAGCAGGTGCCGATCCCGATGTTCGGCATCAGCGCGCAGGCGTTGAGCCCGACCTTCTGGAACGATACCAACGGATCCGCCGAAGGCGTTCCATCGCTCGCGGTCGCCACGCCCGACGTGGCCGTTACCTCGAAGACCAAACCATTCGCGCAGGCGTTCAAGGCCAAGTTTGGGACGGCTCCGGCCTACACCGGCTATACCGCCTATGACGAGGTCTACATCATTGCGGAAGCGATCCAGCGTGCCGGCTCGACAGATCCAGACAAATTGGTCTCGGAGCTTGAGAAGACCAATTTCGAAGGCACGATCGGACGCATCCAGTTCTATGACAGGACCGATGAATTCACGCACGGCATCAAGTCCGGCCCTGGGGCAGTGACGGGCCTCGTCTTCCAGTGGCAGAACGGGAAACAAATTGCGGTTTGGCCAAAGGCGATTGCCGAAGGGAGGCTCAAATTCCCGGATTTCGTGAAACTGTCCCAGTAAACGCTTAGCCGCCGCTACCTTTGGCGTTGCGAGCCGCTTTCGGCCTGGATCGTCTCGATGGTGATGATCCAGGAAACTATCTGGTAAAATATCAGACGGGTGACACTGACAGATATTTGTCGCGGACAACCGTATTTGATATGGACGGCCGCTTCTGGCGGCGCAAAGCGGTCGTTCGTCATTACGCAGGATCGATCGAGGCCCCGTGCTGCAAGCGCCGGAGCCAGCACGGGTTGGCGGCGGACGCATGGTCAAAAAAGCAATCCTCCAGGACGTCGAAGCGGCGACGCGAATCCGCTATGTGCCTGTCGATGACGAGCCGATGCTGCGATATCGCGATAGGTGACAGCCCTTGGCCTAAAAATAATCACCAATACAATTGACTCCAGTTGGATGCGGCGTAGCCTCATCGGCGGATCGCGAGCAGGGCTCCCACGCCAGCAGAGCCAGAGCGGGTCGCTCCCGCCAGCGCCAGTCGAAGTGGGCCGATTCCACGCGTTTGGTGCACCAGAACGGCACTGGTAACAGCGCCGTTTCTAACACCCTTCGCCTCGGGGGCGGTCTAATTCTTGGGCGGGGGCACAGGCCGCCAATTCACGAAGCCCGAGAGCCTACGTCAGCTTTGGAGGCGATGCGGATCAAGCTCCGATTGGTCAGGCGCTTGTCATTTTAAGCCCGAGCGCCAATTGATGAAGCCTTATCATAGGTCTGCAGTTAGAGGGAAAGCGAACCAGGCTTGCGGGTCAGTATTCCCCATTTAGCCTTAGCCGATGCTATGACGGCGCCGCCCCCCGAGCCGCTTCGTAGAACCGGCGGACTCGGTCCAGGTCCTTGGCATGCGATCCGTCCTGATCCGTTCTCGTCTTGGAATCGACACCGGCTGGACGGACAGTTCGGATCGCTTCTGCGACGTTGTCAGGTCCGAGGCCGCCGGCAAGGACAACAGGAACACGGGCGAGGTCCACGATGCGGCGACTGATATTCCAGTCGTGCGTCACACCGAGCGCGCCGATCTGTCTCTCTGTGGGCCGATAGCTGTCGAGAAGCAGAAAGTCTGCAATGCCAACGTAGCTGCAAGCAATCGCGACACTTTCCTCTCCGAACACCGGTATACTTCTCATTACAACGATCCCGGGCAATATGCGTTTGAGCGAAGCAACATCTTTCGGGGAGAGCAGCTCGGCGCTGGCTCCCAAGTGGACGATCGAGGGATTGAGTTCGCGCGACCACGAGGCAATCAAGGAGATGTCGCAGGTCAGAAACAGTGCTGAGAACTTCGATGGCGGGACAATCGCCGCGCCAATATCGGAAGCAGCTGAGATGGGCAGTTCGCGCGGAAATCGGCCGTCTCCGACGAGCACGCCGACATGATCGACACCGATGGCTGAAACAGCGGAAGCCTCTTCGATGGTGGAGATTTCATATACTTGGGTCAGCATCGGGCCTAACCTCCGCGGCGGGCATTGAGCATCGGACACCTGAGGCCCGGAGACGGCGTTGGCGAAGTCTCAGCCTACGTCGGCTGCCGGGAGAAAGGCGAAAGAGTGGACGACACATTTGTCGGAAGCGGTACGACCGCCGCCCGGACAAGGAGTATCGTAACATGTTTGCTATTACCGCATGGCGCGGCTGTGGGGACAAGAAGCGGCCACGGAGCTCGACGTTAAAGCTGATGACGCTTGCTGCTCAGGCTATCTGTGGTACTAAGGCCGTTTCCAAATCAAGGAATATTAAGTGCCTAAAAAAGCAAAGAGGACTGTCGTGCGTCGCGAATACACCAAAGTCGATGTGAAGGAATTGCGTGCGCACTCAAAGGCGAAAACACCCGTCATTAAAATTGCGAAGCTTACAAAGCGTAGTGTGGGTTCGTTGCGGCAGAAGGCGCTCAAGCTTGGGATTCGTCTAGGCCACCGGCGCTAAGTCCGATGCCGCCCGACTCGCAAGATATGCAGCGCGCCCGTCAAGAGGCGGCCAAAGTCCTGGCAGCAATCCGATGATGGGGCTTTACTGCGACTCGGAATGAGCGGCGCGACGCCATTGTAGCTGACTTCACCATTCGCAATCCCCGTAAAAGCCGGAGGACCAGAAAGGGCTTTCCGTCGGGGAATTCAGCGCAACTCGTAAAGCCTACAAACAGCTGTTGTTTGTTGTGAACGGCCGCTTATGGCGGATTTTGTTGCAAAAGTCGGCTGCAACCGATTAGGCCCTTAGGTGGTGTGGACTCTAAGGATTCCCTTTTAGGAGCAAATCAGATTCAGGGCTGCTTTTTGGGAGGCGGTCTTGGGTGTGATGGACCGGTTGGTTTTGAGCGACGCGGCGTGGGAGCGGATGGCGCCGCTGATCATAGGTCGACCTGACCAGAAGGGCTCCACCGAGCGCGACAACCGGATGTTCGTGGAAGGTGTGCTGTGGATCGTGCGTACGGGCTCTCCCTGGCGTGATCCGGGCGGCCAGTGCTGGTTTGCGTTGGCACGCCTGCCTCCAGTAGCGGTCGAAGCAATCAACATTTCCGTCTTAGATGTGTTGCGGGAGATCCGTTCCTCGTTCCGCGCGACAAGCTTTACTGAAATCGCGAAGATAGTC
>DASXJV010000120.1:0-1584 GCA_036497205.1 Bradyrhizobium sp.
CAAATCGATTAGAAAATCCGGCCTCCCGCCGCCTCGCCTGTTCCGGCTGCGGAACGGAATTCACCTGCAGCCTGGCAGGGCCATGCTGGTGCGCCGAGGAAACCGTCCGTCTGCCGATGCCGGTCGATGGCGGCGATTGCCGGTGCCGGGATTGCTTGCGGAAGGCGGCGGGCGCTGGCGCCGATCATGTCACCTCGTCGCCTTGGAGTCCGACTCGAAAGTCATGATGCTCGTGCGAGCCGTCGCGGATGACAGAAGCGGCCGGAACAATCGCGGAGCGGCCTTAACTCAGCTGGCCCAGACCGTGTCCTCCGTCCACCCAGCTCTGCAAACTCCGTTGCGCGCAGCAGCGCCTCTCCTGCGGAGAAGAACGCGTCGAGCTGCGGCGGGCGGACTTCGGTCGTGCTCAACATCGCGTGCACCTGAGCCCGATGATGGACCTGACGCTGAAATAGGTGAAGCAGCAGCCGACGATGGTTGGCCCAGCCATTGTTGCAGGCCATCGCACGGCAAGGAAGGACAGCATCCATCAGCACCTCCAAATCCAATCACTCGAAGTTCTCCGTGGGGCCTGCGAACAACAGCAGATTGCCGTCCGGATCCCTGATGATAAAGTCCTTGGCGCCCCAGGGCTCCCGCTTAAGTGTTTGAAAGAAGGTGACGCCGGCGGCTTGAAACTCAGCGAACAGCGCTTCGATCTCTTCCGCCGTCGCGACGGTCAGCGATGCGGACAACAACTCCTCGCGGTCGCGTACCGTCCCATCGATCACCGGCCGGTCGACGTGGCGCAGGTTGAGCCGCGCTTCGTCGCGCATGACGTGCGCATAGAACGGCGGCGCGCCATAGGTGAATGCAACCGTAAAGCCGAGCTTGCCTGTGAAAAAATCGCACGACGATTTGATATCGGTAACGAATAGCTGCGGTTCTGCTCCGGCGAGAACGGCTTTGGTTGGGATCACTTCTGCATGACCGCACATGATGGAAATCCTACACCTGATATCCCGGCGATTTGCGCGCCATGCCGTCGAACGCGTCGAGCAGTCGTTCGCGCCAGGCATAGACCGGGTCGTCCTCGGCCAGCAATTTGAACGGGCTAACGACGCGCGCCCACTGGAAGCCACCGAACACGATGTAGTCGGCGTAGTTCGGTGCAGCGCCGCCGAGATAGGCTTGTGTTTTCAGGGTCAGCCGCATCGGGTCAATCGCCCGACGAAAACCCTCGACGGATTTGTCGCGCCCGGCCACGACTTCTTCGAGCGGCTTGCCGAAACGCGCCTCGCGGGTCCGGCGGAAATAGGCTGCATCCACCGGCTTCAGATGCGAGTGGATATCCGCGACGATCAGCGGGAACATGCCACCGATCACGGTGATATCGCCCCACCAGTTCATCATCCGGCCGATGGCGCGGCCGCTCTCGCCGCCGAACAGGGACGGCCGATCTGGATATCTGTCCTCAAGATAGTTCGCGATTGCCCAGGAATCGGCAACCGAGGTTTCACCGTCGATCAGCACCGGGACTTTTTCGGATCGATGCGGGGCGATCGCGTCCTTCTCGGTAAAGCACCAAGGGATCGATTCCGCTGA
>DASXJV010000121.1:0-15744 GCA_036497205.1 Bradyrhizobium sp.
TGCGCCTGATCGCCCTCATACCCCAGATGATCGAGGCCGATCGCCGTCCGCGCGATCGAAAGCTCGTCGCGTTCGGCGATACGGTCGATCGCCGGCAAGATGGATTCATGAATCTTGCCTGAAAATCTCAGGCGGGCGTCACTGCGGAAGAGCCTCGGCTCCCGATAACTGGTGTAACTGAGCTTCGGCTTGAACCGGACAAATGCCGCGATCGCGTCGGGATCGAGAAATTCGGCTACGGGGCGGCCGTCCGGCGTGTGCAAGCGCTCGTCGGCATCGATGTAAAGTATCCAGTCGGCGGTAACTTCCTCGAGCCCCCGATTCCGCGCGGCCGCGAAGTCGTCATTCCATTGGAAATGGAAAATGCGCGCGCCGAACGACCTGGCGATGGACAGCGTGCCGTCTACTGAACCGGTGTCAACGATGATGACATCGTCGACTTTTCCCCGCAGTGAAGAAAGACTACCCGGAAGAAACCGTTCCTCGTCGCGGACGATCATGGCCGCGGCGACAGATATCATCCGACTTACCTGTTCGGAGCACCGACAAACGTATCAGTAGCTATTACCGGCAAGCGACACCGGCTCGGCTACCCGCATGCCGTCGATCGGAAAAGAAATTATTTTTGGCGGCTCATATCGCGAGATTCTGCCAAGACGCTGCACCGTCTTCACCACGGATGCATCAACGCCTGCCATCGTGCCGTCTGACTGCCTGGAAACGAGGGTCTTGGACATCGGCGTCTCCGCAAATCATAATTGAGCGATAAATCCATCATAACATTGCGTTTACGCGCGTCAATCTGAGGTACTCAATGCGATGGCCTGCAAGGTCTCGATGATACCGCAGACGGCGCCGTCAAGAGCTCCCAACTCCAGATGAAACAGGAAGGGAGCGGCGAGAATGGAGCGGAGTAGCGAAACATGCCGAGCCGTGAGGGGTAAGACCGAGGAGAAAAGCTGAAGAGCGCGGCCAAATGCTTCGTCTGAACTGGTGCGGCGTATGGCGGAATGCAGCGAATCGGCGTTTTCGAGAAAGAAGACCGCATCGATTTTGCCCGCGACGACGCTCCATCCGCGTCCCCATTGTCTCGGATCAAGCGCAAACGTCGTTTCTAGGCCGTCGACAACGAGCGACGGCGCCCCGTCGAGGAGATCCGCGAAACAAGAGTGGCGCCACACCAGCGACTGCGGGACCCGCAGGGTCCGCGGATGAGCGGCAACTCCATCGGCGCCGATAAAGACTCGCGCGTCTCCCTCGAACATCCATCCCGCTGACAGCAGCCCCAAGGCGAGCGTGGTTTTGCCGGATTTTCGTCCTCCGGCGAACAGGACGCGCCTGCCGCCGGGCGACACCAGCAGTGCCGCAGGCAGGCTGACCGCATCAGCTTCATCAGCGCGGGCGCAGGACTCGACAAAGTAATCGAGGTGCTCGGTGACGTAGCGAAGCGTACCTTCCAAGGTGCGTCCAGCAGGCAATCGCGCCCTGAAAAAATCCTGATGATATTCAATATTCACGATCTGCGGCGTAACGGCAGCGCCATCGATGACCGGACAAGCCTCGACATACCGCAGAAGCGATGCTTCGGGCTGGCTCGCGATCCGAAATTCGCGCCGGAGGGTTCGGACTACGATATCCCGCACGATTCGATCAAACCTTCGGAGAGAAGCGAAGCCAGGCAATCCCGGACCGGACCGATAGGCGTTTGTGGCAGGCTGAACGTCCGTTCAACCACTTCCGCGATGTCGAGCGCGGTCAGGACGCCGGTACAGAGCTCCAGTACGATGGCCGCGGTCGGGTTGAGAAAATGGACGCGGTCCTTGGCCTTGTCATAGATGATGTAGCCATCCACCACTTCGTCTTGATCGAAGCCCCCGGTCTTGCAGTAGCGATCGTGTTCTCCAACCATGTAGTGCGATCCTTCCAGGGTCCTCACCCGCAGCATTCTTCCAACAAGGCCGCAAGTCGCGGGACGACAGCCTCGCGCGAATATTGCCGGGTGACGGAACGGTAACCGAGCTTTCTCCGCCGGTCACGCTCGCGGGGATCAGAGAGCGCGTCGGCGCAAGCCGCCACGAAGTCCGAAGGACGCTGGCATATCCATCCCCAGGGCTGCCGTAGCGTAAACAGTCCGTCAGCGGCGTGGGCGCTTGCAACCGTGGCCACCCCAAAAGCTGCCGCCTCGAGAACTTTGATGCGGGTGCCGCCGCCCGCCTGCATCGGCGCGATCAGCAGACTCGCTCTTCGATAGACTTCGGCGAGATCATCGACAAAGCCAAGAACGCGAATGTCCGGATGCCGGCCCAATGCACGCACAGCCAACGGCGGGTTTGCTCCGGCGATCGTAAGCCGACAACGTCCGAATCTTGTCCTAAGCCGCGGCATGATCGTCCTGGCAAACCACAGGATGCTATCGGCGTTTGGCTCATAGCCCAATGAACCAACAAATAGAATGCTGCGGCCGTCTTCGATACGGGGCGCATGGCGCGGAATTTCCACCGCATTCGGAACGGTTTCGAACCTCACTCCCGGATGGCGCCTGGCCAGAGTTTCACATTCCCGAACACTGGCCGCGAACGCGCGCTGCAATCTGTCTGCCGTTGCCGCAATCAATCCGTCGCAGGCGTGTCCCTCCTGATCGAGCCAGTCCGCGAGAAAACAATTTCCGCTGCGTCGGGCCAGCGCCGCCCGGCTGACAAAGGACGCGCGGTCGTCTTCATCGAGGTCGAGCGTCACGGGCGTTGTTTCCGGCAGGAAGCGAGCAAGCGGTGTCATGTAGCTGCGGCCGATGTGGACGAGATCGTAGCGTCCGCCGCCGACAAGATGGCCGATGTTCTCCGCCACGCGGGCCGTTAACGCTCTGGCGATTGTCGGTTTCCCGTAGGCCTTGAAAGCTTGCAGGCGTGCGGCCGGATCCGCAACCCGCGACAGCAGCGTATAGTGGGTGTCAACTCGACGGTCCCAGGGGATGCGCGACAGGCGCAAATCAAGAGATTGCAGGAACGGAGTGTTTTCAACACCTCCTCCGGCGACCGGCACTACCGCAAGATCAACGTCGGCCCATCGGGCAAGCGCCTCGGCAAAGACACCCATGCGCATGGCGAGCCCGTTGCCCGTGAGGGCTGGAAGGATAGGGGCGATAAAGAGCACCCGTCGTCTGGCGATGCGCATCAAATATCAAGATCGGCGGCTACGGTGTAGCGGCCTGGCATCGGCCAGTTGGCGCGGTCCGCGCTGAGGTCGTCGTTACGGGGTTCGCGCCGTAATTCTCTTGCCATTGCATCGAGCGCTTGGTTCTCCACAGGCCCGCAGCGCAGGGATATCGCGGCGAGGGCATCCCCGATGCCGGGCTCGAGCGCTGCGACGAGGCCAAGCGCGGCCGAAATTTCGGCACGCCGCCTCATCCAGACCGGGTTGGGAAACCCGGCGGCGGACAAAATCTCTTCGGTAAGCGACCGAACACTTTCTGTCGTCGGTGCAAGGGATGCGCTCTCTTCCGTCAAATAGACTTCCCCGTCCGCTTTCACCGCGCCTCCGATCCATGCGTTTGATTCCTGACGGAGCCGCCAGGCGGGACAAAAGGCATCGCTGATCACGAGTTCGATCACGCTGCCGTTTTCCTCGCAGTGCCAATTCATCGTCGCGGCGGCGCGCCCTGCGCCGATTTCGCACTCCGGCAGCAACTCAAGCCGCGCGGGTTCTTCGCCGGGCCGCCGCAAATGAAAGAAGCGTGCCGCGGCAAGGCCAGCCTCGGCCTCGCGTGCGCGGAGGCTGCGCCGTGGCGGCGTAAAGATCAGGCCGTTCCATTGCGCGCGCAAGGTCGTCAACGCGGCCAAACACTCCTCTTCGAGTTCAGCTTTCGGCAACTTTATCTGGGAATTCGCGTAGCGCCACTTGGCGCCGGTGCGATGCTGAAAAAGAACCTCGCCTGCCATGTTCCTCTGAAACAGGCAGAACGGCGCGTCGCTGAAGGGGCGGTGGGGAACGAGCGCGTAGGCCGAGTCCGTTAGGAGCAACCCGAGCAGGAACGTATCTTTGTCGCCGTACAAGAGCTGATAGTAATACGCCGAGTGCTCATTGAAATGGAGTGCTATTTGCAACCCATGCCAATGTCGGCCCTTGTGAATCAAGAGTTGCCCGGATTCGATGGCAGGACAGGTGCGCGGCTTCAGCTCGCAGGCCTCCCAGATCGGATTCGTTTCCAGGATATCCCCGCAATCGGGCCATAGGACCGCACCGGTTTGGCGATACTCGTCCCACTCGAAGAGTTCTGTCGGATCGCTCAACGGGACCTGGTCGGCGTCAAGCATCAGAACGTGCTCGAACCGGCACCACATCAGCGCATAAGCCTTCAGCTGCCAGCCGTTCTGGACCCGGGCCGGAAGCGCGGTGAGAACCGCTTCGGCATCGACCGTGTCGGCTCCGAGTTCATGAAGCAAAAGCTTCATGCGCGCAGACATTTCGCCTCGGCCGAAGTGCCAGACTTCGATGGGCAGCGTGCAGCCATGTGAGACGCGAAGGAGATGCACCAGCACGTAAGCGTTGGTGAAAAAGCTTGGCCCTCCGGCGCATATCAAGATACCCGTCCCGGAGAAATGGTCCGAGGGATAGGGTTGAAGTTCGCCAAGGCGCTCTTTAAGAAGTCTCTTGTAGTCTTGGCGCGCCGCCGTCATCATCTCAAATGAACCCAAGTATCTGTTGGCGGAGGAATCTTGGTAGCAGAATCGGCCGCCACACCGTCGCCCGGCGCGACGCCGAATGTCCTTATTCTGACCCCTCTCAAGGATGCGCGGCACCACCTCCACCGCTACGTCGAGAATCTAGAGGCGATCGAATACCCGCGACAATACCTGTCCATAGGGCTGCTGGAAAGCGACAGCCGTGACGATACATGGATAGCCCTGGAAGCTCTGCTTCCAACGTTGCAAACAAGGTGTCGCCGCGTCACGCTCATCAAGAGGGATTTCAATTTTCGCCTGCCGCCCGGCGTTCCCCGCTGGACCACGCCCTTTCAGCGTGTCCGTCGCTCCGTGCTCGCGCGATCCCGTAATCAGCTTTTGTTCAGGTCGCTGCAGGAGGAGGATTGGGTACTTTGGCTCGATGTGGACGTCGTGTCTTATCCGCGCGGACTGATCCGCCAACTGCTGGCGTTTAACCTCGACATACTTCACCCGCATTGCGTCCAAGCGTCGGGCGGGCCGACTTTCGATCGCAACGGCTGGGCCGATCACGGGCGCAAATTGCTTGAAGACTTTCGCGGCGCCAACAAACCGGTCCGCCTGGACGCTGTCGGAGCGACGATCCTGCTGGTGAAGGCCGACTGCCACCGGGACGGCCTTATCTTTCCGCCATTTCCTTACGGCCGGCCGAGCGAGCTCATTCGTCCAGCGAACGGATTCTGCGGCGCGGGCGAAATCGAGAGCGAGGGTCTGGGCGTGCTTGCTCAGGACATGGGGTATCAATGTTGGGGTTTGCCTGATCTTGAAGTCCTGCATGCGCCGGAGTGACGCTTCAGTCCCGGTCTCACACAGGCCCGACGTTCACCGGTTGCGCTGATTGTAGTATTTTTATCACGCCACCCGGAATATCCGGAAATCGGTTCAACCCGGCGTTGAAACGTGTTGATTGGCCGTCGGAAAAATGAGCGTTATCGCACTCTATGATTGCACGCGCTCAGCGCGAGAAATGTGATTCATCGATAATGCCCTGGACTCGACTTCTTTCGCTGTTGTCCTCGAGTTCTCTGGCGGCGCTGATGATCGGCGGCAGTGGGAATCCGGCCTCCGCCCAATGTGTCAACGTTGGGTCAAGCGGCTTCGACAACCCAGCCTCAACCACGCTTCAGTGCATTTCCGTCACTGGCCTTCATACTACCGGAGACATTAAGAACGAGGGCACGCTCAACCAGAGCACCCCCGGCTTTCCTGCTATTGCTCTGCGCTCTACCACGCTAACTGGGAATATCGTCAATTCCGGCAACATTGGCGCTTTTGTTCAGCTCACAAACAACAGCACCCTTACCGGTAACATCATCAATAGTGGCACGATGGGAGGCATCCAGGTAGCTGGCCAAGGGCAATTTACGGGCCCCGCCTCGACCCTTTCCGGCGACATCTTCAACAGCAGTACCGGAGTGATCTCTGAAAACGGTCCGCTGGCTGCCATTTTTCTCGCCGGAAATTTTTCGGGCGTCATCAACAATGCGGGCCTGATTACAGGTCCTACCGGCGTCCCTGTCCAGAGTCCGTTCCTTGAAGCGATCATTTCCCTCGGCCATTTTTCAGGCTCAATCATCAACACTGGAACGATTTCATCGTCGGACCCAAACTCCGAGACTATCGTATTTCTGGGCAATTCAACCGGGGTCAGCATATTCAATTCCGGAACCATCAGCGCCGCATCTGGAGGGGCCATTGGATTTTTCAATGGTGGAGGCAACACTTTAACGCTGGCGCCCACATCCTCAATCATCGGCCTCGTGCAAGCCACAAACACGGACACGCTGCAACTCGGTGGCGCGGGGAATGGAACATTCGATCTCAGCTCTATCGGTACGTTCGCTGGTGGCCAACAGTATCAGGGCTTCGGCACCTTTAACGTTGTCGGCGGCACCTGGACCGTGAACAACACCTACACGCAAACAGGCCCGTGGACGGTGCAGAGCGGCACGCTTCTGGTGAACGGCAATCTCTCGTCGGCGTCGAACCTAACCGTAACCAGCGGCCTATTGGGCGGTACCGGTACCGTCGGCAGTACCCAGATCAATTCGGGCGGCGCGTTCGCGCCCGGTACGCCCGGCGTGCCCGGAACGTCGATGACGGTGTCGGGCAATCTCGCGTTCCAGTCAGGCGCGATCTATCTGGTGCAGGTCAATCCGACGTCATCTACGATGGTCAACGTCACCCAAACGGCCACGCTCGCGGGCAACGTGCTGGCGGCCTTCGCGCCCGGCAGCTATGTAAACAACCAATATGACATCCTGCATTCGGCCGGGCTCAATGGCACGACGTTCACAGCCCTCGGCACCACCAACCTGCCGGCGGGCTTTACCGCAAACCTTAGCTACACGCCGACCGATGTATTCTTGAACCTGACCGCCGGACTCGGCCAGATCGGCGGGCTAAGCGGCAATCAGCAAAACATCGCCAATGGACTGAACAATTTTTTCAACGGCGGCGGCACGCTGCCACCGAATTTCCTGACCATTTTCGGACTGAGCGGCGGCAACCTGACGGCCGCGCTTTCGCAATTGTCCGGTGAAGCTGCCCCCGACAGCCAGCAGGGTGCGTTCCAGCTCATGAACCAGTTCCTCGGGCTCATGGTCGATCCATTTGCCAATGGCCGCGGTGGCCCCAGCGGCGGCGCAGCCGGCTTTGCGCCGGAGCAGACATCGAGCTTTCCGCCGGACATCGCGCTCGCCTATGCCTCGGTGCTCAAGGCACCGCCCGCCAATGCGACCACACCGCTCGATCGGCGCTGGAACGTCTGGGGTCAGGCCTATGGCGGCTACAACACCGCGAGCGGCAACCCGGCACTTGGCACCAACAATATGACGGCGAGCGCCTATGGACTTGCCAGCGGCGTCGACTACCGCGTCACGGCTGATACGGTCGTCGGTCTCGCGCTTGCCGGTGGCGGCACCAATTGGAGCCTTGCGCAAGCGCTTGGGACGGGCAGAAGCGATGCGTTCCAGGCCGGCATCTACGGTAAGACGCAGTCGGGACCAATCTACCTTTCAGCTTCGCTCGCCCTTGCCGGTTATGGGATGACAACCAACCGCATTGCGGTTGGCGACCAGCTCACCGCGAAATTCAGCGCGCAAGGCTATGGTGGGCGGCTCGAAGGTGGCTATCGCTATCGCTATGGCATGGCTGCGTTCGGCGTCACGCCTTATGCAGCATTGCAGACGCAATGGTTCCACACTCCGGACTACCGCGAGATGGACCTGACTGGCGGCGGCTTTGGCCTCGCTTACAATGCCATGACTGCGAACGACACGAGGAGCGAACTCGGCGCGCGCTTCGATCATCTGCAACTGGTCAATGGCATGCCCCTTTTGTTGCGCGCGCGCGTCGCCTGGGCGCACGATTGGGTCAGCAATCCCTCGCTCACGGCTGCCTTCCAGATACTTCCCGGCACGAGTTTCATCGTCAACGGCGCCGCGGTGCCAAGCGACTCCGCGCTCATCGCCGCCGGCGCGGCGCTGCAGTTGAACAAAAACCTGTCATTGGAGGCGAAGTTTGACGGTCAGTTCGCCAACACGTCCCAGATCTACACTGGCACCGGCACCGTCAGATACGCGTGGTGAGGGCGTTGGAGCATGATCCGGAAAAGTGGAACCCCAAAGGTGGCATCCCACCATATCTTGCATAAATATCGGGCCTGTACCGCAAGTCCTTGGCCATTTCGGGCCGATGTGCTATCCCGCGAGCACATCTTTTCGACCGCCACACAGACCGGCCGCACCCGCCTGACAGGCTGCGGCGGTGGAGATTTTCGCCCATGAGCCCATCCAGCGCCAAGTCTTCCAGCGATAGGTCTTCCAGCGCGAAGTCAGCCTTCGCGCCCGACTCGTTCTTCACAGCTGGCCTCACCGAGGCCGATCCCGATATCGCGACCGCGATCCGCGGCGAACTCGGCCGGCAGCGCCATGAGATCGAGCTGATCGCGTCGGAAAACATCGTCAGCCGCGCGGTGCTGGAAGCGCAGGGCTCGGTGCTGACCAACAAATATGCGGAGGGCTATCCGGGCAACCGCTATTACGGCGGCTGCGAATGGGTCGACGTGGTGGAAACGCTGGCGATCGAGCGCGCCAAGAAACTGTTTGGCGCTGGCTTCGCCAATGTGCAGGCGAACTCCGGCAGCCAGATGAACCAGGCGGTGTTTTTGGCGCTGCTGCAGCCCGGCGATACCTTCATGGGTCTCGATCTCGCCGCCGGCGGACATCTCACCCATGGTTCTCCGGTCAACCTGTCCGGCAAGTGGTTCAAGGCCTCGCATTACACGGTGCGGCGCGAAGACCAGATCATCGACATGGACGCGGTGGCGAAGCAGGCCGAGCAGGTCAAGCCCAAGCTGATCATTGCCGGCGGATCGGCCTATTCGCGTGCTTGGGATTTCAAGCGTTTTCGCGAGATCGCCGACAGCATCGGCGCTTATCTAATGGTGGACATGGCGCATTTCGCAGGCCTCGTCGCGGGCGGCGTGCATGCTTCCCCGGTGCCGCATGCGCATGTCACCACCACCACCACGCATAAATCACTGCGCGGCCCGCGCGGCGGCTTGATCCTCTGCAACGACGAGGCGCTGGCGAAGAAAATCAACTCGGCGATTTTTCCAGGTCTGCAGGGCGGTCCCCTGATGCATGTGATCGCGGCCAAGGCGGTGGCGTTCGCCGAGGCGCTGCGTCCCGACTTCAAGATTTACGCAAAGAACGTGGTCGAGAACGCCAAGGCGCTGGCGGAGGCGTTGCGCGCCCAGGGCCTCGATATCGTCTCGGGGGGCACCGACAATCATCTGATGCTGGTCGATCTCAGACCCAAGGGCCTCAAGGGAAACGTCTCGGAAAAGGCATTGGTGCGCGCGGCGATCACCTGCAACAAGAACGGCATTCCTTTCGACCCGGAAACGCCGTTCGTCACCTCGGGTCTTCGTTTGGGTACGCCGGCGGCGACCACGCGCGGCTTTGGTGTTGGTGAATTCAAACAGGTCGCCGGCCTGATCGCCGAAGTGCTTAACGCCATCGCGCAGTCGCAGGATGGCAAAGCGCCGCTGGTGGAATCTTCAATCAAGGAACGGGTGAAGGCGCTCACCGACCGCTTTCCAATTTATCAGTAAGGCAGGTAGATGCGTTGCCCAAGTTGCAACAGTCTCGATACGCAGGTGAAGGACTCGCGTCCGACCGAGGATTCCGCCGTGATCCGGCGGCGGCGGGTTTGCATCGCCTGCAATTTCCGCTTCACCACCTTCGAGCGGGTGCAACTGCGCGAACTCACGGTGATCAAGCGCAACGGCCGCCGGGTGCCGTTCGACCGCGACAAGCTGGTGCGCTCGCTGCAGATATCCTTGCGAAAGCGGCCGGTCGATCCGGAGCGGGTCGAAAAGATGGTCTCGGCGATCGTGCGCGAGCTTGAAAGCGGCGGCGAGGCGGAGATTTCGTCCGAGGCCATCGGCGAGATTGTGATGGAGCATCTGCGCCAGCTCGACGACGTCGCCTATGTCCGTTTCGCTTCGGTCTATCGCAACTTTCGTGAGGCGAAAGACTTTGAAGCCGTGCTCGGCGAACTCTCCGGCGACGACGACGCGCGGCTGGCCTTGTTGCGCAAATGATCTTCCGAATTCTGGAAGACCAGTTCGCGCAAAAATCCCGGGATTCAAAGGACGCCGACCAGCGCTTCATGCAGCTGGCGCTGACGCTCGGACGGCGCGGGCAGGGCCGCACCTGGCCTAATCCTGCCGTCGGCGCTGTCGTGGTCAGGGACGGCGTTATTATAGGTCGCGGATGGACACAACCCGGCGGCCGCCCCCACGCCGAGCCGGAGGCGCTGAAGCGCGCCGGGGAAGCCGCACGCGACGCCACGCTCTATGTGACGCTGGAACCGTGCTCGCATGTCGGCAAGTCGCCGCCCTGCGCTGATGCCATCATCGCCGCCGGGATAGCTCGCGTGGTGTCGGCGATCGAGGATCCCAACCCTGAAGTAGCCGGACAGGGGCACGCCAGACTTCGCGCCGCCGGCATATCAGTCGATATCGGGCTCGGCGCGCTCGATGCCGCGCGCGATCATGCAGGACACTTTCGCCGCGTCCGCAACGAGCGTCCCCATGTGATCCTCAAGCTCGCGGTATCGTCGGATGACAAGATCGGCGCCGCCGGCCGCAAGTCCGTCGTGATATCGGGCGAGGCGGCGCGAGCGCGGGTGCATCTGTTGCGCGCGCAATGCGACGCGATCATGGTCGGGATCGGCACGGTGCAGGCGGACGATCCGCTCCTGACCTGCCGCCTGCCGGGCATGGAAGCGCGCTCGCCGGTGCGGATAGTGCTGGATCGTAGCTTGCGCATTCCCGGTACCAGCAGACTGGTTCACTCGGCGCGCGAGACGCCGCTGTGGGTGATGACCTCGAATTTATCGGAAGCGCCTGCCGCGATGAAGCTTGGCGCCGCCGGCACGCAGGTGATCCGCGTCGCCACCCCATCAACGCCACCGGGCCTTGATCTCTCGGCCGTGCTGCATGCGCTGTCCGAGAGGGGCGTCACCCGGCTGCTGGTGGAGGGCGGCGCGCGGGTGGCGTCATCTTTCGTCGCCTTGGGCCTCGTCGACGAAATCTGGCTACTGCGTGGCGCTAATCCTGTCGGCGTCGACGGCATCGCCGCGCTGGACGCATTGCCGCTGACATCGATCACGCAGTCGCCGGCCTTTCGTGTTCGTGCTAGCGAAACGCTGCAGAAGGATACTCTTACGATTTACGAGCGCGTTTGATGTTCACCGGCATTGTCACCGACATCGGCAAGATAACAGCGTTGACGCCAACGGCGCAGGAGCAGTTGCACCGCTTGCGCATCGCATGCCGCTACGACCGCGCCACCATTGCCGACGGCGCCTCGATCGCCTGCAACGGGGTCTGTCTTACGGTGGTTGCGTCGGGCGTTGAGCAGGGCAGGACCTGGTTCGATGTCGATGCCGCCGCCGAGACGCTCAGCATGACCACCGCGAAACACTGGACCGTCGGCGCCAGGCTCAATCTCGAACGCGCGCTGAAGATCGGCGACGAACTCGGCGGCCATATCGTTGCCGGGCATGCCGACGGCATCGCCACCATCGTCACGCGTGAGGATCTGCCCGATATGGCGCGGTTTGAACTGCGTACCACGCGCGAGCTGGCGAGCTTCATCGCCGCCAAGGGCTCGGTGACGCTGGATGGCGTGTCCTTGACGGTGAATACGGTGCAGGACGTGGTGTTTTCAGTGTTGATCATTCCGCACACGCTCAATGTCACGGCGCTTGGCGGCTGGCGTGCCGGCGGCGAGGTCAATGTCGAGGTAGATCTGATGGCGCGCTACGCTGCACGGCTCTCGGAAATGAAATAGGCTTCAACGATAAATGTGTCATACGCGGGCTTGACCCGCGTACCCATCCTCTTAACAAGATGGATTGCCGGATCAAGTCCGGCAATGACGACTTTTTGGATGATGAAACGATGGCGGACGCGCGGCGCGCACAGTTGAAAGATCAAACCGACATATCAGGCGCGCGCGCGCTGATCGTCGAGGCGCGATTCTATGATGACATCCAGGATGCGCTGCTGGAAGGCGCGGCCGCCGAGCTGAAGATCGCCGGCGTCACCCACGACGTGATCACGGTGCCCGGCGCACTGGAAATTCCGGCGGCAATTGCGATTGCGCTCGACGCCGCCGCGAACAACGGCAAACCCTATGACGCCGCGATCGCCCTGGGCTGCGTTATCAGGGGCGACACCATCCATTTCGAAATCGGGTCGATGGAATCCTCGCGCGCGCTGATGGACCTCGCGGTGGCGAGAAAGATTCCGCTTGGCAACGGCATCATCACCGTCAACACCGACGCGCAAGCCTGGGCGCGGGCGCGCGCCAGCGAACTCAACAAGGGCGGCGACGCCGCACGCGCGGCATTGGCCATGCTGCGCATCAAACGCCGGCTGATGCGGACCTGATCATGGCAGAGAACAACAGGAAGCAAGAAAAGAAGTCGGCTAAGGGTCCGGACAAAAAGGCCAACCGCCGTGGCGCGGCGCGGCTCGCGGCGGTGCAGGCGCTCTATCAAATGGACATCGGCGGCGCGGGGATTAACGACATCTTCGCCGAGTTCGAGAGTCATTGGCTCGGAAGCGAGGTCGAGGGCGACAAATACCTGCCCGCCGAGGCGGGATTCTTCCGCGACGTCGTGTCCGGCGTGGTGCGCGACCAGACGAAACTCGATCCGCTGATCGACGATGCGCTGTCGAAGGGCTGGCCGCTGAAGCGGATCGACGCCATCCTGCGCGCGGTGTTGCGTGCCGGCTCTTACGAGCTCGAGCATCGCAAGGACGTCCCCGGCCGCGTCGTCGTGTCAGAATATGTCGATGTCGCGCATGCCTTTGTCGACGGCGACGAAACCGGCATGGTGAATGCGGTGCTCGACCAGATAGCCCGCCAGTTTCGCGCCGACGAATTCGCGCGGGGATAGTTGAGAGCACGGCCGCGACAGCAATGGAGGGGGCCTACTTTGCATCGGTACGCCAGCTACACATTCGGCCGTCATCATCCGCGAAAGCGGATGATCCAGTACTCCGCGGCCTTCGTACTGGATCACTGGCGCCCCGGCGTACTGGATCGCCCGGTCAAGCTCGGCGATGACGGTTGTGCTACGGACTGCGCATCATGACCGATCGCAACAAACCAGCTTCCGGTGAAGACTCGCTTATCTCCAGCTATTTCAAACCGCTCGCGACCGAACCCGGTGCCTTCAATCTTGTCGACGACGCGGCGATCCTCAAAGCCTCGGGCGACGACATCGTGGTGACGACCGACGCCATTGTGGAAGGCGTGCATTTTCTATCAGGCGATCCCTCGGACGCCGTCGCGCGCAAGGCGCTGCGGGTTAACCTCTCCGATCTCGCGGCGAAGGGCGCAACACCGGCGGGCTTTGTGCTGACGCTTGCGTTGCGCGCCGCAGACGATGCGTGGCTCGAACCGTTCGCGCGCGGGCTTGGCGAGGATGCAGCCCTTTTCGGCTGCCCGCTGCTCGGCGGCGATACGGTTTCCACGCCGGGTCCGCTGATGATTTCGATCACCGCGTTTGGGCGCGTGCCTGTGGGCAAAATGGTCCTTCGCAGCGGCGCGAAACCTGGCGACCGCGTCGTGGTGACGGGCACGATCGGCGACGCCACCCTCGGTCTCGCTATCCTCCGGGGCGGCGCGGTCGCCACCTCGCTCGCTGATGACGCCGCGGCAAGACAGATGCTGGTTGGACGCTATCGCGTGCCGCAGCCGTGCACGGCCTTGGCGAGAGTGGTTCGCGAACACGCCAGCGCGGCGATGGACGTGTCCGATGGTCTCGCAGGCGATCTCGTAAAACTTTGCGCTGCGTCCGGAGTGTCGGCGGCCATCGACGCGCCGAGCATTCCATTGTCCACGGCCGCTGCAACCTTGCTGGCGCGTGGCACCGTCGGCATCGAGACCATCGTTTCCGGCGGCGACGATTACGAGATTTTGTGCGCAGTCCCGGAGAATCAATTTCATGGATTCGCCGAGGCCGCGCGGCTGGCCGGGGTGGCCGTGACCTCCATAGGCACCGTTATCGCTGGCGCGTCAATTCCGAAGTTTCTGGACGCGCAGGGCAGGGAGATAGCGCTGCCGCGCCTCTCCTACAGCCATTTCTAGGATTCTGGCGAAAAGCGCCCGGCTCGACGCAAATACCTGCCGAAATCGACCGTTTATGCCCTCCGCGGCGTTGCGCGCGGCATGTGATTTTGGCATGGTCCCGCCGATTTAAGGTCGCCCTTTTGGGCAGGGCAGGCCTTCTTTTTATGCGCCCGCCGCTTTCGCGGTGATAGGCGTGGGGTGGATCAAGATCTGAGGCAGATTCAATGACAGCATTATGGGTGATCGTGCTCTGTGGAGCGCTTTCGATCGTTTACGCCATCTGGGCGACAGCGTCGGTTTTGAAATCGGACGCCGGCAATCCGCGGATGCAGGAAATCGCGGCCGCGGTGCGCGAAGGCGCGCAGGCCTATCTCAAGCGCCAGTACATGACCATCGGTCTGGTCGGCATCGTGATTTTCGCGCTGCTGGCCTACTTCCTCGGCACGCTGGTCGCGGCAGGGTTCCTGATCGGCGCGGTGCTGTCGGGCGCCGCCGGTTTCATTGGCATGAACGTCTCGGTTCGCGCCAACGTGCGCACCGCCCAGGCCGCGACCACGTCGCTGGCCGGCGGACTTGAACTCGCCTTCAAGGCCGGCGCCATCACCGGCATGCTGGTCGCCGGTCTCGCGCTGCTCGGCGTCACCATCTACTTCGCCTTTCTCACGCATTACATGGGGCTCGCCGCCAACAGCCGCACCGTGGTCGACGCGCTAGTGGCGCTCGGCTTCGGCGCATCGCTGATTTCGATCTTCGCGCGTCTTGGCGGTGGCATCTTCACCAAGGGCGCCGACGTCGGCGGCGATCTCGTCGGCAAGGTCGAGGCCGGCATTCCCGAGGACGATCCGCGTAACCCCGCCACCATCGCCGACAACGTCGGCGACAACGTCGGCGATTGTGCCGGCATGGCCGCCGACCTGTTCGAGACCTACGCGGTGACCGCGGTCGCCACCATGGTGCTCGCAGCGATCTTCTTCGCGAGCTCGCCGCTATTGGTGAACATGATGACGCTGCCGCTCGCGATCGGCGGCGCCTGCATCATCACCTCGATCATCGGCACCTTCTTCGTCAAGCTCGGCGCCAGCCAATCGATCATGGGGGCGCTGTACAAGGGCCTGATCGCAACCGGCGTGTTGTCTTTGATCGGTGTCGCCGGCGTGATCTACTGGCTGGTCGGTTTCGGTCCGCTGGCGGGAGTGAAATATACCGGCATGGCGCTGTTCGAATGCGGCATCGTCGGCCTCGTCGTCACCGGGCTGATCATCTGGATCACCGAATACTACACCGGCACCGAATATCGTCCGGTGAAGTCGATCGCGGCCTCGTCGGTCACCGGTCACGGCACCAACGTGATCCAGGGTCTGGCGATC
>DASXJV010000122.1:0-6484 GCA_036497205.1 Bradyrhizobium sp.
TGCGCGTGCGTGTCGGTTAAATGCAGGATGCGCGCATTGCCGAAGCGTTCGAGATCGTAAACGCTGGCGCTGTCGGCGGTGCGTGCGATACGCGGCAGTCCACCCGAGAGCGCGGCGGCGCCCGTGAGTTTAAGAAAATCCCGGCGGCGGATTGTCATGCGATATCTCCGCGCCTCAAAGCTTCTGATCCGATTAGATTGAATCGGATCAAAATCTCATCTCTTTGCTTGAGCATAATCTCTTCGGAAAACCGGTTCCCACTCTTCCGGATCATGCTCTAGGATCAACGTATCTCGAGCGCCTTCCAGGCCTCTTTTTCACTGTTGGCCTGGAAGATCGAAGCCTTGGCCAGCGCCTCGGCTTCCTTCGACGAGGCTATCGCCTGATCGAAGTCGCCCTTGTCGGCGGCCTTTTTTGCGTCGGCCAAGGCCGCAGCCGTCACGGTCCATTGATTGCGCAGCAGTCCTGCTTCCTTGTTGGCGATTTCTGCCGCGGCGTAGGCGGCCTTGAAGTCGGCCTCAGAACCTGCGGCCAGCACGGATGTGGCGCCCGCGATCAGCAGCGCCAAAGCCAGCGAGAGTGTGGATGCCCGGAGCATGCGGCTCCTGTTTTTGAGCATGGTCTCTTCGGAAAACCGGTTGCCACTTTTCCGGATCATGCTCATGGCCGCGCCCCCGGACCGGAGATCGGCAGCCCGTTGCTGACATAGGACAGATAATATTCGAGATCGCGGTATTCGTCGTCCTGCGGATTGAGCGGCACGCCGCGAATCTGGGTGTTGCAGGTGATGAAGCGCCGGCTGATCGTGCCCATGCCGCTCCATTCGGAACGATAGATCGGCATGGCATTCAGGATCCCGAGCGCCGGTGCGAGCACTTCGGCGCGTATCCGCTCGCCGGGGCTCTGCACGTGGCAGGTTGCGCAGGAGAAATTGAGTTGTCCGCGCCGGGTATAGAAATAGCGCTTGCCGTTCTGGTAGGCCTCGAGCGCGCGCGGATCGTCAGGGATTTTGATGTCGAACGGCTTGCCACGCGATGTGAACGCCATATAGGCGGTCAGCGCGGCCATTTCGTCTTTCACATAGGAGAAGGGCGGTTCGCCGTTGACCTCGCGGCACCGGTTCAACGCCAGTTCGAGCGTAATGACCTTGCCTTCCTTTTCGTCGAAGTATGGATAATTCTGTCTGATACCGATGCCCCGGTTCGGAAAGCAATCGGCGTAGCTTTTGCCGTTCTTGAAGGGTTTTGAGAACATCTCCTTGCCCATATCGACGGAAAACTCGTAAGGCGGGAATTGTTCTTTCTCTTCCCATTGCCGATGCAGGTCCTCATTCATCGAGTAAGGACCGTTGACGAAATCCTCCAGCTTCACCTTGGGGAATTTTTGGGCGAAAAAATCCCTGAACGCTTTGGCGTCGGCCGGCGGATTGGGTGTGTCGGCGGCGACGGCAGGCGGCACCGCGCCAAACGCCAGCACTGCCAACGCGAGAGCGGCCGAGGCTAAATGAATCGCAGATCGCACGGACGCCCCCTGTTACTGAATCTTCGCCGTGGTGGTATCGGTCGCGCCCTTGTTGTCGACCCAGCTGATTTTCAAATCGTCGCCCTTTTTGCCGCCCTTGAAGCTGAATTTGACATAGGGGTCCTTGGAGACTGCGCCCCCCCAGTCCGCGACAAATACGTTCTTGCCGTCATATTCGACGATCAGTTGCTGGATGAAATGCGGCGGAATGATCTCGCCCTTGGCGTCCTTGACGAAGCCGGAATCCATCGGATGCTGGATCAGCGCCTGGACTTCGGTGATTTCGCCGCTTGAGGTCGCGCGCACGCGAATGGTCGATGCCATCGGAATACTCCCTAGCTTGTAATTTGCGCATGATCTTGTCGCAAAACCGGTTTCCACTTTTCCGGATCATGCGCTTCAGCCGCCGCAGCCGCCCACGGTTACTTTGACTTCCTTGGTCGCGCTGTAAAGCTTGCCGCCGGCTTCCACGATCGCGATCACGTTGCTGGTCTTCGCCATCTTGAGACGATTGGCCACGCTCGGCATCGTACCCGGCGGAATCTTGTAAGACGCCGCCAGCGCGTTCGGATTTTCGCTGACCAGAATCGAGATCGACGTTACATCGGCGAGTGTTGAACTGACCGAGATCGGAACCACCCCGCCGTTCTCAGCGATTTCCGGCGCGTCGAGCTTGACCTTGTCCGACGGCTCGGCAGTCTTGCCATAGAGCGACTTGATCGCGCCCGCGTCGCTCTTCTGTTTGAACGCATCCTCCGGATATTTGTCATTGGCCGCGAAGACCGGAGCCAAGCCAAACGGAATGTTGCCGAGGCCGACGAGCGCGACCGTTACAGCGCCTTTCAGGATCAGGCGCCGCGTGGCCGTAAACCCGTTGTCAGTGGTGGTCATCCAAATCTCCTAAAAGGCGCGCTCGCCATCATAATGTCTGCAAGAAATCCACGATCGCGTTGATCTCCTGGTCGGTCAAAATGCGATTTCGTCCGAACGGAGGCATCACGGTTTGCGGGTTGCGCTTGGTTTCATCGGTGAGAATTGCGACGAGCTCGTTGCGGTCAGGATATTTGCTCTTGATATCCTTCAAGGCTGGCCCGATGGTACCGGGCAGATCGCCGCCCTTGATCTCGTGGCAGGTCAGGCAATTGCCCTTGCCGCGCTCGAAAGCGAGCTTCTGACCTTCGGAGACGGCGGATTGCGCGCCGGCAGGGCTTGCGGACGCCACAGCGCCGATCAGCAACGCCATCGCGAGCGCCGGCATAGATGCGGGCTTCGTCGAGGGGGTCTTGGTCAAAGGCGTTTCCCGTAATTCATATCTTAGAGTAAACCGGTCAAAGCATAAACGCCACCGGCTGACAACGTAAACGGCGGGATCGCGGAGACGATGTTAATGTATTCTCGCGGCGCTCCCGAAAAGGGTCGAAGGTTCCACGATCCAGCCTGACGCCTGTCGAGTTTTTTGCGGTTCGCCCCGCCCGGGGTTAAAAGCGGTAAGCCCAGCCCGCCAACAAAAATCCTGGAGAATGTCGTGGCTGAATATGTCGTGGAATTCGGCAAGGACGGTCGGCCGGTCTCGCCAGACGGTCGTCTCGATGCGCCGGCGTTTCACCGCAACCATCGGGCAATCTGGGCGGTGTTGCAGCCATTCCTCGCCGGCAAATCCGGTGACGTGATCGAAGCCGGCAGCGGCACCGGCCAGCATGTGGTCGATTTCGCCGGCCGCAGTCCTGAAATCACCTGGTGGCCGAGCGACCTCAACGAGCAACATCTAAAAAGCATCAATGCGTGGCGGGCGCATGCAGGATTGCCGAATATCCGCCCGCCGTTGCGGATCGACCTCTGCGACCCGGCGTGGTGTCCCGAGATGCATGACGGCAGCGGCCCCGGCGAACTGCTGGCGGTATTCTGCGCCAATGTCATCCACATCGCGCCGTGGCGCGTTGCCGAGGGCCTGTTTGCGGGCGCCGGGCATTATTTGCGAGTGGACGGGCGGCTGTTCCTCTACGGGCCGTTCAAGCGCGACGGCCGGCACACTGCCGTCAGCAACGCGGTGTTCGACTCAAATCTCCGCGACAGGAACTCCGAATGGGGCGTACGCGATATCGCGGATTTGGAAAGGCTGGCGGAGAATGCCGGTCTGGCACTTGTCGACATTGCCGAGATGCCCGCCAACAATCTGACTCTGGTGTTCGAGCGGTCGCGGACGGCCTGAACGGCGATGCATGGCGCGTGCCCGTTTGCATCGGTTGTTTGAGCTGATACCTCCATCCATAGTATCGGGAATCAATTAAGGCCGATTGCATTTGGCCGCGCTCCAGGCGGAATACTAATGATCGACGTGACCGTAGTTGACGAGATTGCCGGCGACGCCCGCGCGCGATCCAACGTGGTGCGGCTCGCGGCGGCGCAGGCGCTGACCGGCGCGAACTCGGCTGTGATCTTCGCCACCGGCTCGATCGTCGGTGCGACGCTGGCGCCGGATATCTCGCTCGCGACCGTGCCGCTCTCGATGTATGTGCTTGGCCTCGCTGCAGGCACGCTGCCGACCGGGGCCATCTCGCGCGCCTATGGCCGCCGTGTCGGTTTCATCATCGGCACCGGCTGCGGCGTGCTGACTGGCCTGCTTGCGGCATTCGCCATCCTGCGCGGATCGTTTGTGCTGTTCTGCTGTGCGACCTTCCTGGGCGGACTGTATGGCGCGGTGTCGCAATCCTATCGTTTTGCCGCCGCCGATGGCGCGAGCGCGGCGTATCGTCCCAAAGCCATCTCGTGGGTGATGGCCGGCGGCGTGTTCGCCGGTGTGCTCGGCCCGCAGCTCGTGCAGTGGACGATGGATATCTGGCCGACATATCTATTCGCCTTCTCTTTCGCGGTGCAGGCGGCGGTCGCACTGATCGCGATGGCGGTTCTCGCCGGCGTCGATGCGCCGAAGCCCGCGCCGGCAGATCTTCACGGCGGCCGTCCGCTGTTCGAAATCGTGCGTCAACCGCGGTTTATCGCCGCCGCAATTTGCGGCATCGTCTCCTATCCCATGATGAATCTTTTGATGACGTCGGCTCCGCTGGCGATGAAAATATGCGGGCTTAGCGTCAGCGATTCGAACTTCGGCATCCAGTGGCATATCGTTGGGATGTACGGGCCGAGCTTTTTTACCGGCTCCCTGATCGCGCGCTTCGGGGCGCCAAAGGTCGTCGCTATCGGTCTGCTGCTCGAGGCCAGCGCCGCGACGATCGGGTTGTCCGGCATCACGGCGATGCATTTCTGGGCCACCCTCATCGTGCTTGGGGTGGGGTGGAATCTTGGCTTCGTCGGCGCTTCCGCGCTGGTGCTGGAGACGCACCGGCCGCAGGAGCGCAACAAGGTTCAGGCGTTCAATGATTTTCTCGTGTTCGGGACAATGGCGGTCGGATCATTCTCTTCCGGCCAGTTGCTGGCGAATTACGGCTGGTCGGCGGTCAACCTCGTGGTGTTTCCGCCGGTTTTGTTGGGCCTCATTGTCTTGACGCTTGCGTCGTTCGCCAGGCGGCGGGCGAGTTCGCAAGCCGTGTCCGAATTGCCCGATCCGAGTATTTTGACTCATTAAACGACGCTTCGGCGACGATCGAAGCGTTGCCCTTGTCATTCTGATAGCTGTTATCGTCATGCCCGGCCTTGTGCCGGGCATCCACGTCTTTTCAGCCCGTAAAAGTAAGAAAGACGTGGATGGCCGGGACGAAGCCCGGCCATGATGGCGTGACAAACGAAGAGACAAACATTGGCTTGTTCGAAAGACGCACCTGTGGACGAGACCTCGGTCCGCTACGATGGCTGGCGGATCGTCGCGGTCTGCTTTCTGGTGGCTACCTTCGGCTGGGGCCTCGGCTTCTATGGCCAAAGCGTCTATCTCGCCGAGCTGCATCGGCTGCACGGCTGGCCGGCCTCGCTGATTTCGTTGGCGACGACATTCTTCTATTTGTTCGGCGCTGTTATCGTCGCCTTTGTCAGCGAGGCGGTGCGAGCGTTCGGTCCGCGCAACTGCCTGCTCGGCGGCGTATTTGCGATGGCGGCGGCCGCCGCCTTGATAGGCCAGGTCACCGCGCCATGGCAGCTATATGCCGTCAACGCGCTGCTGGCATTCGGCTGGGCCGGTACCAGCCTCGGCGTCATCACCAATACGCTCGGCCTCTGGTTCGATAACAAGCGCGGCATGGCGATCAGCCTCGCGCTGAACGGCGCAAGTTTTGGTGGCATCGTCGGCGTACCGCTGTTGGTGGCGGCCATCGGGTGTTTCGGATTTTCCGGCGCCATGACTTCAGCCGCGATTGTGATGCTCGTGCTGATGATCCCGGTCATCCTCGTTTTTGTCGGCCGGCCGCCCGACCGCGGCGGCATCGCAGCGGAGCTGGCGGCTGCGGAAGCGCCGTCCGCATCGCAAGTGCGTGCAAAGGCATTGCGCGATGTCGCATTCCTGACGGTATCGATTGCGTTCGCACTGGTGCTGTTTGCGCAAGTGGGATTCATCGTCCACCTGATTGCGTTCCTCGATCCAGTGATCGGACGCGAGCATGCTGCGACCGCGGTTGCGCTGTTGACGGCGATGGCGGTAGTCGGGCGCGTGCTGTTCTCAACCGTGATTGACCGGCTCAACCAGCGGCTGGCGTCGGCGATTTCATTCGCAAGTCAGGCCGTCGCGCTGGCGGTCATCATCAATTCGCGCAACGAAATGCTGCTGATGGTGGCTTGTGCACTGTTTGGTTTCTCGGTCGGAAATCTGATCACCCTGCCATCCTTGATTGTGCAGCGCGAGTTCGACTCCCGCGCCTTCGGCGTGCTGATCAGCCTGATCACGGCGATCAGCCAGGTTACCTACGCGTTCGGCCCAGGAGTCATTGGCCTGCTGCGCGACGCGTCAGGCAGCTACGCCTTGCCGTTTTACGGCTGCATCGGATTGGAGCTGGTCGCGGCGGTGCTGATTATGTTTCGCGGA
>DASXJV010000123.1:0-11530 GCA_036497205.1 Bradyrhizobium sp.
CTCTGACAACTTGGAATATCAATTCGGTGCGCCTTCGCATCGATCTCGTCGCCAAATTCCTCAAGGCGGTGAGACCGGACGTGCTGTGCCTGCAGGAAACCAAATGCGTCGATGACGCATTTCCGCTGAAGCGTTTCAGGCGCCTCGGCTATGACCACGTCGCGCTGAACGGGCAGAAGGGCTATCACGGCGTCGCGGTAATCTCGAAACTGCCGTTCGAGACAACCGACATACGCACCTTCTGCGACAAGATTGATTCGCGTCACATCTCGGTGGCGCTCGGCGAAAAGGCGCAGCTGTCGAAACCGCTGGTGCTGCACAATTTCTACGTTCCAGCCGGCGGCGATATTCCGGATCCGGCACTCAATCCGAAATTCGAGCACAAGCTTCGATTTCTCGACGAAATGAAGGCATGCGAGCCATTACATCCGCGCGGCGATGACCGGCATATCCTGGTCGGCGATCTCAATGTGGCGCCGCATGAGAATGACGTGTGGTCGCACAAGCAGCTATTAAAAGTCGTGTCGCATACCCCGATCGAGTGCGAGAAGCTGTTGGCGGCCCAGACTCACGGCGAATGGATCGACGTCGCGCGCGAACGCATCCCGCTGTCGGAAAAAGTCTATACGTGGTGGAGTTATCGCGCCGCCGACTGGGTGCTGGCGGATCGCGGCCGCCGGCTCGATCATATCTGGGTGTCGCGCGCGCTCAAAGAGGCTGTCAGCGATTTCCGGATCACGCGGGACGCCCGCGGCTGGGAGCGGCCGTCCGATCACGTTCCGGTCACGCTGACGCTGGAGGTGTAATCCTCGTCATTCGGGGGCGCGCGTTAGCGCGCCGCAATGACAAGCTCAAATACTCAGCTTCGCACCCGCCATCAGGAGATCGCTGGCGATCTGGCTGGTGCGGCTCGCAAATTCATCGCGAAGCCGGCGCGCCGCGGCTGGATCGCTTTCCAGTACGCGCTGAAACAGGCTGCGCGCGACCCGAATCACCGAGGAATGTTCCAGCGCGATCGCGGTTGACGGCCGCCGCATCGCGACAACAAGCGCGAGTTCACCGATCAACGCCCGCGCACCTGCGACGATTTCGGCGCCAGTGTCGTCCTTGATCCGGAACGCGCCGCGCTGAACAATAAATCCGGCGTCCGCATCATCGCCTGCGTTGAAGAGCACGTCGCCCTGCGCGAAGTCGCGCTGCTCGGAGCCGATCGCCAGCATGCGCAGAGCGGTCGTCCCCAACAGGCGCAGTGTCGGGACGCGCTCGAGCAGGGCTACATCATCTTCGATCGACATGGAGTACCGGTGATCGGGATGCGCTAATAAGACCAAGTAATACGAATCGTTGATCGAATCGTATCATGGCACCAGCTTGTAGCCACCGGCTTCCGTCACCAGTATTTCGGGATTGGCCGCATCTTTCTCGATCTTCTGACGCAGCCGATAGATGTGGGTTTCCAGGGTGTGCGTGGTGACACCCGAATTATAGCCCCAGACTTCCTGCAGCAGCGTCTCGCGCGACACCGGCAGCTGGCCGGCGCGATACAGGAACCGCAGGATGGCAGTCTCCTTTTCGGTCAGCCGCACTTTCCTGGCGTTGGAGCCGGTGAGCATCTTGGAGCCCGGCCGGAAACTATAGGGCCCGACGGAAAACACCGCGTCTTCGCTGGCTTCATGCTGGCGCAGCTGCGCCCGGATCCGCGCCAGCAGCACCGCGAAGCGGAACGGCTTGGCGACATAGTCATTGGCGCCGGATTCGAGCCCGAGGATGGTGTCCGAATCGGTATCGTGTCCGGTGAGCATGATAATCGGCGCCTTGAAGCCGCCCTTGCGGAGGCTGCGCACGACCTCGCGACCGTCGGTGTCCGGCAGCCCGACATCCATCAGCACGAGATCGGGAGCGTTGGCCTTGGCGGCGCTGGCGCCCTTGGCGCCGGTATCGACGGCGGAGGCCTCGAACTCGTCGTGCAGCGACAATTGCTCCACCAGCGTATCGCGCAGATCGGTATCGTCGTCCACGATCAGGATCTTGCGGGCATTGGCCATGGGTACAATCCTCTTGGGGCGGCGGGTGCAAGCGGAAGCGCCTTCAGCCGAGTCTTGATTGATAAAAGTCAGGTACGTGAAGTCTTTATTCGTCTTGAGGTAGGGGGCTGTTACGGATTCACAAGCCGAAACGCAGTCTAGCCCAGAACTCGCGGGCAATTAGATGAAAATGTCCTGTAATGAGGTCAAATAGGGCATTGCCGGCGGCCAAACAATCCGGGGGGTGCGACTTTCATGGAAAGTAAAGCTATTTCAAATGCTTACAGGGCAGCCTCGGGTGATCAGCCGCTTTCAGCGATCAGGATTCGCGCCGCCGCCGGCGATCCGCGCCGGGGCTGGCTGACCGCGGGCGGCCAAACCATCCCGGTCGCGCTCGGGCGCGGCGGAATCAGGGCCAATAAGCGTGAGGGCGATGGCGGGACCCCAAAAGGCACGTTCCGGCCCCGGCAATTGTGGTGGCGCGCCGACCGGCACCCGAGACCGCGTACATTTCTGCCGGTTCGGGCTATCGGACCCGAAGACGCCTGGTGCGAAGACCCCCGGAGCCGCCATTACAACCAGCCGGTGCGGCTGGATCGCGATTGCGGCGGCGATCGGCTCAAGCGCGACGATCACCTCTATGATTTTATTGTCCAGATCGATCACAACAGTTCTCCGCGCATCGCCGGCCGCGGCAGCGCGGTATTCCTGCATCTGGCGCGCGAGAATTTTTCATCGACCGCCGGGTGCGTTTCGATGACAAAATCCGCGATGCTGCAGTTGCTGCAGCGGCTGGGCCCGGAGACCAAGATTGTGATTGGGTGACGGCTTGCGCGCCCTTTAATCTTTCGCGCCCTCTAAGATGCGACGAGCGAAAAGCATCCACGCAAAAGGCTCTTACCGCGCGCCGAAAATCGCCGAGCCGACGCGCACATGGGTGGAGCCGAACTGAATCGCGACGGTGAAGTCGGCGCTCATCCCCATCGACAAATTCGCAAGCCCGTTGCGCGCCGCGATCTTTGCGGTCAACGCAAAATGCGGCGCCGGCGCCTCGTTGACCGGCGGAATGCACATCACGCCGGAAATTTGCAAACCATATTTGTCGCGGCAGCTGGCAATGAAGGCGTCGGCTTCCGCTGGCGCGACGCCCGCCTTCTGCGGCTCCTCGCCGGTATTGAGCTGCACGAACAATTGCGGCCGCCGTTTCTGCGAATCGATCGCCTTGGCTAACGCCTCGCAAATGCTCGGACGATCGACCGAATGAATGGCGTCGAACAGTGCTACGGCCTCCTTCGCCTTGTTGGATTGCAGCGGCCCAATCAGATGCAACGCGATGCCCGGGTAAGCTGACATTAACCCTGGCCATTTTGCTTTGGCTTCCTGCACCCGGTTTTCGCCGAAGACGCGCTGTCCGGCCCCGATCACCGGCGCAACGGCATTGGCATCGAAAGTTTTGGAGACCGCAATCAGTGTCACCGACGCGCGATCCCGGCGCGCTTCCTTGCACGCGCGCCTTATCTCTTGCTCCACCGTGGCAAGCCCGTTTGGTAAATGCGGAGTTATCGGCGATGGGTTTTGCGGCACCATGTTATCTATTGGTCGTACATTACGGGGTAGTTCGAATTTTACCGAGTTCGGGAAAGGCTTCTTGAACCCTTCCCTCTACCTTGCATGTGGGGTCGGGGGCAAAGATGTCACGCGTCAGTTTCAACCGCAAAAGAGTGAAACTCAAGCAGGTTCTCGGAATCCGCGCCCGGCTCGCATTGCTGGCGCTGATCCTGGTGGCTCCGTTGATGCTGGAACGCGCCCGTTCGCTCGAGGACGCCCGCAGCAAGCAGATCGCGCTTGCCTCCCAGGAATTTTCGAATCTTGCGCAGCACAGCGCCGATGCTCAACGGGAAGTCCTCTTGTCGGTCGAGACGATGTTGAAATCGGCGGCCTATATCCGCGCGTCCGCTGGCGGGGTGGGTCGCAGTTGCGACATCCTGCGCGCCAGCCTGCCGGTCAATCTGCCGTGGATTAGCAGCCTGATGATTGTCGGCAAGGACGGACGGGTCCAATGCTCGACAGTGAACATGTTGGTCGGGCTCGATCTGAGCGAGCGGCCCTCTCTCAAGAAGGCGCGGGAGACCCGCGACTTCGTTTTCAGCGATTTTCTGATCGCCTCCAACAACAAGCCGATCATGATGGCGGTCTATCCGGTATCCGCTATCAATGCCGAAGTGGATTCCGTCATCGCCGCCGGCGTCGATCTCGACTGGATGTCGAAGATCATGGGCAATTTCGGCGGCCGGCCCGGTATCTCGGCGGTACTGGTCGATCGCGCGGGGACCGTACTGGCGGCGCCGGCGGATCAAGCCAGCATGATCGGCCGCGCGCTGGATAATGTGCCGCTGTTGGCGGCGATCGCCGAGAGGGCAAACGGTTTGGACCAAGCGGAAGGACCGCTTTCATTCGTCACCGCGGATGGCTCAAAATGGGTTGTCAACTTTGCGCGCATTGCCGGTACCGAATCGCGCCTGATCGTCAGCATCGATGAAACCAGGGTGTCCGCAGCTATCAATCGCGAAATTCGCACCGCCTATCTGCAGCTCGGATTCGTTTGCCTGTTCGTACTGCTCGGCGCGTTGGCCGCCGCGGAGAAGCTCATCATCCAGCCGATCGAGATGCTGGAGGCGATGGCGAAACGCTTCGGCCAGGGCGACTGGTCGGTGCGCGCGGCATCGAGCCGGCTGCCGGCTGAATTTGTTCCGCTGGCCCGCGCATTCAACGCGATGGCGGCGCAGCTTGGCCAGCGCGAGCGCGACCTGGTCGCCACCAACGACCGGCTGACCGTAATCGCGTCGATCGACATGCTGTCTGGCCTCGCCAACCGGCGCGGTTTCCAGAGCCGGCTCGACTTGGAATGGATGAGGGCCCAGGAATACGACAGCGAGCTGTCGCTGCTGATGATCGACGTCGACCACTTCAAGCTGTTCAACGACACCTATGGCCATCCCGAAGGCGACGTCTGCCTCTCCAGGCTGGGCGAAACGCTGGCCGGAATTGCCGCCGAGACCATGGGCTTTGCCGGGCGCTATGGCGGCGAGGAATTCTGCTTGCTGCTGCCGAACACCGACTCACGCCGGGCGCTGGAGATCGGCGAGATGGTACGCGCGGCGGTCCAGGACCTCGCAGTGCCTCATTGCACCTCTAATCATGAGGCCGTTACCGTCAGTGTCGGGGTGGCGTGCACCAAACCGAACGACCCGCAGCGGCCGGGCGACCTGATCGAGGCCGCCGACGCCGCGCTCTATGCCGCCAAACACCGCGGCCGCAACGCCGTGGTCGAGCACGGATTCGTGCGGATCAACGATGACGCGATGGCGCTGGCGAGCTGAGACTTTACCGTCAGCCTTTTGAGTTCTGGGCGTTGACCCCAAAGCCGCTTTTGTGGCCTAGTCCGCCCTCCTTTCGGCCGGCCGGTGACTTACGAAAAGCCCTGCGATTCCATGACCTCCGAACGCTACAACGCACGCGAATCCGAGCCGCGCTGGCAACGCCAGTGGGACGAAAGGGCGATCTTCGCCTCCAAAAACGACGACCCGCGGCCGAAATACTACGTGCTCGAGATGTTCCCCTATCCGTCCGGGCGCATCCATATCGGACATGTCCGCAACTACACGCTCGGCGACGTGCTCGCGCGCTTCATGCGCGCCAAGGGCTTTAACGTGCTGCACCCGATGGGCTGGGATGCGTTCGGACTGCCGGCGGAAAATGCCGCGATTGAGCGCAAGGTGGCGCCGAAGGCGTGGACATACGACAATATCGCCGCGATGAAAAAGCAACTGCGGTCGATCGGGCTGTCGCTCGACTGGTCCAGGGAGTTCGCGACCTGCGATCCCAGCTATTACAAGCATCAGCAAAAGCTGTTCCTTGATTTTCTGCGCGCGGGTCTCGCTGAGCGCGAGCATCGCAAGATCAACTGGGACCCGGTCGACATGACCGTGCTCGCGAATGAGCAGGTGATCGACGGCCGCGGCTGGCGCTCGGGCGCGCTGGTCGAGCAGCGCGAGATGAAGCAGTGGGTCTTCAAGATTACCAAATATGCGCAGGAGCTGTTGGACGCGCTCGACACGCTGGATCGCTGGCCGGACAAGGTGCGCCTGATGCAGCGCAACTGGATCGGTCGCTCGGAAGGAATGCTGATCCGCTTTGCGCTCGACGCCAAAACCTTGCCTGAAGTGTCGACGCCATCAGGCGAGACCGAGCTGAAGATATTCACGACGCGGCATGACACGCTGTTCGGCGCAAAATTCATGGCGATCGCGCCGGATCATCCGCTGGCACAAGCGGCGGCTGCAAAAAATCCGAAGCTCGCGGAATTCATCGCCGAGGCGAAGCGTCACGGCACCGCGCAGGAAATCATCGATACCGCCGAGAAGCTGGGCTTCGATACCGGCATCAAGGCAATCCATCCGTTCGATCCGAATTGGAAGCTGCCGGTCTATGTCGCCAATTTCGTGCTGATGGAGTACGGCACCGGCGCGATCTTCGGCTGCCCCGCGCACGACCAGCGCGACCTCGACTTCGTCAACAAATATGGTCTCGGCAATGCGCCGGTGGTTTGCCCCGAGGGCCAGGACCCGAAGACGTTCGTGATAACGGACACCGCCTATGACGGCGACGGCCGCATGATCAATTCGCGCTTCCTCGACGGCATGACCATCGAGCAGGCGAAAGAAGAGGTGGCGAAGCGGCTCGAGGCAGAGGTACGGGGCAACATTTCGGTCGGCGAGCGCCAGGTCAATTTCCGCTTGCGCGATTGGGGCATCTCGCGCCAGCGCTACTGGGGTTGCCCGATACCGGTGATCCACTGCCCGAAATGCGATGTCGTGCCGGTGCCCGACAAGGACCTGCCGGTGGTGCTGCCCGAGGACGTCACGTTCGACAAGCCCGGCAATGCGCTCGACCATCATCCGACCTGGAAGCACGTCACCTGTCCGCGATGTGGCGGCAAGGCAACGCGCGAAACCGACACGATGGATACCTTTGTCGACTCATCGTGGTACTTCGCGCGTTTCACCGATCCGTGGAACGAAAACGCGCCGACCACGCGCGCCGTCGTGGACCGGTTGATGCCGGTCGACCAATATATCGGCGGCGTCGAGCACGCGATCCTGCATCTCTTGTACAGCCGCTTCTTTACCCGCGCCATGAAGGCCACCGGCCATATCGGCGTGGACGAGCCGTTCGCCGGCATGTTCACCCAGGGCATGGTGGTGCACGAGACCTATCAAAGGGCCGACGGCAGTTACGTCACGCCAGCCGAGGTCAGGATCGAGACCGGCGCCAACGGCCGCCGCGCATTTCTCATAGCGACCGGCGAAGAAGTCTCGATCGGCCCGATCGAGAAGATGTCGAAGTCGAAGCGCAATACGGTCGACCCCGACGATATCATCGCGACTTACGGCGCCGACGTAGCGCGCTGGTTCATGCTGTCGGATTCGCCGCCGGATCGCGACGTGATCTGGAGCGACGAGCGCGTGCAGGGCGCGTCGCGTTTCGTGCAGCGGCTGTGGCGGCTGGTTACCGAGTCAGCCGATATCGCCGCTCCGGCAGCGCGGCCAGCGACGTTTGGGTCCGATGCACTGGCGCTGCGCAAGGCAGCCCACGGGGCGCTGGACAAGGTCTCCACCGGCATCGAAAAACTGCATTTCAACGTCTGCCTTGCTTACATCCGGGAATTTTCGAATGCGCTGGGTGATGTGTTGGCGCGCGAGGGGCAGCGGTCGCCTGACTTGGCGTGGGCGGTTCGGGAGGCCGCGGTCATCCTTGTTCAACTGTTCGCGCCCATGATGCCGCATCTGGCTGAGGAATGCTGGCAGGTGCTGGGGCAGCCCGGCCTGGTTTCGGAGGCCGGTTGGCCCCAAATCGAACGCGATTTGCTGGTTGAGGACACGGTGACGCTGGTGGTTCAGGTCAACGGCAAGAAACGGGGTGAGGTCACGGTGGCCCGCGATGCCCAGAATCCGGAAATTGAGGCTGCCGTTTTGGCCCTCGATGCGGTAAAACAGACGCTCGGCGGCAAAGCTGTCCGCAAGGTCGTTATTGTTCCCATGAGGATCGTGAATGTCGTTGGCTAGATTCCGCATCGCCGCTCGGTGTCTCGCCGTGGCCGCACTGGCGGCGCTCACGGCCGGGTGCTTTCAGCCGATGTACGCCGAACATACCAACGGCACGCCCGCCCTGCGGGAAAAGCTGATGGGGGTGGAACTGCCGCCCGTGGACAAGCCCAACGCTTCGCGCGATGCGCGAATAGGCGTGGAAATCCGCAATGCGTTGGCATTCAAGCTCTATGGCAACGCCACTGGCATGCCGCCTACCCACCGGCTGGTGCTCCGGTTCAACAGCAGCCGCTCGTCGCTGATAATCGATCCGAACACCGCGCTGCCGTCCAGCGAGAACTACGGGATCGATGCGCAATACAATCTGATCGAAATCGCTTCGAACAAATCGGTCATGACCGGCACCACGTTTTCGCGCGTGTCCTATGACATGCCCGGCTCCTACCAGCGCTTCGCCCGCTCCCGCGCCTTCCGCGACGCGGAAGATCGCGCGGCGCAGGAAATCGCGGAAAATATCCAGACCCGGCTGGCGGCGTTCTTCGTCGCCGGCACCTGATGCAGTGCTCAGCGTAATCGCTGTGGCGCGCTCGGCTTCACCTCCTCCATCGGGAGAGGTCGAATTGCGCAGCAATTCGGGTAAGGGGTTCTGGCCTATCGATAGACCGTAACCTCTCGCCCCAGCTCTCTCCCAACGGGAGAGGGAGCGCACCGGCATCACCGAGCCGCCGGAATTCAGATGGATCCAAATTCGATGGTCGCGCTTCGCGGAAAGGAAATCGACGCGTTTCTCGCCCGGCCCGATCCGGGCCGTCCGATCATCCTGCTCTACGGTCCAGATGCCGGCCTGGTGCGCGAGCGCGCCGATGCGCTGCTGGCTTCCGCGGTCGATGACCCCAACGATCCGTTTTCGCTTGTGAAACTGGATGGCGACGAGCTCTCGGCCGAGCCGTCGCGGCTGGTCGATGAAGCGATGACGATGCCGCTGTTCGGCGGCCGCCGCGCGATTCGCGTCCGCGCCGGATCGCGCAGTTTCGCCAGTGGCGTCGACACATTGGCCGATTCGCCGCTGAAAGATTGCCGCATCGTGATCGAAGCCGGCGAGCTGCGGCCGGAGTCGCCGCTGCGCAAGGCGTGCGAGCGCGCCAAGACTGCTGTCGCGATCGGCTGCTATCCCGACGGCGAACGTGATCTTGCAAAATTGATCGAAGATGAATTGCGGGTTTCCAATTTGCGTATCGCGCCGGACGCGCGCGCGGCATTGATGTCCCTGCTCGGCGGCGACCGCCGGGCCTCGCGCAACGAGCTGCGCAAGCTCGCGCTCTATGCGTACGGCGAACACGAGGTGACGCTTGAGGATGTGACGGCGGTGGTTGCGGATGCTTCCGAGCTGAAGGTCGATCCGATCGTGGACGGCGCATTTGCCGGAAATTCCGCCGCGGTCGAAACCGAATTCGCCAAGGCAATGATCGCCGGCATCTATCCTGGTATGATCATTTCCGCCGCCCAGCGTCAGGCGGCGTGGCTGCACAAATCGGCTCTCGCGGTTGCCGAGGGAACGCCGATATCGACATTGCTCGACAGCGGATTTCCGCGCCTGCATTTTTCGCGAAAGGGAAATGTCGAAACCGCGCTGCGCAATTTCGATGCGGCGCGGCTGGTAGCGATCATCGATCAACTCGCCACCGCGGCGCTGGAAATGCGCAAGCAGGCGCCGCTGGCAGCCGTGATCGCGCAGCGTGCCCTGCTGTCGATCGCGGTAAATGCGAAGCGGCGGGGGTGAGCGCTATTGAATAAGCTGTCATTCCGGGGCGCGGGTGAAACGAGCGAGCCCGGAATCCAGAAGTCATTGACACGAGATTTCCGGGTTGGCGCTTGCGGGCGCTCCGGAATGACGCATTAACTGCCCATATCCAGCCTTCGCACAATCTCGTCGAGCTGATCGAGGTCGCGGTAGCGGATCTGCACGGTGCCGCCGGGATTGCGGTGATCGACGCTGACCGCAAGGCCAAGCGCATCGCTGACCCGTTTTTCAAGCGCGATCGTATCGGGATCTTTCACTTTACCGCCGCGCGCCTTTTGCGGCTTGCGTTCCGGCACACCCTCGACATGCGCCAGCGCCTCGGCCTGACGCACGTTGAGTCCTTCTTCGACGATGCGTTTGGCGGCGGCAGTCGGATCGGGCACACCGATCAGCGCGCGCGCATGGCCGCCCGACAGCTGGCCCGATGCAATGTAGGCCTGCACCTCGGCGGGCAGTTTTGTCAGGCGCATCATGTTGGCGACGTGGCTGCGGCTCTTGCCGACGATCTTCGCGATCTCATCCTGGCCGCGTTTGAATTCGTTGGCGAGCGCGTGATAACCCTGCGCCTCTTCGATCGCGTTGAGATTTTCGCGCTGCACGTTTTCAATGATCGCGATCTCCAGCGCGTCGCTGTCGCTGACTTCGACCGGCACGATCGGCACCTCGTGCAAGCCGGCGATCTGCGATGCGCGCCAGCGGCGCTCGCCGGCGATGATCTCGTAGCGATCCTGCACGCCCTTTACCGGCCGCACCACGATCGGCTGGATCAGGCCGTGTTGCTTGATCGAGTCGGCGAGCTCGCCGAGTTCGGCATCGGCAAAATCACGGCGCGGATTGCGCGGATTGGGTTTGAGGAATTCGATCGGCACCTTGCGCTGCCCGCGCGGCCGGTCCAGATGCGCGGCCTCGCCGCCGACATCTCCGATCAGACTTGCAAGACCGCGGCCCAGTCGCGAACGCGCTTCGTCGGCCATCGCCAGCTCCCTTGGATTCAACTTAAGCGCTCCTGTTTCACTTCGTCTTAGAGTTTTCGCCAAACTGCCGTCATTCCGGGGCGCGAGTGAAACGAGCGAATCCGGAAGCTCGGCGTTAGAGGTCTGAGAGAGCTTCTCTTCACCCTCTCGGGTTTCCGGATCATGCTCTAATGCGCGAGCAGCTCGCGCTCGCGCTGGATCACTTCCGTCGCAAGCTTGAGATAGGCTTCGCTGCCGACGCATTTGAGATCGTACACCAGCACCGGCTTGCCGTAAGACGGCGCCTCGGAGATGCGCACGTTGCGCGGGATCATGGTGTTGTAGACTTTGCTGCCCATGAACTGCCTGACATCGGCGACGACTTGGTTCGACAAATTGTTGCGCGAGTCGAACATGGTCAGCACGATACCGTGGATCGACAGATTGGGATTGAGCGTGGTGCGCACCTGCTCCACCGTCTGCAGCAACTGCGACAGGCCCTCCAACGCAAAGAACTCGCACTGCAACGGCACCAGGATCGCGTCGGATGCAGCCATCGCATTGACGGTGAGAAGATTGAGCGACGGCGGACAATCGATCAGCACATAGGTGTAATCAGATTCCGCTGTGGCGTTGGTGTTCAAG
>DASXJV010000124.1:0-12586 GCA_036497205.1 Bradyrhizobium sp.
GATACGAGCGATGTTCATGGCCGACCTCAAGCACTGGCGCGCCGCCGCGAACGCGCGGACCCGTTTAAAAGATATTCGCCAAAAGGCAATGTAGGCAAATTCCCATTTGTATGAAAGCATGCATGGGACGAGCGCCAAAAAGCTCGCAAAAAGCTCTGTTGTGTCGATCTTGTGTTCGACGGCAACGACAAAGATATGACGGGAGAGATTATGATCGCATTCTTGCGCGCAGTTATGTTCAGTTTGGTTTGTCTAGCGAGCCTCGCGGCCGGCGTTATGCCGTCATCCGCCGCCGATTATCCGAACCGCCCAGTGCACTGGCTGATCGGTTTCGCCGCCGGCGGACCGGTCGATATCGTGGCACGCATCATGAGCCAATGGCTGTCGGAGCATTTCGGCCAGCAGTTCGTCGTGGAAAACCGCGCCGGCTCCGGCGGCAATCTCGCAGCCGCAGCGGCGGTTACCTCGCCGCCGGACGGTTACACCTTGCTCTTCGTAGCACCCAACAACGCCATCAGCGCATCGCTCTACAAGAAACTGCCCTACGATTTCATTCGCGACACCGTCCCGGTCGCGAGCATCATGCAACTGACCAATATGATGGTAGTGCCGACATCGTTGCCGGTCAAAACCGTCCAGGAGTTCATCGACTACTGCAAGGCCAATCCCGGCAAGGTCGCATTCGCCTCGTCGGGCAATGGTACGTCGGTGCACATGTCGGCGGAATTGTTCAAGGCGCTTACCCACGTCGACATGATCCACGTGCCCTATCGCGGCTCGGCGATTGCCTATCCGGACCTGATTTCCAACAAGGTGCAGGTGCTGTTCGACAACCTGCCCGGCGCGCTCGAACAGGTGCGCGCAGGAACCATGCGCGGGCTTGGTGTCACCTCGCCGCAGCGCTGGCCTGGCGTACCGGAGTTTCCGGCGATCGCCGAGACCGTGCCCGGCTTCGAGTCGGTTGGATTCTACGGCATCTCTGCGCCAAAAGGCACGCCGCCGGAAATCGTCGACGTCCTCAACAAGGCGGTCGGCGAAGCGCTGAAAGATCCCAAGCTGGTCGCGCGGCTTGCCGAAATCGGCGGAATTCCAAAGCCGATGACGCCGGCCGAATTCGGCAAGCTCGTCGCTGATGAGACCGAGAAATGGCGCAAGGTGGTCGAGTTCGCCGGGGTCTCGGTGGATTGATAAGGACAAGAGAACGCAGCATTGCCGGATCGCTAGCCGCATTGTAAGGGGTGTCGGCACCGTTGCCTGTCGCGCGAGCGGCACCCCGGCGGGGCCTGTAGCTCAATGGTTAGAGCCGGCCGCTCATAACGGTCTGGTTGCAGGTTCGAGTCCTGCCGGGCCCACCAGCGAAATCAGTCGGTTATCAGGTTCACGGCTTGCGCATTTTCTGTGCTCCCACAGCTATCCCCACAGAAACAGCTTTCCTTTGTTCTTGCTTGGTGCGCGATCCATTGCCGATAGCGGCGACAGCGGCTTGCAGATGGTCGGGATGGTGAACCGAGCACCGCGCGGCTTGCCATTGGCGTCAAGTCCACGACGTAGACTTGATCCACCTTTGCCGGTGCGCTCTTCACAGGTTTCTTGCCCATCTAATGCCTCCCAGAAATGCCGAAGGGAGCCGATAGGCTCCCTCAATCTGCGAATGGGCCACGCCTTCCGCGAACGGGCTTGAACTAATGCCAACAAACCCGGCATTTATTGCGACGGAATGATCGCGATGAAATCGATCTGGCGTAGCGTATCCGTCAGCAGCGCAAACAGACGATGTTTCGGAAACAGCGCGTTCAAGCCCAGCAACACGGCGGACGTGGCGACGCTCATGACCAGGAGGCCGACGCTGCGGGACAGTGGCAGGAACTTATAATTGGCCCAGCCGAAAACGGCGCACAGGGTCAGTAACAACGCCGCGACGTCCATCAGCGAAAGCAAGCCGGCGATCTCCTGAGCAAGAGGAACGGTTGATTTTTCCGGCGGAGCTGGTCGGCCTTCGCGGGCGGCATGCCTGAGCGCGCCCGTCGCAGATCGGGGCCGAACCGAGCGCAGCCTCATTTAAGGCCGTAGAGGAACGCGGTGATATCCCGCGAATCCTTTTGCGAGATTCCCAGTGCCGGCATGGCATTGCCGGGCAGGATCTTCTGCGGATTCTCGATCCACAGCGCCATGTTCTCAGGCGAATTATTGAGCACGCCGGCGATATAGGTTCGGGTCCCGATACGCTGCAACGGCGGTCCGACATTGGCGTTGGCATGGGCCACGTTCGGAATGGTGTGACAACCGCCGCAGCCATATTGCTGGATCAGTGCCGCCCCGCGATGGGGATCGCCGTTGAAATTGGCGATCGGCGTCGGGTCGTCCTGACCGCAGCCGCACAACAGGAGACCCGACAGCGCAAGAACCAGGATCACCGGCAAGCCGCGCCGCGCCGCGCGGGTGGCGCGCAATTCGGCGTCACTGAGCCAGCGCAGGAAAATGAAGGCGGAGGCCAGCACATAGGCCGCCCCGGCCGGGAT
Source organism: Bradyrhizobium sp. (assembly GCA_036497205.1). Classification (GTDB taxonomy): domain Bacteria; phylum Pseudomonadota; class Alphaproteobacteria; order Rhizobiales; family Xanthobacteraceae; genus Bradyrhizobium. Next base: position 2,520 of record DASXJV010000124.1, read on the forward strand.
CCACATGATCAGCCCGGCGAGCTGCTGGTCCTGCATCAGCGTCAAGCCCCAGCGGGCAACGCCCGCGGCGTGGCCTGGATAGAGCGGCCGCGGCGAAAAAATCATCAGCGCGCCGGGCAGCCCGCTCAGGACGGCAGTGGACACCACGAACAGCAGCGTCGGCCCGTGCTGCAGCCGCCGCCGTTCTCCCGGTCGGCTCAGGACGATCGACCAGAAGGCGAGGGAAGTGAGAAAGAAACAGAGGTGCTCGGCGATGTGGACGGGATTACTGTCGAGCGCCCATTGATACGGGCCGGGCGAATGCCAGAACACGAAGGCGCCGCAAAAGGACGCCCAGACCACCAGCGGATGCATCAACGCGTTGTAAACGCGGTTCAGGTTCGATCCGGCCCAGTAGCGCCCGATGGCCTTGCGAACCCCGGGCGGCAGCGCCCGCAAAAACGTCAGCGGACAATCGCTCCAGACCAGAAGGGGCGGCGCCGCCAGCATCAGTAGCAGGTGCTGAACCATGTGGACCGAGAACAGGTCCTCGCTGAGGGTATCGATCGGCGATTGCAGCGCGATGATGAGGACGGTAATCCCGCCGGCGAATGCGAGACAGCGGCCGGGCGGCACGGCCTCGCTCCTGCCTTCACGCCGGGCGCGAACGGCCCCAGCCGCGTACCAGATGGTTGCGATCAGGATCGGAACCAGGGTGGCGGGATCGGCGGTCCAGCCGGTCAGGAGCAGGTCGGCGGACCAATGTCCGTCCGCGTGGCCCTCATGCGCCAAAACCGCCGATGGCGCGGTGAGAAGCAGGCCCAATAGGGCAATGGTCGACGTCAGCTGCATATCGGGAGGATCCACAGTCCGACGAGGTCGAAGCCCACGGCCACGAAGAAGCCGATACCGATCAGGAGTCCCCAGATGGCGAGAAAGCGGGTGCGGCCTTCGCCGGTCTCGACCATCAGTGAATCCGTCTCCGCCAGTTCCCGCGCACTTGCGGTCCAGTTTCGATAGGCCATGGCCGCCGCGGTCGCGGAAATCACGAGGCTCACGACATCGACGATAATCAGGATCAGCCAAAGCTTGTCGAGCGACGGTGACACCTGCGGCGCGCCATCGGGATAGCACGAGCGGACAGCAACGCTGTAATTGGCAACGAGGTGCAGCGACCAGGCCAGCGGCGGCAGGAACAAGGCACCGATCAGGCCGGCCAGCCGGACGCGGTCGCGGTGCGGCGCCGGATGGGCGTGATGGTCGATGGTGGCGCTAGGAGCCATGGCGCAGTCCGAGATAGGGAGTGATGTAGAGGCTGAAGAATACGACCAGCCAGACCGCGTCGACGAAGTGCCAGTAGATGGCGCCGATGGATACCGGCGCGTTGCGCTGCGGCCCGAAATAGCCGAGCGCGGACCACAGCGTCAGGGGCAGCAGCAACAGCAGGCCCAGCACCACATGGGCCATGTGGAATCCGGTGACGACGAAGAAGATCGAGCCGTACGGGCCCGAATTGATCGAGAACGATTTTGACTTCCACTCGAACACCTGGATGAGAACGAAAATCACCCCGAGGACGAACCCGAGGCCGAGACCCGCCACCTGCTTGCCGCGGGCGCCATGTTGCGCGCCACGCTCGCCGAACCAGACCGCAACGCTGCTGATCAACAGAATGACGGTGTTGGGCGCCGACAGCGAAAATTTCGGCATCTCCGCCGGCCAGGCTTCGCCGTGTGGCTGGATCGCGAAATAGTAGTAGCCGAACAAGAGGTAGGCGAACAACGACGCCTCGGTGATGATGCCGGCGATGATGCCCCACCAGCCGAAGGCGTGCGGCCTGACGCTGCCGACCGGCAGATCGCGGCTGGGAATCGAAACGGTGCTCATGCAGGCCTCCGCTCGCCGAACTCGGCACGGGGCCAGAGCCAGATCAGCTGGAACACGAGGCCGACCGCGAACGAGGCCATCACCAGCCACCACAGTTTTATGATCAGTCCCGCGAACAATGCCGTCAGCGCCAGCGCGAGCAACAGCGGCATGATCGAATCCTCGGGCATGCGGATGATCGCCTCCGGCTGGGCATCCAGCGTGCTGGTGGCCAGCACCTCTTTGCCATGGTCGAGCGGCATGCCCTGGCCGAGCTCGGAGCGATACGGTCCTTCGTTGAGCCGGCTCTCCCACAGCGGGGTGCGTGTGGCCAAGGTCGGGATCACGACGAAATTATAGGGCGGTGGCGGCGAGGGCGTGGTCCAGTCGAGCGTCGCCGCGTCCCAAGGATTGGGACCGGCCGGCTCACTGCGCCGGTGGCTGATGAAGACGTTGATGAGGAACAGCAGGAAACCGAAGGCGAGGACGTAAGAACCGATGGTGGTCATCAGGTTGAGCGTATCGAGTCCCATCCCTTCCGGATAGGTGTAGACCCGGCGCGGCATGCCCATCAGGCCGCTCAGATGCATCGGGAAGAATCCGAGGTTGAAGCCGATGAACATCAGCCAGAAATTCCAGCGTCCGAGGCGCTCGTCGAGCAGGCGGCCGAACATTTTCGGATACCAGACATAGGCGGCGCCCATCACCGCGAACAAATTCCAGCCGATCAGCACGTAGTGAATGTGGGCGACGACGAAATAGGTGTCGGTGAGCTGCCAGTCGACGGGCACCGATCCGGTCATGAAACCGGAGACGCCGCCGATGACGAACACGATGATGAACCCGGCGAAGAATAGAAAAGCGGTGTTTAATACCGGACGACCGGTCCAGATCGTCGCCACCCAGGCGAAGGCCGACACGGCGCTCGGAATGACGATGACCAGCGAGACCGCGCTGAAGAACGCCAGTGCCACGCTGGGCAAGCCGGTGGCGAACATGTGGTGCAGCCAGACCCCGAAGCCGAGCACCATGGTCAAGACGGTGGCGAGCGCCACGGCGGTGTAGCCGACCAGCGGCCGCCGGCACAGCACCGGCAGCGCTTCCGACACCATGCTCAACGCGGGCAGCACAATGATGTAGACCCAGGGATGCCCCCACATCCAGAACAGATGCTGCCACAACAGCGGCTGGCCGGAAGGCGGGCGGTAGAAATGGGTGCCGAACTGGCGATCCATCCAGAGCAGGAAGAAGGCCAGCGTGACGCTCGGCATCGCAAACAGGTTGCCGACCGAAATCGTCAGCGTGCCCCAGCTCAGGATCGGCATCCGGTTGATCGACATGCCGGGGGCGCGCATGTGCAAAATGGTGACGACGAAATTGATCGAGCCGAGGGTGGTGGAGATGCCGAGCAAAATGTTGGCGAGCGCATAGAAGTCGATGTTGAGGCCGGGATTAAACTGCCGCGACGCGTACGGCACGTAGTCGAACCAGCCGGCGTTCGGCGCCGAGCCGATTGCAAAACCGACATAAAGGTAGAGCCCGGAGAACAGGAATACCCAATAGGTGAAAGCGTTCAGCCGTGGCATCGCCATGTCGCGGGTGCCGAGCACCAGCGGCTGCAGGTAGACACTGAACCCTGTCAGGATCGGGAAGGCGTACCACAGGATCATGGTGGCGCCGTGCATCGTGAACAGCTGGTTGTATTGCGTCGGGCTGAGAAAGTTCTGCTCGGGCCGGGCCAGCTGGATGCGGAAAATCAGCGCCTCGATGCCGCCGACGATCAGGAAAACGAAGGCGGTGACGATGTAGCGCAGCCCGATCTCCTTGTGATCGACCGACGACAGCCAGCCGATCAGGCCGGGCTTGGTTTCCCACAGCGCCTTTAGTTTCTTGGCCAGCGGCGATTGATAATCCCGGGGCGCCAGGCGAGGGACGCGATCATATTCGGCCGCCGTCATCAGCGCGCTCCTACTTCAGGTTCTGTACATAGTCGCGCACCGCTGCGAGCTGCGGTCCCGACAGATCGAGGCGCGGCATCAGATTGCCGGGCTTGATGTGCTGGGGGTCGGCGATCCAGGCGGCCAGCCAGCCCGGATTGTTGCGCAGGGTTGCAGCAGCGATCTTCTGCCGGCTCATCACATGGGTGAGGTCCGGGCCGACCACGCCGCCGGCAAGGGTGCCGCGGACGGTGTGACAGATGCCACAACGGCTGGCGAACAACGCCTGACCGGAATGGGCGGATGCGATCTGACCCGAATTTGCGGCTAGCAATTGCTGCTTTCGCCATTGCTCGAACTGGTCGGGCGGCGAGGCGATCACCTCAAAACCCATATGGGCGTGCTGGTCGCCGCAATATTCGCCGCATTGGCCGCGATAGACGCCCTCATGCTCGGCCTGCAGCCAGCTCTCGTTCTGCTGTCCGGGAATCAGGTCGGTCTTGCCGGCCAGGGCAGGGACCCAGAAGGAGTGAATGACGTCCGCCGTCCGCAACTTGACCGAGACCACCTTGCCGACCGGGATGTGGATCTCGTTGGCAGTGGTGAATTCCTGCGAAGGTTCGTCGGACAGGTATCGCACTTCCCACCACCATTGATGCCCGGTGATCTCGAGTCGAACCGCCGCGGCGCCGGGCGGGAGCGAGATGTCGGCCAGCGTGACGAAGGTCCAGACCATGGTCGCGAACAAGACGACGGTGGTCAGGCCGACGCCGACATAGATCCAGGATGCCCCGCCCTGCGGCCGTTCCACCAGCGCCTCGCCGGGAAGGACAGGCGGCGCGACCGGGCGCCGGCGCCAGATGCCGGCCAGCACCAGCACAATCATGATAACGATCACCAGAACGGAGACACCCAACGTGAACCAGGCGAGATGGGAAATCTGCAGGGCGCGAACGCCGTGCGTGAACATGTAGTTGAGCGGCGCACCGGCGCGCGCTGGGCCTGACGCCATCGAGAGCAGCAGCGCCAAGGGCGCATGGACCAGCCGGCGGCGGCAACGGCGCGCCGTCCCGTTATCACCCGAGGTTGCGGACCGATGGCTCACAGCGAGCTCCGATCGTTCAAACCAGTCACGGCTTCTGGCCCGACTCGAATTTCTTGGTGAGCGACCACGGATCGGGTGTCGTGGCCTGCTCGGAAGGCACCTGCTCCACGGCTGGCGACAGCGGGTCGGCCGCAAAAGTGCGGCCCCATTCGCGGGACGGCTCATTGCTGATCTTGCCGATATAGGTCACAAGGTCCCAGATCACGGCATCCGGCAATACCGACCCCCAGGCCGGCATGCCGTTCGGCCGGCCCTGATAGATCGAAAGATAAATGTTTTCCGGCGCCGAGCCGTAGATGAAGACATTGTTGCTCAGCGCCGGGCCCATGCCGCCGCCGCCATTCGGCGCATGGCAGCCGACGCAGTTGAAGCTGAGAAAATATTTCATGCCGCGCTCGAGCGCCTTGGGGTCGCCTTGCACCGGATTCTTGATTTCCGGCCGGCTCGGCTGCGCGCCGGGGAAGAGGTGGCTGATCGGCACTTGCATGAAAGCGCCAGGACGGCCGCCACCGACGGTTTCGCCGAAATCTGGCCGCAGGCTCACGCCCTCCTCGGATTGCGGCAGGCTCTGCTGACTTCGCGTGGCACCGATGCCGAGCAAGATGATCAGCACGGAAAGCGATGCGGTGCGCCAATGGAAGGCTGCCATGCTAATGTCCTCCCGAGGCGGTGCGTTGCGGCTCGATCAACGGGACGCCGAAGCCTCTCAGCAGCGCTGCGATCTCGGCGGGATGGCTATCGATGAACTCGTTCAGGCGGTCGCGGAGCTGGTGATCGCCTTTTCGCACGCCCATGGCGATCTCGAACTGAAACTGCTGCGGCGCAAAGCGCTCGGTGTCGGTGATCGGCGTAACCGTCAGCGGCGCGCTGGAGCTTTTCGCAAAATAGCCGCCAAACGGACCCCAGGCAGCCGCCACGTCGATGTCGCCGCGTTCGACCGCCTCGATCAACCGCGAGGGTGGATTGGGCTGCCGATAGTCGCCGTAGATCAGATAGCCGCGGACATTTTCAACGATATCCTGCTGTCCCAACGCGTGAGCTGGCGGGGTGTTGTTACCGTCGTCGCCGATCAGGTGGACGCCGATGGTCAGCTTATGCAGGCGGGGATCCACCATCGAGGTCAGATCCAGATGGCGATCCTGCCGGCTGACGAACACGTAGCTCGAGCGATAATAAGGCTTTGTGCTTTCGACCAAATCGTAGTGGGCCGGCACGCCCATCACCAGATCGCAGTCGCGGGCGTTAAGCGTATGGCGGATGAACCCGCGGCGCTGCGCCCACCAAGTGTAGGACACCGGTTTTCCGAGCTGTTGCGCGATCATTTCCGCCAGCTTGTTCTCAAAACCCTCGCGCGAGCGGTTGGAAAAAGGAAGATTGTTCGGATCGGCACAGACGCGCAACGCATCGGGAGCGGCCAACTCGCCGGCCGAGGCTGTTGGGCCGGCGAGCAGCGCCAGCAGGAAAATGATGATGTTAGCGGGGTACCGCATGCCCGTTGTCCTGCGGAGTGGCGGAAGCTGCATCGCCGAGCTTGAACACCAAAAGCTCGCTGCCGCCTGCCGTGTAGAACGGAAGATCTTGCGTGCCGCCGGCAAATCCGAGCGCCGCGTTGCGCACGCGCGGATCGACTTCCGCGTTGGCGACGACGCCGGGCCAGCCACCGACGCCCGACAGGATCGCGACATATTGCTGGCCGTCGGAGCCCTGGTAGGCGACCGGCTGGCCGATGAAGCCGGATCCGGCGCGAAACTGCCAGAGTAGCTTGCCGTCCCTGGCGTCGACGGCTTTGAACAGCCGGTCCATGGTGCCATAGAACGCGACGTCGCCCGCTGTAACCAGGGCACCGGACCACACCGGGAACTTTTCGTGAATCTCCCAGACCTTCTTTCGCGCGATCGGGTCCCAAGCCATGAACTCGCCGCGGTAGCCGCCGGGACCGGCATACATATCGACATCGGCCCCGACGAACGGCGTGCCGGCGATGTAGCCGACCTGCGAGGCCTTGAAATTCATGCACATGTGCTGGTGCGGAACGTAAAGCAATTTTGTGCGCGGCGACCACGCGGTCGGCTGCCAGTCCTTGGCGCCGGGCGCAGTCGGACAGATGTTCTCGATGGTCTTGCCCAGAACCGGCGTCTTCTCCTCGTTTGGAATGATCCTGCCGGTCTTCAGGTCGACGCCCTTGTAGGCGTTGATGAAGTCGTAGCCGTCGGCGGACAGCACCTCGCCGCTGGTGCGGTCAATCACATACATGTAGCCGTTGCGACCGGGATGGATGAGCACTTTTCGCGCCGTTCCGTTGATCGGCAGGTCGACGAGCACGTTCTCGTTGATCTCGTCATGATCGAACAGGTCGTGCGGGTTCACCTGATAGGCCCACTTGGCCTGACCGGTATCGATGTCGCGGGCGAAAATCGACGTGCTCCAGAGATTGTCGCCGCTGCGCTGGTTGGCATTCCATGGGCTCGGATTGGCGGTGCCGTAATAGATCAGGTTGAGATCGGGATCGAAGGAGATCCAGCCCCACATCGTCGCGCCGCCGACCTGCCAACGATCGGCCGGCCAGGTCTTGATTCCGAGGTCCTTGCCCTTGAGGCTGTCATAGAAAGGCTTGAAATCTTCGCCGATCAGCACGTCCTTGTCGGGCCCGGTCGCGTAGGCGCGCCAGGCGATGGCGCCGGTGTTTTCGTCGAGTGCCGTGACCCAGCCGCGCACGCCCATCTCGCCGCCGCTATTGCCGACGAGCACTTTCCCCTTGGCGACCACCGGCGCCATGGTGATGGTCTCGCCGCGATTGATCTCACCGAGTTTGATGTGCCACAACTCCTTGCCGGTGGCGGCATCGATCGCGACGGTGTGGTTGTCCAAGGTGTTCAGAAAGACCTTGCCGTTGTCGAAGGCGAGGCCGCGATTGACGACGTCACAGCACGCAACGCCTGCCGCCGCCGGATCCGGCTTCGGCGCATAGGACCATCTCAATTCGCCGGTTGTTGCGTTGAGGGCGAACACTCGATTCGGATAAGGTCCTGCATAAGGCCCGACCACATACATCGTCCCGTCGACGATGATCGGCGCCGCTTCCTGGCCTCGATCGGCGCCGACCGAAAAGGTCCAGGCCAGTTGCAGACGCGAGGCATTGGAGGCATTGATCTGCTCGAGCGCGCTGTAACGCGTATTGGCGTAGTCACGGGCTGCCATAGGCCACTGGGCCGGGTCATTCATTCGGCTCCGCAGGTCAGATGGATTGGGCAAGGGGACCTGAGCCTTGCACCCGGAGCCAATCAGTACAGCGCCCGCAAATGTCGCAAGCGCGAGAAAAAAATTGAAGGCCCGCCCGAGCATGCTTCATTCCTCTGCGAAGGTTGCAGCCGCGCGGCAAACTAACGCGGCGGCAACGTACAAGCCATCAGAAGCCCCGCAGTTCCAAACTTGGATCAAAGGGCTGAGTGAATAGTTCGGTCCGTTAGCGTACTATATTGGCCTCGACCCCTGCGCCAAGGTCGACTGCGATCTGGTCCTCCTTGCCATTGCACTTGGGATGCCCGTATCCGGACCCGCTCTTGCCGTTGAATCCGATGTCATAGATGATCGCGTCCTTCATGTTCGGACTGACGCCCGCCGGCACGTTATCGAGCCCCAGGAAGTGGCGCACGCGCCACGCCACATTGTGGTCCGCGCAGGAACTGTCGCCGCTGACGCCGAGCGCGCCGGCAATACCGTCGGTGTTGTAGAGCGCGAGTCCGCCGCCGAACACGATGACGCCGCCCACCACTTTGCCGACCATCGGATCATGATTGCTCCCGAAATCCTGTGGCTGGCCAGCATAAAGCACATCGGGCAGCGGCGGGTTGCTCAGTCCTGCGCCGAACAGGAAGCCGCCGGGCTGCGCTCCAGCATAAAGGTTGGCGGTCGCTATCGCCATGCTTCTAAGGCTGAAGGCGTTGGCAGTATTCGCCTTCTCGGCGGCGATGGCACGGCTGCCGAGCCACTGGTCGTCCACCTTGCCGCCACTATAGGCGACCGCGCAGACCACGCCCTGCCGATTTACGACGGCGGCCCACTCGTTGTTATCGAGCCCACCATTGCTGGGCCCTCCGGACGGCTTGACGCTCTTTTTCAGGATGTCGGCCAGCCGATCATGATTGACCGGACACGCGACATTTGCGCCGATGGCAGCTTGATCCGGGGGGCGAACGGGCTGGGCGAGAGCGCTCAAACTCCCAGTCGAAAGCATCGTTGCGGCGATTGCGTTTGCCATGAAAGACAGCTTCGTCATGACGCGATCTTTGTGTGTTGTGCTGTTGCCGACCGCCGTCTGGTGCATTCATGGAATGACACCATGGGCTCCCCCCAAACGAGCGCGCGGACGGTTTGTTCCTATGCTGCTCGATCCCGAATGCGCAAAAGCGGGGCGTCGGCGGTGCGCCAACGAAAGGCGCGGCCTTTGGCTGGCCGTCACATGTCCAAATCGGAAAGGCCGGAGACTACCAACGCTATACGTCACTGCGACCAAGATCACGTAATCGCACAAATGTCAGCGTAGCCCGAGATCAGCTCGTAGCGACCATCCTGATGCTTGCGGATCGGCACCGGGACGACTTGGCGATCAATCGAAAACACTTCTTCAGCGCCTCCACCGCGCTAGCATCGACCGGTAAGATTTGATCACCGATCTCAATGGTGGAGATAGGGAGCATGGTCAGTTCGGGCGCTGGAACGTTGTGGCCCAAGAGGTGGAGCCCGGGCACGGTCGTAACCTGGCCGGGTTCGTGATTGTTCACGCTTTATCTAACGTTATCAATAAGGATTCAGATTGGAGCTAAACCAAAATTGTTGGTATTTTTTGTTGGCAGGCAGCCAAAACATACTTTGCTAATTAGTTGATTTCGTGGATATTTTTTTATCCTTATGGTTGCTGCCGGGCCCACCAGTAAATCAGGCACTGCATTGCTGCCGACGTTGATGCCCCGCACGCCGACCTGCGCTCCCATCATGATCCGGCTTTACGGCCGGTTGACGGGCATAAACCCGTCCGTCAACGTTTGCATGAAGAGAACGAGCGCGTCCTCTTCTGCGTCCGACAGGCCCAGACGACCAACCCGGCTCGTATTCATATTGGCGGTCGACTCCGGCGCAGGCCAGCAAGTCGTACCTTCACCAGCGTCATGAGGCTGGCAGCG
>DASXJV010000125.1:0-2834 GCA_036497205.1 Bradyrhizobium sp.
CCTTCTTGTGGACGACGGTCGTCTCGAACTTCGCTTGCGGAAACGCAGTTGTATCGAACCAGTCCTTGCCCGGTAGCGCCGAGTCGCGCTGGATGTCGCCGGTGGCGGCGCTCGCGAGATCCACCGTGACGCTGATGCGGGAGGTTTCAGGGTGATCGGGATCGAAGGTGATTGCCGCGTTGTATTTTGTGAACTTGCCCTCGAACTTCGCCCCGGTCTGCGTGCCGGAGAAGCCGAGTCGGCTCTTTGCGGGATCGACTTTCCAGCCCGCGGCATCGCCCGGCGCGGCGGACGCGGTGATCGGTGTGATCAGCGAGGCGGTAAGCAGAACCCTTACGGGCAATTTGAAGAATGTCATCATGACGCTGGCCCCTCCTTCCGGGCCGGTTGGGCGGATGGCTTGCGGCGGTGTCCTAGCAGCATCCGGAGCAACACATCGTCGCCGATGATGAAATGATGCCGTAGCGCTGCGGCGGCGTGGACAGCCACGAGAGCGATAAACGCCCAGGCCGCATAGTCATGCACGGCCGTCAAAAGGTCCTCGACCGGCTGCTTGTCCGCAAGTGTCGAGAGGATCGGAAGATGCGGCCAAGGCACGATGCCGTAGAGCACGGTCGGGATATCGAACACCGAGGCCGAGACCAGCGCCCAACCAGTGAACGGCAGGGCGAACAGAAAAATGTAGAGCATGAGGTGGCCGCCTGACGCCGCCTTCCGCTCGATCGCTGGCGTCCCTGTTGGAAGTTCCGGCGGGCAATGCGTCAGACGCCATGCGAGGCGCACGAGCGCCGCCAGAAGGATGGTGATGCCGACCGACTTGTGGAGCTGGTAGAGCCGGAACGACCTCATCGGATCGAGCTTCAGATGTGTCATCACCAAGCCGATGACGACGAGCGCTCCGATCCCCAGCGCCATCACCCAATGAAGGATGATGGCGATCAGTGTGTAACGGCTCGTGGATCGCGTCGGGCGCATCGGCTTTTTTTGCTGCAGTTCGAATGTGCCGAGGATATGTCAGCGACCGAAGCCTGCGCCAGCGCCGTGCTTACGAGTATTCGCGCAACGGCATAGTGCCTATGCACATCATCGGTGGAATAAAGCCGACGCACGGCTCACACTGACCCGATCAAGCTTACCATTCATGATTATCTTTCAGCAGGGAATGCAACAGGACGCGATTTTCATTTGGACCCTTAGTCAATATCAAGGGACATGTGAAAGCCTCCCCATCGCTTGGCTACGCCGGGAAGATTTGTTGGTGCCCAAACCAATCTGGTCACCAGTGCCGCTGAAATCGAAAAAGCCGCTCCTGGTGACAGGGGCGGCTTTTTTTATGCGCGCGCTGAGGTGGTCTCCCTCCATCCGGCTGTTCAGTAACATCATTGTCATCGGCGCGCGGGACGATCGCCGTCCGTGCGGGGTTACTCAAAGTCGAAGGACATCCTGCATTACTAAAGTCAAAGGACATCCTGCTGATGAAGACGTACTCTCTCGCCGCCGGCGCTGTTATCGCGCTTTTCAGCTTTACCGCCGCGGCGCCGCATGCGAACGCGCAGGCCGTCGCGCAGAGCCCGAAAGCCATCAGGGCGGGCACCTACAAGATCGAGCCGCATCACACCCAGGTCATCTTCTCGGTCTCGCATTTCGGCTTCACCAACTATTCCGGCGTCTTCTCCGGCGCGTCGGGAGCCTTGCAGCTCGATCCCGCCGATCCGGCTGTGTCGAAGCTCACGGTCTCCATTCCGATCCAGTCGGTGATGACGACATCTTCGGTGCTCGATCAGGAGCTCAAGGGCGAGCAGTGGTTCGACGCGGCCAAATTCCCCACCGCAACCTTCACCTCGACGAAGGTCACGCCGACCGGCGAACACACGGCCGCGATCGAGGGCAATCTCACGCTGCACGGCCTCACCAAGCCGGTCACGCTGGAGGCGCATCTCGGCGGCGCGGGCGTCAACCCGCTGGACGAGGCCTATACGGTCGGGTTCGACGTGACCGGTGTCATTCATCGCGGCGACTTTGGCGTCAAGGAGGCACTTCCGGTGGTTGGTAACGACGTCCACCTCACCATCGCCGGCGCCTTCGAGCTGCAGCAATAAGACCACCACAATGCGATTTCCTCGGGGTTGGGAGGCGGGCTGCGCCTTGCGACCCAAAACCACCGCCTTTCAAAAGGCCGCGCAAACTAAATTGGTAGTTTATGTGCTGAGACGACCACGCTAACTACGGCGTGTACTCATCAATTAAGGGGCCGGCAGCCCATCGCCAATGTCCGGCATGCGGCCCATTGCAGACTCAAGTTGGACGCCGCCCACTTCTGCGATGTGCCAGAAGCGGCATTTGGCGGCGTCGCGTCAACGCGCGGCCAATAAGCGCCGTCGGACGCAGATTGTCGTTGTGCTTTCTCGTTAGTTGATCTTGATGAGATTCTGATTTGGCAATGGGCCGCCTGGAAATTGCATGAGCTTGCCGCCGACGGCGAGCGGGCCGAGATCGATCCCAACAAAGCCAATCTTCTCGATGAGCGCCGCGACCTCCGCCTTCGCAGTGCCATCGTTGCCGGAGTAAAACAGCACGCGCCGCCCGCCCCCCGATCGCGGATCGGAAGCGAGCACTTCGGCGCGCAGATGATTGAACGCTTTGACGACGCGTGCTCCGGTTACGAGATCCGCGACGACGTCGCTCGATACGCGACCGTTCAGATCGACCGGCTTGAACAACGGAGCCTCGATCGGATTGTTGGCATCGATGACGATGCGACCGGACCATTCCGGCAGACCCCGCAGCGCCGCCGGCAGTTTCGTCCAGTTGACGGCAACGAAAACGATGTCGGC
>DASXJV010000126.1:0-9368 GCA_036497205.1 Bradyrhizobium sp.
CCGCAACTGTTCGCGATTCCAAAGGCCTCGAATCCGGCGCACGCTGCCGACAACGCCGCCGCCGGTGAACTCGTGCTCACCGCCGACGAACTCGCAGCTCTCGACAAGGCCTTTCCGCTGGGAACCAGGCCGCGCAGCCTGCCGATGCTGTAGGAAGCCGCTGCGCGCGCAATCGCGCATATCGGCTTCCTGTTTTCGGAGCTTGTCGATCCGGACCAATTATCGTTTTTACGTGCTTGCCCAGCTCGATGATTCCCAGCGCCCGAGTTCACGTTGACCCCGCCACCCGCCACAACCGCCAGGCTGGACAGAGGCCCGTTGCCTAACAAGCGGCCAGCAAAACGCACCGCGCCAGCGCGGGCCGACCATCCGTTCCGCGGGATCGCGCTGATCCTCGCGTCGACCGTGTTCCTCGGGATTTCCGACGTCACGGCGAAATATTTATCTGCGACGCTACCCTCGATCGAGATCGCATGGATCAGGTTTTTGGTATTCGCCCTGATTATGTCTCCGGCGATGGTTCCGGGCTCTCCGCTGTTTGCGTTGCAGTCCCGCCGACCTGGTTTGCAGGTGATGCGCGGTGTCGCGCTGCTGGCTTCTTCGTTGTTCTTCATTTCCGGCCTGCGGTTTCTTCCGATTGCGGAAGCATCCGCCACCGGCTTCGTCTCCCCGCTGTTCGTCACCGCGTTGTCGATCGTCTTTCTCGGCGAGAGCGTCGGATTGCGCCGCTGGATTGCGACGGCGGTCGGCTTGATAGGCGTCGTGATTATCCTGCGGCCGGGCAGCGGAGCCTTTCATCCAGCAGCCTTTTTCCCCATCGTCTCGGCGCTGGCCTGGGCCGGCACCTTGATCATGACGCGGATGATGAGCGGCCGCGAGCGCGCCATCACCACCATGACGTGGTCCGCGATCACCGGGGTGTGCGTCATCTCCGCGCTGGTGCCGCTGGTGTGGGTGACGCCGAGCTGGCACGACATCCTGTTCGGGATATTCATCGGCGTCGCCTCGACCGCGGGGCAATGGATCGTGGTGCTGGCGTTCCGCTACGCCGATGCCTCGGTGCTGGCGCCGTTTTCCTACACCCAGCTGGTGTGGGTCAGCATCCTCGGCTTTTTCGTGTTCGGCGAAGTTCCCGATATCTGGACCATCGGCGGTGCGGCGGTGATTGTCGCCAGCGGGCTCTACACCGCGCACCGCGAGCGCATCCGCAGGCAGCAAACGCCGGTCGAGGCCGAGCCTTCACCGAACGCGTAGTCTGCCCCGCCGTCATCAGCTATCGTAACGCGGCGCTGGCCGGTGGCCGCCGCGTGTTTGCCGCGAACCGGCACCAATATGTTATGAAACCCGAATGAGCGATGTTGTCTCCGAACATCTCGCGGCTTTGCTGCCGCCGCTGCTGCGTTCGCTGGAGACGCTCGGTTTCATCGCGCGGCATTTCCACCCACCGGACTTTGGTGCGGTGATGGACGCTGCCGGGACGCCGGACGAAGATTTGCGGGCAGCACGCCAACAATTCGACGGCTGGCCCGAGGAACTGGCCGGCGTTCGCGGGCGATTGCAGAGCGCAACCGACGCGACGCTTGCGGCATTCGACGGATTGCGCGGCGCGCCCGAGCAGGCCGACGGTATTCGCACCGTATTCCGGGCGCTGCGATACGTTCCGCGTGCCAAGGAAGCGCTGTATCCGCTGGCCGGCGCGGTCCCTGCGATCAACCGCTATTTTCTCGATCCCGCGCTGCGCGACGATGCCGACACGCCGGCGGGGCTGGCAGCGCCGGTAACGGACGGCACCGGCGTCATGCACGTCGATAACGAGCCTGGCAGCCGCGGCGGCTATTCGCTCTACGTGCCGGAATATTATACGCCGGACCGCACATGGCCGCTGGTGATGGCGCTGCATGGCGGCAGCGGCAACGGGCGCGGCTTCCTGTGGAGCTGGCTACGCGACGCGCGCAGCCACGGCGCCATCCTCGTCGCACCCACGGCGACCACTGGCACCTGGGCCTTGATGGGAGAAGACACCGACACGGCGAACCTCGCCCGCATTCTCGCTTCTGTGCAAGCACGCTGGAACGTCGATCCCAGCCGGCTGCTGCTGACCGGGATGAGCGACGGCGGCACGTTCTGCTACGTCTCCGGGCTGGAGAGCGCTTCTCCCTTCACCCATCTCGCGCCGGTTGCCGCCACCTTCCATCCACTGATGGCGGAAATGGCCGATGCGGAAAGATTGCGGGGCTTGCCAATCTATCTCGTGCATGGCCGCCTCGACTGGATGTTTCCGGTGCAGGTGGCTCGGCAGACGCACCAGGCCTTGTCGGCGGCCGGTGCCGATGTGACCTACCGAGAGATTGACGATCTGAGCCACTGCTATCCACGCGAGATGAACGGGGCGATACTGAACTGGCTGCGCGGGGAACGGTGACGGCGCTCACACGCATCGGTGCGCTGCTAACAGTTCCTTCAAGCCTTCGTGAAGCGCCTGATGGTTGTACATAATCTCGTCCGAATTTATCTGCAGGAAATAAACATTCAGCGGGCAGCGGGCGCTGTTCAGTTGGTTTTCAACCGTACGGAACTCTCTGATGCCCCCGAACAATGCCTTCGCGTCACAGGCCCAGCCTTCTGCTTCACTGCTGCTGTCGAAAGGCGTCACACGCCTCGAAGTGACGTTGAAGCTCACTACCGCGATCCTCGCACTGGCGGCCGGCGTCTACACTTATCTCGGCGTCCGCGAACTGCTGAATGGCAGCCCGACAATGGTGTTCTTCGCCTCGGTGATCTATTCGGTCGCGGTGTCGGTCGGCATCTACGCGTTCTGGGTGTTCCTGATGCACTTCATGCCGCATGTGACCCATCGCACCGGTCGTGGCTTGATGTTCGGCTGCCTGCTGCTCGGTTCGTTGATGATCGTGGCGATGTCGTCATGGCTGAACGCCTCGGCGCTGGCCGGCGCCGCCGCAATCCAGCAGCATCTCGCCATCACAGTACAGAACTACACCCGTGATCTCGATACCGCCAACACCAACGCCATCGCCGCGCAGGGACTGTTGCCGGATATCCAGCTGGCGTCATCGCGTTTCGCAAAGCTTGCCGATTCCGAGCGCGCCGGTTCGCTCACGGGCACCGCCGGATCCGGCACCGTGGTGCAGCTTCTGACGCAGATGTCCGGGCAGCTCGACAGTCTCGGCCAGGAAGTCCAGGCCTCAGGCAAGCGTGTTTCGGCATTGTACGAGCAGGGTAGCAAAGATCTCGCCAAGATGCGTGAATTGGTTTCCGATCGCGGACCGATTTCGGCGCGCAGCGATGCATTCGCATCCGAGTCGCTGTCGCTGATGGGCGTGATCGCCAATTTGCAGCAAACTTCAGTCGCGCCGGCGGTCAAGCGCGCCGCGACGTCGCTGTCGTCGAGCTTCATCGCGCCCGCCGCGGGCGGCCGCACCTCCGATCTTGCGGATCGCCAGACCGCTGTTGTCGGCAAGGTTGAAAGCTCGATTGCCGCACAGGCGGCGTCGCTCTCGGGCGCCGCGGATAAAATTCTGGCAACACCCAAGGTCGAACCAATCCGGTTTCAGACGCTGTCGCCCGCGGAGGCGGTGCTGCGCTATGCCGGCGATTTCATCCCGAGCTGGGCCGGTGCGATCTCGATCGATCTGATGCCGGCCGTGCTGGTGCTGATTCTCTGCGTGGTGCACGCTGCGATCAGGCGCGAAGGGCTTCCCGCGGTCAGCGCGTCGAACATGACCGCGAGCGAAATGATCGCGGCATTGCAGATGGCGCGCGAGGTCGGGGATGCCCGCCAAATGACGCCGGGAGAAGCGAAGGCCGACCGGGAGCCCGACGCCGAGCCCGCACCGGTTGCAGATGAAAACGTCACCTCGCTGCCGTCGGCACGGCACACCAAATAGCGTAGCGCCGTGCCGCAATCCGCCACCATACGGCAACGCTTTCATACCTGGCTGTCGGACCATGCGGACGAAGCAATTTTGCGCTGGATTTTCCGCAGCGTCGTCACGGTCACGATCGCCGTGCTCGCAGTCGACCTCGCCAGCGTGCAGGGGTGGATCGCCATTCCCGATTCTGCAGCGACACCGGCCGAGATCCAGCTGGGTTCACCCGCGCTGAATCTTCCCGGCATGCTGCCGTCGATGCTGACGCCATTGTTGCCGGGCGGCGACAAGCGCCTCGTGCCGCTGCCGCGGCCGGACGGCGCAATGGCCGAGCCGATGACGTTCGAGCTGGTGAGCGGCGGCAAATTGATGGCGACCGGCACCATCACGCCGGGAATTTCGGAGGCCTTCGCAGCGGAAGTCGGCAAACGCGGCGATTACGTCAAGACCGTGGTGCTGAATTCGCCGGGCGGTTCGGTAGCCGATGCGCTGGCGATGGGGCGGCTCATTCGCGAAAGGAAATTCGCGACCGAGGTCGAGGCGGGAAGATACTGCGTGTCGTCGTGCCCGCTGACGTTTGCCGGCGGCGTCGATCGACACGCCGGCGACAGGGCCACAATCGGCGTACATCAGGTGGCGGCGGTCCGTTCAGCCGCCAACGGTCCTACACGCGATGAGATGAGCGTCGCCCAAAACATCTCCGCGCGCTGCCAGCGTTATCTCGGTGACATGGGCGTCAGCCTGCAGGTCTGGGTGCATGCCATGGAGACACCCCACGATAAACTATTCGTCTTCAAGCCGGATGAGCTGAAATCGCTCAATATGGTGACGGAAGCACCTGCTTCAGCGCCGCTAGCTGGACCTGCGACGAGGAGGATGCGTTCCTGATGTAGGCGCCATCGCTGCGTAACGGCTTCGCGGTTTCGCTGCAGGAGCGAGCCTGACCGTGCACCTCAGGATAGTGTTCACGCTGCCCGAACGGGAACCATCGTCCCCTCACCGCGTTATTCGCAATCACCGGAGGTTTGCCATGCGCGTTTTTCTGGGAATGATTTTGGGGGCGCTGCTGCTGGTCGCAGGCGTCTACATCTACGATTCGATGTCGACCTCGACGGTCGCGAACGGCCAGATAGCGGAGGCCAACCGGACCATCGTGAACTGGGACGTCGCGGCAAGCGACTGGGATCTGCTGAAGCGGCGCGCGCATGATGACTGGATCAAGCTCTCGTCCAAGTAACCGCGCCAAACGTTCACCTGCAACTCCAGCGCCTTCGCTTTTTGCGAGGGCGCTCTTGCTATTTGCCGCAGCTATTTCTTCGCCGCCGCTTTCCGCGCATCGGCGATGACCTGATCGAATTGCGCCATAGTCAGAACGCCCGGCACCCGAAACTTGCCGACAATAAACGACGGCGTACCTCTGAATCCAAACGCCTTGGCCTGATCGTTGTTACGCGCGAGGATCGCGTCGATTGCTTTGGCGTTTGTGGCGAGGTCGCGCGTGACGCGATCGACATCGACGCCTGCGCCGGCGAGCAGCTCACGGATGCGCGGCTCGGTCAGCTTCGAATTAACGCCGATCAGCGCCTCATGCGCCTGAATATATTTGTCCTGGTATTTGCTCGCCAGCGCCATACGCGCCGCTGTCACCGAGACCTCGCTGAGGATCGGCCAGTCCTTCAACACCAGACGGACCTTGCCGTCGTCCTGCACCACCTGCCGAAGTTCGGGTTCGATCTTGCGGCAATATGGGCACTGGTAGTCGAAATATTCGACGATTGTAACGTCGCCCTCGGCATTTC
Organism: Bradyrhizobium sp.; assembly: GCA_036497205.1. Taxonomy (GTDB): domain Bacteria; phylum Pseudomonadota; class Alphaproteobacteria; order Rhizobiales; family Xanthobacteraceae; genus Bradyrhizobium. The sequence continues at coordinate 5,687 of DASXJV010000126.1, forward strand.
CGGCCACCGGAATATCCGGGTCGCGTAACACCAGCGCTTCCGTCAGCACAGTCTCGTCGTTGCTTTGCGCCAGCGCCGAGCCTGGCGCGATGTCCAGGCCAAGCATCACCGTGCCCGCACCAAGCACGCGAAGCGCTTCGCGCCGGGTGCGCGCCGGATTCAGCCGGGATGGATCGATCGATTGGCTCATGTCTGGTCTCCCGGCCGGCCTGAGGCATACGTAATCTACGCTCAAGATACGGTTATGTTGCGGGTTAACATATACAGCGCCACCGCAATAATGACAGCGGCGAACACAATGTTGAGCACGCCGCGCCGCGCCGACAGCAACTGCGCCGATCGGGTGCCGATCAATCCGCCGGCGATGCCGCCCGCGACGAACAATCCCGCCAGCCCCCATGAGATCAATCCGGACCAGGCGTAACTGGCCGCAGTAGTCAGGCCGAACGCCGTCACCGCGACCAACGACGAGCTGACCGCGTTGATGATCGACATGCCCGTTGCCAGCATCAGCGCCGGCACGATCAGGAATCCGCCGCCGATGCCGAAGAAGCCCGACAGCGTCCCGGTCGCGAGACCGAGGCCGACAATGGCTGGCATATTGGCCCAGCTCATCTGCACGTCGGGCAGGCCGATCCGCGATCGCGTCTTCAGCATCAGCAGGGCGATCACCAGCATCAACAGAGCAAACAGCGCCAGCAGCCTCTCACCGTCGAGCATTTTGCCGAAGATCGAGCCCAAGAACGCGCCGATAATTCCCGCCGCCGCGAACGAGAGCGCGCACGACCACCGCACGGTGCCGCCGCGTGCGTGGTTCGACAAATTGACCGCGGCGTTGGCGGCCACGGCGATGGCGCTGGTACCGATCGCGACATGGGCGTCGGGCACGCCGACCACATAGACCATCAGCGGCACCGCGAGGATCGATCCGCCGCCGCCGACCAGGCCAAGCGAAAATCCGACCAGCGCTCCCGATGCCAGCCCCAGCACGCCCTGCATCACGGAAATCATGAAGGTAGTTTCCTCGCTCTCACGGCGACCCTAGAAGGAATTTCTGCAAATCTCTATGGTAACAGCATAAAAAACTGCAATGCAGATCAGCGCACCAGCAGCGTCACCGCCAGCGGCACCAGCAGCGATGTCACGAGCGCGTTGAGGCTCATGGCGATGCCGGCGAACACGCCCGCGACCGCGTCGACTTGAAACGCGCGGGCGGTGCCGATGCCGTGCGCCGCGATACCAACTGCGAATCCGCGCGCGCGGAAATCCGTGATGCCCATCCAGTTCATCAATGGCGTGACGATGATCGCGCCCATGATACCGGTGAGGACGACAGCGACCGCCGTCAGCGAAGGATCGGCGTGTAGCGATTCGCTGATGCCCATCGCGACGCCCGCCGTGACCGATTTCGGCGCGAGCGACAAAATCACCGCGCGCGGCAGGCCCGCAGCCTCTGCCAGCAGCACCACCGAAACGATCGCGGTGATGGAGCCCATCACGAGGGCCACCAGCATCGGCAGGATCGCCGCAGCAACCTGCTTGCGGTTTTCGTAGAGCGGCACCGCCAGCGCCACGGTCGCCGGTCCGAGCAGAAAGTGCACGAACTGCGCGCCAGCGAAGTAGGTTGTGTACGATGTGCCCGTGAACACCAGGAACGCGCCGATGATCCACATCGAATGAAGCACTGGATTGGCTAGCGGATTCCGATGCGTCGCCAGCGATACAGCGTCGGCGATCGCATAAGTTAGCAACGTCACCGTCAGCCAGAGCAGCGGCGACTGCGAAAGATAAACCCACAGCGAGAACGGATTTTCACTCATGGCGCGCCCCGTCCGCGCGCCATCAGGCGGCTGGCGACCAGAAACGTCGCCACCGTCACAAGCAGGGTCACGACCACCGAGAGCGCGAGAACCACGGCCACGGCGATGCCATGCGCGGCGATGAGATCGAGCTTCTGCACCACGCCGACACCGGCCGGGACAAACAGCAGCGACAGATTTGCAAGCAGGGCCCGGCTGGCACTCTCCACGCCATCCTGTTGCAGCGGCCCGCGCGCAAGACCAGCGAACCGGTCACGCGCCAACAGCAACAGCAGAAGAAGCAAGAGGCCGAGCACGGGACCCGGCATCGGCAGCCCGAGGCCGCGCACGATGACTTCGCCGGCCAGTTGACACAGCAAAATGAGGCTGAGGCTTGCTATCATTGGCGATCCACGCGGAAAAACTTCTGCATCGAGACCGCTTATACCCTCGGGTCATCTAGCGCGAAGACGCGCTTCTCCCCGAGGGTATGTTTTGGCGGATTTTGCGCTGACGTCCGGCGTCGGCTTGATGGGAGGGCGCTTAGCCCTTCAGCTTCCTGGTGCACTCGCTGTAATAGCCGCCGCCCTTCTGGATCCATTTCAAGCCGCCGTTGGCGTTACTGGCCTTGTTGGCGTTGTATTGATCGACGCAGGTGTGCATCCGGCCCTTGCCGGCGGTTTCCTTGGAATATTTTGGATCAATGGCAGTGGGGAATACAGCGGGCCCGGCCGGTGCGGCGGGCGCCGCGGCAGGCGTGGCTTCCTTCTTCGGCTTGGCTTCCGCGGCTGCTGGTGCGGCAGCCGGTGCCCCAGCGGGCGCGGCGGCGGGCGCCGCTGCGGCGTCCGCTGCGCATTGGGCTTTGCGGAAATCGTTCCACTTCTGGCCGCCGAGCGTGCCGGCAGCCTTGGCAGCCTGATATTTCGCACTGCATTCCTGCGTGGTCAGGGCCTGCGCTGATGACGTCGCCGCGAGCGCGGCAAAACCCGATATCGCAACCGCGAACAATAATTTTGCTTGAACGGTCATTCTTGGTCTCCTTGGGGCATGGTGATCTGAAGTTCCCCATCCTAGCGCGCCGACGGCGCGTGACAACGGAGCTGGCAATCGTTGCGCCAAATATCGTGCTGCTGAAAAAGCGGCCAACCCGGCCTCATTCATCCGCGGTTCAGCATGACAGCGAGACGTTGCGCCTATCTTCAACCCGAGGTGCTCCCATGATGGCAATATCGTCCCGTGCGGCCGCGACCGCCCTGGCATCCCTGCTGCTGATGAGTTCTGCGTTCGCGCAGGCCACTGCGCCGGCCACTCCTGCTCCCACTACAAAAATGGCGCCGGTGGAAAAGAAGGCCGAGAAGCCGCGGACGGCAGCATCGCTCGAATGTTCGAAGGAAGCGGATACCAAGGGCGTCCACGGCAAGGAGCGCAAGAAGTTCATGTCCGAATGCAAGAAAACTGCCGCCGACAAGGCGAAGTGAACGGAAGCGGCTGCAATTGCACGCTATCATCATCCGCCACCGGGTCTCGCCTCCGGCGAGCCCGATACAGACTCCAGCGGATGATCCAGTAATCCGCGCCGATTACGGTTGAGCAGTAACGCCTCGTGATACTCGATGCCCAGCATTCGCGGGGCATCACGGCAATACATGGGCCGTACCCGGGCGCGCATTGCTGCGGTCGCGTTGGCGCATTTGTCCCCCATGCAGGGATTTGCCATAAGGCGCCGTGAGCCAAATCCCTGCATCGATGGCATTTGCCATTCCCAGCCGCGCCGTAACCCTCAACGTGTTCGAAACGCTGGCTATCGGCACTGCCGGCGGCGTGCTGTTTCTTTGGGCAAACCTTCCGGGCGGGCTGATCTCCGGCGCCATGATCGCGGTCGG
>DASXJV010000127.1:0-8629 GCA_036497205.1 Bradyrhizobium sp.
ATCCGGGCGATCGCGCCGCGTGAGAAGCTGCATTTGTTCAGCGCCGATGGCCGTCAGCGGATCGAACTCTGAATTTTGACGTCGCTCCCGGACGACGTGGCTAGCCCGGCGACCGGACCCTTGCGGCGACATTTCCTACGGATTCCGCTGGTTCCGCAGGTGCTTGAACCCCCGGCAAATCATGACCATATTGGTTGTTGACCGGGGGCAAATCCGCCAGCCGATCGCAAGGGGGCGCCGCAAGGGCCCTGAAATGCCAAAGTCGCTTCGAGAGGGCTTTGTAAATTATGACTCGTGTTCCTTCGCTATCCAGTCCGTTCCTGCTGGGATTTGACGAAATCGAGCGTGCGCTCGACCGGGTCGTCAAAGGGGCCGATGGCTATCCTCCCTACAATATAGAGAGGTGTGAGCGCACCAATAGCCACCCCGAGCAGCTGCGCATCACGCTGGCGGTTGCGGGATTTACCCGCGACCAACTTGATGTAACAATTGAGGAAAATCAGCTCGTGATCCGTGGCCGGCAGCAGGACGACAAGGCCCGGCAATACATCCATCGCGGCATCGCCGCGCGCCACTTTCAGCGCACCTTCGTGCTGGCAGAGGGGATGCAGGTGCTGGGCGCGGACCTGAGAAACGGGCTGTTGTCGATCGAGCTTGCCCGGCCTGAGCCGGAAAAGATCGTTAAGACAATTGCTATCAATGAACATGAATAATGGAACGAGTAGCGGACTCGACCGCTTAATTCGATAGAGGAGTCGAGACCATGACTGAAGCTAATATTGCCCACGAGCCAACTGGCGTCTCTCCTGAGGCGCTGGCGACCCTGGGCGAGGGCCATATCGCCTATGTGAAGCAGATCCGTTCCGAGGACGTGCCGGGACTGTTTCCCCAGGCGCCGAAGATCGCGCCGGGACTGAAGCTGTTCGCACTGCATGCCGCCGATGGCACGCCGATCATGCTGACCGACAGCCGGGAAGCCGCGATCGCGAATGCATGGAGCAACGAGCTGCAGGCCGTCAGCGTTCACTGACGTAGGGTTTTTCCGGTGTCACTGACCCGGCGTTGCCGCTGACCGGTCTTGCCGGTGTCACTGACAACGGGCGAGTGTGCGATACGCGGGCAACCGTCCTCGACGGATCGGGGACGGGCTCGCGTATTTTATTTGGGCGATTTCTCAGGCTATCATCATGCCGCCAACAACTGTGCCTTGCAGATGAGTGATCGAGAGCCGCAGTCCATTGCTCGAGCCGAAACATCGCCGGGAGGACCGCTAGGTAAAGCCTTGCTCGCGCTCAACAACGCTCACGCACAGGAGTTGTCCTGGCTGGAGCCGGAGCGGCTGGAGCACCTCGTCGAACAAGCGTTCCTGGCACGAAGGATTGGAAACCTTGAGGCCTTCATGTTGGCATTCGATCAGGATGCTCGATACGACAGCCCGAATTTCCTGTGGTTCCGCTCTCGCTATCCGCGCTTTGTGTATGCGGACCGGATCGTAGTCGCATCATCCGCGCGCGGGCGTGGCTGTGCGCGCAGGCTTTATTGCGATCTGTTCGAACATGCTGTTAGAGCCGGACACGAGCGGGTTCTCTGTGAAGTCAATATGAGACCTCCGAACCCGGCGTCGGACGCCTTGCACGCAAAGCTAGGGTTTGTCGAGGTCGGCACCGCAAGCATCTATACTGGCAGCAAGACGGTCCGATACTTGTCGCGTACGCTGTCCATGCCGCCCGTCATTGGGCATTCGCCCTAAGCCGCGCTTGCCGGCGGCAAGGCCAGCACCGAATAGATCGCCTGCGCGTCGCGCGAGGCGCGGAGCTTCTTGGCGACGTCTTGATCGCGCAATAGCCGTGCGATCCGAGCCAGGGCTTTGAGGTGATCGGCGCCCGCGCCTTCCGGCGCCAGCAGCAGAAACACCAGATCGACCGGTTGGGCGTCCATCGCCTCGAAATCGATTGGGCGATCGAGGCGCGCGAACAGGCCGAACAGCTTTTCCAGTTTGGGAAGCTTGCCATGCGGGATTGCGACGCCGTAGCCGACGGCGGTGGTTCCGAGCTTTTCCCGCTGCAGCAGAACCTCGAAAATCGCGCGTTCGTTCTGCCCGGTCAGCACAGCGGCCCGCGCCGCCAATTCCTGCAGCGCCTGCTTCTTGCTGTTGACCTTCAACGCCGGGAGAATCGCCTCGGGTGCGACCAGATCGGTAATCGTCATTGAGTGTTCCGAGGTGAATTTAACCGTCAGGGTGCGAAACAGGCTTCAGCGGGGCGGCGTCAAGAAGATGAGCTGGGAGGCGGGCTTACACCCGGGTCCTAATTGGGGCGCTTCTACTCCAACGCAAGACCGGTGCCAACTCCCGCGAAGTTGTTCCTTAGTCCTCCCCTTTTGGGGCGGCGGACCATAGGGAGGGTCCCCCGGGCCGTCAATGCCGATTGGCGCCTAACCCCCAGTACCCCCAGTACCCCCAGTGTTAACCTCCGGCGGATCGACCCAGCCGACGTTGCCGTCCGCCCGCCGGTAAATGATGTTCACCCGGCCGCTTGAGCCGTGCTGGAACACGATGCAGGCGGCGCCGGTCAGGTCCAGTTCCATCACCGCCTCGCTGACCGAGAGCCGCTTCAGCGACGTGGTCGCCTCCGCGATGATCACCGGGCTGTAGGCGGTGACCTCGTCATCGCCCTCCGCTGGCGCCTCGATGACGTAACTCGACGCATCGAGCATCGGCGCTTCCATCTGCGCAAGCGCCGCGGAAGCCGCATAGGCCTTTCGGGCCGAGCGATCCTTGAGGCGGCTCTTGTAGCGGCGCAGGCGCTTTTCGATCATGAGCAGCGCCTGGTCAGCGCTGGCATAGGCGTCGGCGGCATTGGAATCGGCCTCCAGAGTAATCCCGGAATCCAGATGCAGCGCGCAGTCGGTGCGGAACCCCAAACCATCCCTGCTCAATGTGATGTGCCCGGAATAATTGCCGTCGAAATACTTGCGCAAGACTTCATCGGTGCGCTCGCTGACGCGCCCGCGCAGCGCTTCGCCGACGCTGATGCTTTTTCCCGAGATCCGGAGAGTCATTTTGATGCCTCGATTGGTTTGGAAACCGACCCTATCCCGGTTTGCGGGGACGCAATCAGACCGGGACTGTGTCCCGGGACCGGTCGGAGGATGCGGCGGGCGCCGAGAGCGCATTACCGAGCATGCTTTGCTTGTCGCGGCGGCGCTGCACCGAGGATGGAATTCGCATCGCTTCGCGGTACTTGGCGACCGTGCGGCGGGCAATATCAATGCCGGATTCGCGCAATCGTTCCACAATGGTATCGTCCGAAAGAATCGCGGAAGGAACCTCCGCATCGATCAGCTGCTTAATGTGGTGACGGACCGCTTCCGCTGAATGTGCCTCCCCACCATCGGCTGACGCAATCGACGCGGTGAAAAAATACTTCAATTCGAAACTGCCGCGATTGGTCGCCATGTATTTGTTGGCGGTCACCCGCGACACCGTCGATTCATGCATCTGAATCGCGTCCGCCACCGCCTTGAGGTTGAGCGGCCGCAGATGCGCTACGCCGTGGGTGAAGAAACCGTCCTGCTGACGCACGATCTCGGTTGCGACTTTCAGGATGGTTCGGGCACGCTGATCGAGCGCGCGCACCAGCCAGGTCGCGTTCTGCAGGCAATCGCTGAAATAGGATTTGTCGCCGTCCTTGCGGACCGCCTTCGACAGCTCGGTATAATAGACCTGATTGACCAGCACGCGCGGCAGCGTGTCGCTGTTGAGTTCGACATGCCAGCCGCCGTCGGGCCCGGGCCGCACATAGACGTCCGGCACCATGGTCTGCATCCGCGCCGAGCCGAATTTCAAACCCGGCTTCGGATCGAGGCGGCGAATTTCGCCGATCATGTCGGTGATATCCTCATCATCGACGCCGCAAAATTTTCGCAAGGAAGCGATGTCGCGTTTCGCCAGCAGATCCAGATGCTCGACCAGCGCCTGCATCGCAGGGTCGTAACGATTGAGTTCACGCAGCTGGATCGCAAGGCACTCGCTTAGGTTCCGCGCGCAGACCCCGGGCGGATCGAATTTCTGCAGTACCGCCAGAACCGCCTCGACATCCCCGGGAGAGGCTCCGAGCCGCTCGGCGGCCTGTCCCAGATCCGGCGGCAAGTAACCTGCCTCGTCCACCAGGTCGATGAGGTATTGGCCGATCATGCGCTGCGCCGGGGCGGAAAAAGCCACTGCCAGCTGTTCGGCGAGATGACTGCCGAGGGTAATTTCGGCGGCGACGAACGCTTCAAGGTTGTAGCTGTCATCGTTGGAGGCGCCCCCGCCCCATTCAGTGTAGGCGGTCGGCGCTGCATCCTGCGCGGTGCGCGCGGCGGCTTCGGCGGGTTCCTCGGAAAACACGTTGTCGAGGCCGGTGTCCAGGGTCTGCTCGATCTCGGCGCGGCTGCCGAGGTCGCGATTCAGCCACTCTTCCTGGACCGGCTCGAAGCTATCGCCGGCGGAGCCGTTGGCCATTTCGGAACGCTCGGCTGCAACCTCGTCGCCGTAGGCGAAACCGGAATCGTCGGAATCGGAAAATTCGGCCGTTTCCGGCATGGGCTCGCCGGCGACCGGGGCCTCGGTGCCGTCACTGCCGCGCTCAAGCAGCGGATTTCGTTCCAGTTCCTCCTCGACAAAGGCCGAGAGGTCGAGATTCGACAGCTGCAGCAGCTTGATCGCCTGCATCAGCTGCGGCGTCATCACCAGCGACTGGGACTGGCGGAACTCTAATCTTTGCGTCAATGCCATGGAGGCAAGAACCGATCCCAAGAAAGTTGGTCCGATTCTTGCTTAACCTAGTCCAAAGCCGATGTACACGGCTTGACGACTTGGAAGATTGGACTATAGCGCGATCAGCCAAAATGAAATCCGGTTTTGCGTGCGATCGCGCTACAATTCTCAAATGGACGCCTGACCTTATCGCCAAATCGCTCACACTTGGCGGGTCATGCGTTAAAGTCGGAATTCTTCGCCAAGGTAAAGACGGCGTACATCCGGATTATTGACGATCTCATCGGGACTGCCCTCGGTCAATATCTCGCCGGCATAGACGATATAGGCGCGGTCGGTCAGTCCCAGCGTTTCCCGCACATTGTGGTCGGTGATCAGCACGCCGATGCCGCGATTGGTGAGATGGCGGACCAGATCCTGAATGTCGCCCACCGCGATCGGATCAATACCGGCGAACGGTTCGTCGAGCAGCATGTAATTGGGGCGGGTCGCAAGCGCCCGCGCGATCTCGACGCGACGCCGCTCGCCGCCCGACAGCGCAATTGACGGCGTTTTGCGCAGTCGCGCGATGTTGAACTCGTCGAGCAGGGAATTGAGCTCGGCCTCACGCTTTTTCTTGCTGGGTTCGACGACCTCCAGCACGGCACGGATATTCTGCTCCACCGTGAGACCGCGAAAGATCGAAGCTTCCTGCGGCAAATAACCTATACCGAGCCGGGCGCGCTGATACATCGGCAGCTTGGTGACGTCGTGGCCATCAAGCTCGATGGTGCCGCGATCCGCCTTGATCAGGCCGGTGATCATGTAGAATACCGTGGTTTTGCCGGCACCGTTCGGACCCAGCAAACCCACGGCCTCGCCGCGGCGGACGTAGATGCTGACGCCGCGAACGACCTGGCGGGCGCCGAAACTCTTTTCCACGCTATGCACAGCCAGATAGCCCGCCCGCTGCGCCAGCTGCACTGCGGCCGCGCCGTTGGTCTTGGCGCGAGGGCGCGGTTTTTCTGTCCGAGGGGCCTGCCGTTTCGGCAGCGGCGCATCGCGGGCAATCGGAAGGGCGTCGCGCACCGGGCTGGCCAACATCTCGCCCATCGTGTCACCGAGCGCGGTGATGTCCCCACTCCCGCGCGCGAATCCTGGCGGACTGCGTTTGGCTGGGCGTCGACGGAACATGCCGAATAAATCCACCATCCCCGTTTTGCTCAGCCTTTCACGGTGATTTCGCGACCCGCCGCGGCGAGTCGATTCGCTCGCGCAACATGAATGAATGGATGTCCCTTGCCCAGCGAAACACCCTCGGTGGGAGGGAAGGATCGCAGCGTTTCGCATGACATGCCAAAGTGTGACGGTTTGGCGAAAAGATGATGCGCTCTTTCAATAGTTTAGAGGGCGATCGAACGCAAAAACGGGTTCAGCTGTTGCTGATCGCGCTCGACGCCGCTCCCGTAGATACAGGCTCGCGCCGCGGGCTTCAACCTCGAGGCTCGCCGGTAGCGTACAAATGATTGATACTATTTCGGTTTATTTGAGCTGCCCAAACCTGACGATGTGGCTGATGGCGGCGCGCCAGGTATCATCATCGGGCCGCCCTGGCCGGAAGATTGAAACAGGCCCTGCACGCGCCCGCTGTCGGATTCCACCCGCGACACACCCGTCGTCATGTCTACCATCAACCGATCACCGCGCAGCACATTCTTGCCCTGGGTCAAAACCACACCGCCAAGCATGGTGACCAGGTTGGTCTTGGTGTCGAAAACAGCGGTTTCGCCGGTCACGACCTGATCCTTCTGGGTCACGACCACGCTGCCTCTCGCCTCTAACCGGCGTATCGACGAACTGCCGCCGGGACCGGGGGTCGCGGACTGGATCGGAGCCGATTTTGTCGCGGCCTTTGAAGTGGCCGTCGGCGTCGCAGCAGCGGCCGGGGTCGAATCGTAAAACACCACAAGCGTTTTGGACGTCATGGTGGTGTCGCCTTGCACCACCTTCACATTGCCGGAGAATGTCGCTTCCTTTTTCTTGTCGCGCATCTCAAGCGTGGCAGCTTCGATCTGTATCGGCTGGTCGCGGTTTTGTGAAAAACCCTGCATGGCATTGGGCACGCCCTGCACCGCGCTCTGCGCGCCGGCATCACCAGCGGCGATCACCGCGAGCGCAAATGCGGCCGTACAGGTGCCATGCGCGATCCGCCGAATCCGGGTGCTGCGTGGAAAAAACATCTTCATGAAAATCATTTCGGGTTGGCGGGCTTGCCGGCGATGGCCCGCGTTTTGCCCGGCTGAGCGGGCTCCGCAGGCGTAGCGGGTGCGTTGGCTGATGGGCCGGAGGCGTCGGCGGGAGACAGATTGTCCAAATTCATCACCACATTGCCTTCGAACCTCACGATCTCTCCGCCTCCGGTTATCCTGAGCTTGTCGGCGGTCAGCGTTCCGTTCAGCAATTTGACATCGACATGTTCGTCTGACGTCACCGTGCCCTTGCCCATGTCGACAAACGCCTGCGTCAGACGCGCTTCATAGCCTGCGGTGGTCTGCAAAAAAATATCCTTATGCAGGTCCAGCAATTGCTGCTTGGTATCGAATAATCCGTTGCGGGCGTCCAGCGTGACGGTCGACCGATCTTCCATCAACACCTTGGCGCGCAATGTCTTGAGATCAACGTGATCCGGATCGGTCAGATCCTGGGTCGCGCTTTTGGCCCACAGTTCGTAGGGCCGCTGATCGGGCGTGTAGCCGGACAGATGCGGCGATTCCATCGTGATCTTGGTGCCGGAAACCACGAGGTTTCCCATATCAAGCGGCAGCTTGGGCAGCAGCATCCGGAATGGATTGAAGATCGACACCGCGACGATAGTCGTCAGCGCCAGGATCACGGCCGCCGGGACGGCGATGCGCAGCACCCGCACCATCTGGCTGTGGCGCGCAGCGATGGCAAAGCGCGCTTCCATTCCGGCTTGGTAGGCTGGGTTCTGAACCGAATTCACTGCTGCTCCAAAGCGCTGGCGTCGTTAGCGCATGATCCGCCATTGTACCCGGGATGGCCGGATTATGCAGCCTGCGACCCCGTGCTACGAGTGTGACCGAAACGGGGCGGAAGCAGGCTGCTGCGGCGCTTCAAAAGGTCTCGGCTCACGAATGAGCAAAAATGTCCTCGGTGTCCCAGCCTTGCAGATCGAGCTTCGCCCGCGTCGGCAGAAATTCGAAGCACGCTTGCGCCAGCGCCAGGCGGCCCTCGCGCGCGAGCATGCTATCGAGGCGTTCGCGCAAGGCATGCAAATGCAGCACGTCCGACGCCGCGTAAGCCAGTTGCGCCTCGCTCAGGGTTTGCGAGCCCCAGTCGCTCGATTGCTGCTGCTTCGACAGATCGATGTTGAGCACCTCGCGTACCAGGTCCTTCAGCCCATGGCGATCCGTGTAGGTGCGGCAGAGCCGCGAGGCGATCTTGGTGCAGTACACCGGCTGCGGCATCACGCCGAACGCATTATAAAGCGCGGCAAGGTCGAACCGCGCGAAATGAAAGATCTTTGTGATTTTCGGATTGGTCAGCAACGCTTTCAGATTCGGCGCATCGGCATGATCCTTGGGGATTTGCACCACATCGGCGCTGCCGTCGCCGCTCGACATCTGCACCACGCAGAGCCGGTCGCGATGAGGATGCAGCCCCATGGTCTCGGTATCGATCGCCACCGAATCGGTGTAGCGGGACAGATCGGCCAGATCGCCGCGATGCAGGCGTACGGTCATGTTGTCTACGAACCTCGTCGAATCAATGCGGACCAAGCTACCGCTCAAACCCGAAAGAGGCGAGCGGCCGGTGTGCCTTGAATGGCGACGGGAGGGCAGCCAAGAACGAGTGGTGCCCAGGAAAGGA
>DASXJV010000128.1:0-3258 GCA_036497205.1 Bradyrhizobium sp.
TAGAGCAGCTTCTGCACATAATTGTATCTGGTCAGGTCGTCATGCGACAGCTTGCCCGTCAGGGCCGCCCGGGCATCTGACATCACGCCCGCCGGCGTGATCGGCAGCAGCTTCTTGCGGAAGCGGCCGGTAGCAAAACCCAGCGTGAGATAGACGAGGCCGTTGACCATCAACAACCACATCGCGGCGAAATGCCAGAGCAGCGCACCGCCGAGCCAGCCGCCAAGGGTGATATTGCTCGAAAATTTGAAATCGAACAGCGGCGAGGCGTTGTAGATCTGCCATCCCGACATGATCATCAGGATCATCGCCACGGCATTGGTCCAGTGCGCGATCCGGACCCACGCCGGCTGAATGACTTTTGCTGTCGTGAGTACTGCGCGCTCGTCGCTGGCTGCTAGACTGGACATGGCTGTTCCATCGCTGAAGTCGACATCCCAACTATACACTGGGAACCGGCGCTTCGTTACTGCAACGCAGGCTATTAAGTTCATGCATAAAGGGTATCGCGGTCACAAAAGAGCGAGCCGGGTTGCCCCGGCTCGCGGCTGCGCATCCCGTAGGGGATCAGGATAGGCGCGGCGGTTACGAGTCCGGCATCAGGACGGTATCGACCACGTGGATCACGCCGTCTGACTGATTGACGTTCGGGATCGTGACCGTCGATGAGCCGCCCTTGGCATCGACGATCATCACCTTGTCAGCCGACTTCTTGACGGTCAGCTCTTCGCCTTCAACGGTCTTGACCTTCTTGCCGTCGGTCAGGCTGGAGGCTTCAAGTTTGCCCGCAACCACATGATAAGTCAGGATTTTTGCCAAGGTCGACCTGTTTTCGGCTTCAAGCAGCGTGCAACAATAAGCCCAGGTGGTTATGGGTCCCCGCGTTCGCGGGGATGACTCAGAAAGCTTTTCGCTAATCCCGATTAACCGGCGTCTGCACGAAACCGCGATTCCAGGTCGGGCTGATCAATATCTCGTTTATGCAGACCCGCGGCGGCATGCTGGCGACGAAGGCAATGGTGCGGCCGAGGTCCTCGGACTGCAGCATCCTGGCCTGCTCTTCTTCCGATGGCACCACCGGCCGCAAATTCAGGATCGGCGTCGCGACCTCGCCGGGAGACAGGCAACATGCCCGCAAACCATTGACACATTCATCCATGTTGAACGAATGGGTCAGCGCCAGCACCGCATGTTTGGTGGTGGTGTAGGCCGGCCCCGGCATTTTCGAGACATGACGACCGGCCCAGGATGCGACGTTGATGATGCAGCCGTCCTTTTGCGCCCGCATCGCCGGCAGCACCGCACGCATGCAATACAGCACGCCGTTGAGATTGATCTCGACGAGTTTATTCCAGCCCTCCAGCTCCATGTCGGCCCAGCTGCGTTTCGGCACGTTGATGCCGGCGCTGTTGACCAGGAGATCGATGCGGCCATGATGGCTGATAATTTGCTCCGCGGCCTTGTTGACGTTGTCGGACTTGCTGACGTCCAGCGCGATCGCTTCGGCCTTGCCGCCGTTTTTGGTAATCTTCGTTACCACCGCATCCAGGGCACCCTGCCTGCGTCCCGAAACCACCACCGTCCAGCCATCCGCCGCCAGCGCTTCCGCGCCGGCTTCGCCGATACCGCTGCCGCCGCCGGTCACCCAAGCCACGCGTTTTCCGCTATTTGTCATGCAAACTGTCTCCGTTGCTTTTTGAAGGGCGTCTTTGCTATCTAACCCCCTGAGATATGCGGCCAATCGGACGCAGCCGCACCGGATGATGCATGAACGCGCCTCAGAAAACCATCATGAACGCCAACCTGTTTTCCCGCCTGTTCGACGGCCTCGACGATCCCACCCGCCTCGCGATCGAAACAGCAGACGGGCAGCACATCAGCTATGGCGACCTGATTTCCCGCGCCGGGCAGATGGCGAATGTGCTGGTATCGCGCGGCGTCAAGCCCGGCGACCGCGTCGCCGCGCAAACCGAAAAATCGGTGCCGGGTCTGGTCTTGTACTTGGCCACGGTGCGAGCCGGCGCAGTGTATCTGCCGCTCAACACCGCCTACACGCTGACTGAACTTGAATATTTCATCACCGATGCCGAACCGTCGCTGGTGGTGTGCGATCCGTCGAAGGCGGAAGGAATCGGCGCGATTGCGGCCAAGGTGGGCGCCCGGGTCGAGACGCTGGGCGCCGACGGCAAGGGATCGCTGACCGACGCTGCCGCCAAGGCGAACCCGGCTTTCGTAACCCTCGCACGTGCCGACGACGATCTCGCGGCCATCCTCTACACGTCCGGCACCACCGGACGCTCCAAGGGCGCGATGCTGACGCACGATAATCTGGCCTCGAATTCGCTGAGCCTGGTCGATTACTGGCGCTTCACCGACAAGGACGTGCTGATCCACGCGCTGCCGATCTATCACACCCACGGATTGTTTGTGGCGAGCAATGTCACGCTGTTCGCCCGCGCATCGATGATCTTCCTGCCGAAATTCGATCCCGACATGATCGTCAAACTGATGGCGCGCTCAACCGTGCTGATGGGCGTGCCGACGTTCTACACCCGGCTCTTGCAAAGCCCGGCGCTCAGCCACGAATCCGCCAAACACATGCGGCTGTTCATTTCCGGCTCGGCGCCGCTGCTGGCCGATACCCATCGCGAATGGGCCGCGCGCACCGGCCACGCCGTGCTCGAGCGCTACGGCATGACGGAAACCAACATGAACACGTCCAACCCCTATGACGGCGACCGCGTCCACGGCGCGGTCGGCCATGCGCTGCCCGGCGTCACCGTGCGCGTCACCGATCCGGAAACCGGAAAAGAGCTGCCCCGCGAAACCATTGGGATGATCGAGGTCAAAGGCCCGAACGTGTTCAAAGGCTATTGGCGGATGCCGGAAAAGACCAAAGCCGAATTCCGCGACGACGGCTTCTTCATCACCGGCGATCTCGGCAAGATCGACGCCAATGGCTACGTGCACATTCTCGGCCGCGGCAAGGATCTCGTAATCTCCGGCGGCTTCAACGTGTACCCGAAGGAAATCGAGAGCGAGATCGACGCCATGCCGGGCGTGGTCGAATCGGCGGTGATCGGCGTACCCCATGCCGATTTCGGCGAGGGAGTCACGGCCGTGGTGGTGTGCGACAAGGGCGCACGCGTCGATGAAACCTCGGTGCTGAAGGCGCTGGATGGCCGGCTCGCGAAATTCAAGATGCCGAAACGGGTGATCGTCGTCGACGAACTGCCGCGCAATGCCATGGGCAAGGTG
>DASXJV010000129.1:0-14830 GCA_036497205.1 Bradyrhizobium sp.
TAGCTGATCATACCAGCACCCTCGCCCAGCGCTTTCTCAATGCCGGCCTGACGATCTTCGGAAAAAGCTCCAGTCCGGAATTCGGATTGATGCCGACCACCGAGTCTCGGCTGTTCGGTCCGACCCGAAATCCTTGGAATCTCGCGCACTCGTCGGGAGGTTCGTCCGGCGGCGCGGGTGCGGCGGTAGCTGCGCGCATTCTTCCCGTCACACATGCCAGCGACGGCGGCGGTTCTATACGTATTCCGGCCTCGGCATCCGGCGTGTTCGGATTAAAACCAACCCGCGCGCGCAATCCGCTCGGCCCCGATCGCGGCGAAGGCTGGGGTGGGTTTTCCTGTGCCCATGTGCTCAGCATCAGCGTGCGCGACAGTGCGGCGATGCTGGACGCAATCCAGGGACCTGAGCCGTCGAGCCCCTATGTCGCGCCGCCGGTGGAGCGGCCTTTCGCACAGGAGGTCGGACGCGATCCTGGGCGCCTGCGCATCAACTTTACCGACCAGTCCCCCTATGGCGATGCGATCGATCCCGAAATTGCCGCGGCGGTTCGGGAAGTCGCGGCCTTGCTGGCCGGGCTTGGCCATGATGTCGAGGAGCGAGCGCCGGTGCTGGCCGCCGATCCGGCGGTCGTGATGTCGACAATCGTGAGCACCAACACCGCACTCAACGTGCGGCTTGCCGAAGCGCGCTTTGGCCGCGCCATGACGAAAAACGATTTCGAGATACTGACGCTTGCGAGCGCGTACAACGCGCAAAAGGCAACAGCGACCGATTATGTGGCCGCGCAACTCAGCGCGTTCCAGATTTCGCGCGGGCTGGCGGCGTTCTTCAAGACCTGCGACGTATTCCTGTGCCCGACGCTTTGCTCACCGCCGCTGCGTATCGGCGAGCTCAACACGATGTCGGAGGATCTGTCGCACATCCCCCCAATCCTGCGGCGCTATATGCCTGCGACCAGCATGTTCAACATGTCCGGCCAGCCCGCGATGTCGGTGCCGCTGGCATGGAACGCCGCCGGACTGCCGCTCGGCATGATGTTCGCTGCGCGCTTCGGCGACGAGGCAACGTTATTTCGTCTGGCGGCCCAACTCGAACACGAGCGGCCCTGGAAGAGCAAATTGCCGTCAGTTTGCGCGTAAACCCGACAAAACTCGGCCGTATTCGAGAGCAAACAATGGAACTCGGCGTCTACGGCGGAATTCCCTTTCCCGCTTATTGCGTTATTTCCGGAGGTTGAAATTTTGAGTCAAAGCGACCCAACCAATAATGCGCTCGCGGCGATCGCCAGCATTCTGGATCAACCGGAGGCGCATCGCGAGCCGGAAAAGACCGCGGCTGAAGAGAGGCCGATCGCTCCGGAGCTAATCGAGGCTGACGGTTACTCGAGAGTGGGTCCCGGCCCTATCGAAACGATCCGTTTCAAATGGTCGGTCCGCCGCGAGGACAATGGCGAGTATTATGTGGAGGAGACGATCGGCGAAAATTCCACGCCGATCGTCAGCGGGCCAATGTCTGGGGATGCGGCAGTCCAGTTCGTGGACAGTCGCGAGAGCGAGGCGCGGCGGCGATTTGAGCAGCTCAAAAACGAAATGATTGGACGAGGCGCTGCTGCAAATTTGGTCCGGAAGGACGGCGGCGAAATTTAGCCGTTCTAGCCATCGCATCGAAAGATCACTGACCCGATGCGGTTGAACTCCTGATAACCGCAATAGGCACTTTTACGAACGCGATCCACCATTCCAGATCGGCAGTGGTGAGACGGTTGAAAAGCGCATTCAGTCGGCTAGCGATGATCCTACGGGTGTACAAGGCGCAATCTCGCACATCTGGGTAACCTGATCATGCGCGGCGCGGCTCGTAGCGCCACGTTCGGCATGACCGGCATTTCCGCGCGCGGGTTTTTCGGTGGCCGAAGTTCTGTGCGGGCTTCCATTGACACTCGTTTGCCGCACATCGGTCACGACTTGCGCACCTTTCAAATGCAAACACCGATCCGCTCAAACTCTGACCCCGAATCACCCATGCCCACTGCGAAGCTTCGTGCGTCAACAATCCTCGACGCGTTCGAGAAGGCGCAGACTGAGCTTGTTGGCAAGGCCGTGGTCCTCACCGACGGAAAGGCCGGTACGGTGGAGAGCGTTTCGCTTGACGAAATGCACGGGCTCCGAATCTCTATCAGAGGCCACTATGGCAGGTGGCCCATCTCCACCATCAAGTTGGCGCAGCGCGGCTAGTAGCCGAGCAGACTGCTCGCCAATCGTCGAGCGGGAGCAATATTGAGCAGCGCCCCACGCGCTTTAGGAGATTTTTCCAGCCGCCCGTGTGAGGCAGTTATGCTCCGACCTTCGCGGAATATTCCGCGTCGGTCACCTGCTCCATCCAGGTCGCATAGTTGCCGTCCAGCGATTCCTGCATCGCGACGTGGGTCATGCTGTTGGTCGGGGAGCCGCCATGCCAATGCTTTTCGCCCGGTGGAATCCAAACAACATCACCCGGCCGGATCTCACGCACCGGCCCTCCCTCGGTCTGGACCCGGCCTACGCCTGAGATCACGTACAGCGTCTGGCCCAGCGGATGCGTATGCCATGCCGTCCGCGCGCCGGGCTCGAAGGATACCCTGGTCGAGGCAATTCGCGCCGGGGCTTGGGCTTCAATGATCGGATCCAGCCAGACCGTGCCGCTGAAATACTCCTTCGGCGCCCGGCGTGTCGGCCGCGAGCCGGCGAGATGGATATCCATGGCGTACCTCCTCCGTTGCGGACCGCACTGCCGGTAAGTCCGTCACTACTTCTTTGAAGCCGCATAGCGCGCCTTGGTCTCGGCATTCATTGGATAGAGACCCGGCAGTACCGCGCCGCCGTTCACCTGCTCGACGATCCAGGCTTCCATTCGCTCCTGCTCCGCACCTTCGGCCAGAATGAGGTCGAGAAACGCTTGCGGGATCACCACGGCACCGTCCTGATCGGCGACGATGATGTCGTTCGGAAAGACCGCAACGCCGCCGCAGCCGATCGGTTCGCCCCAGCCGACGAATGTCAGCCCGGCGACCGAGGGCGGAGCCGCGAAGCCGTCGCACCACACCGGCAAACCGGTGCCGAGCACGCCTTCGAGATCGCGCACGACGCCGTCAGTCACCAGAGCAGCCACGCCGCGTTTGGCCATGCGGGCGCACAGAATATCGCCGAAGATGCCTGCATCGGTGACGCCCATGGCGTCGACAACGGCGATGCAGCCTTCAGGCATGGCTTCGATCGCTGTCCGGGTCGAGATCGGCGACGACCATGATTCCGGCGTCGCCAGATCCTCCCGCGCGGGCACGAAACGCAACGTAAAGGCTGGCCCGACCAGCCGCGGTTGTCCTGGCCGCAGCGGTCGCGAGCCCCGCATCCAGATGTTTCGCAGGCCCTTCTTGAGGAGGACCGTGGTGATGGTGGCTGTGGAGACGCGGGAAAGGGTCTTGATCGCTTCGGGGGTCAGGGACATCGAAAAGAGAACTCCGTGGGGGTGATCGGCGCACGCATCTTGCGGGGCACGAGCATCGCGTCAAGTGGCGTCGCCAACTCACGGCTGAAGGAGCTGCATCGCTTGGCGCAATAACCCTGTCTTATCACGGTTATGCGCATTAGATTGTTGAAATTGCAGACCCATTTACGCGAAGCGAATTCCACTCCGTCGCAAAACGCGCTAGAACTTGACATCCGCCGAAGACTTATGAGGCCATGGCCGCGACACCCTCCCCGCCCCGTATTCTGCCGAGTGGCGACAGCGCCATCACGGTGGAATTCAGTCGCAACATCGATGATGCCGCGAACCAGCGGGTGCTGGCGCTCGATCGCATTCTTGCGCGTGAGCCGGTCCCTGGCGTGACCGAGACGGTGCCAACCTATCGATCCCTGCTGGTGCACTACGATCCCGTTCAGGTCGATTTCGACGCGCTGAGCGAGAAGCTGATCTCGCTGGCGCAGCTGCCGGTTCCGCCCGTCACGAACACGCGGCGCTGGCGCATTCCCGTGGTTTATGGCGGCGAGCATGGCATCGATCTTGAGGATGTCGCGAGGACACTCGACACTACACCCAACGACATCGTGGCGCGGCATATCGCCGGCGACTACCGCGTCGCCATGATCGGCTTTACGCCCGGATGGTCCTATCTCAGCGGCCTCGAGGATTCGCTGCACATGCCGCGGCGGCAAAATCCACGCCTGCTGACGCCGGCCGGCACGATCTCGATCGGCGGCGTACAAACCGGCGTGCAATGTCTGGCCGGTCCGAGCGGCTGGCATCTGCTGGGACGGACCGCGGTCAGAACCTACCAGTTGCATCGCGATCCCACGTTCCTGCTGGAACCCGGCGACCACGTCACGTTTTCCGCTATCGATGCCAAAACCTTCGCGGAGCAGGATCGCGCCGCGGAAGGTGGCGAGATCGTCGCCGAGTTGATCGCCTCATGAGTAAACTCGTCATTTCAGCCATTGGCCCTGCGAGTTCCGTCCAGGACGGCGGCCGTCACGGCGCACAGCGTTATGGTCTTACGCCGAGCGGCGCGATGGACCGGCTCGCGCTCGCGGCAGCGAATTGTCTGGTCGGAAATGCGCCGTTTGCGGCGGCGATCGAAATCGGTCCGTTCGGCGCCGCGTTCACCGCCCGCGAAGGTGCGGTTCGCGTCGGGCTCGCGGGCGCACCGCGCAACGTCGACATCTCGGGGCGCGCCGTGGCATCAGATACATCCATGACGCTGGCGGACGGCGAGACCCTGACGCTGGGCTTTGCGCGCGGCGGTTCCTTCAGTTACCTCGCGATCGAGGGCGGGATTGCGGGCGAGCCGATGTTCGGCAGCCTGGCGGTGAATGCGCGCGCCGGGCTGGGCAGTCCTTATCCGCGCCCGCTGCAGGCGGCTGATGAATTGCAGACAGCGCCTGCGAGCGGCGTCGCCGAACGCCGGATCGATCTTCCTCCCCGCGTGGATGGGCCGATCCGCGTGGTGATGGGTCCGCAGGACGACGAGTTCGGGGACGCAACGCTGTTTCTGGACAGCGAATGGAAGATATCGGCGACCAGCGATCGCATGGGCTACCGGCTTGAAGGTCCGGCGATAAAACATCTGCACGGTCACAACATCGTCTCCGACGGCACCGTGAACGGCAGCATCCAGGTGCCCGGCAATGGCGCGCCGATCGTGTTGATGCCGGACCGCGGCACCAGCGGCGGCTATCCCAAGATTGCAACCGTAATCTCGGCCGATCTCGGGCGGTTCGCGCAAATTCCGGCAGGCAAAGGCTTTCGGTTCAAGGCCGTCAGCATGGCCGAGGCGCAAGCTGAAGCGCGGAAATTCGCGGAATTGCTGCGCGCCCTGCCCGACCGGCTCCGTCCGGTCGAAAGTTTTGATCTCAACATCGAGGCGCTGAGAGATGCTAACGTCGCCGGCGCCGCCGTCAGCGCCGTCGACGCCAGAACCTGGCAAGCTGCATCTGCAGACGCGCTGGCGCATGACTAACCAGAGAGCCACTCACGCAAGGGGACAAGCATGACGACAATCGATCTCAATTGCGATCTGGGTGAAGGGTTTGGCGCATGGGAAATGGGCAATGACGCCGCCATGATCGACCTCGCTACCTCGGTCAACATCGCCTGCGGCTTCCATGCCGGCGATGCCGACATCATGCGCAAGACCGTGGAGCTTGCGAAAGCGCGCGGCGTCAGCATCGGCGCGCATCCGGGTTACCGCGATCTGCACGGCTTTGGACGCCGGCCCTTTCCCGGCATGAAAGCCTCGGAGATCGAAAACCTCGTCGCCTACCAGATCGGCGCGCTGCAGGCGATCGCGACCGCGGCCGGCCACAAGGTAACCCACGTCAAGGCCCATGGTGCGCTATCGAACGTCGCCTGCGAGGACGACACGACCGCGCGGGCGATTGCGTCCGCCATTAGGGCGGTCGACCCCGATCTGATTTTCGTGGTGCTCGCCAATTCGCGCCTGGTTCAGGCCGGCGAAGCCGCCAATCTGCCGATGGTGCACGAGGTGTTCGCCGACCGCGCCTATGAAGACGATGGCTCGCTGGTGTCGCGCCGCAAGCCCGGCGCGGTGCTGCACGATGCCGGGGAGATCGCAAAACGGGTGATGCGGATGGTGCAGGACGGCGCCGTGGTGTCGGTGACGGGTAAAGTCATCAAGATGCGCACCGACACCGTGTGCATTCACGGCGACACCCCCGGCGCAGTCGATATCGCACGCTGCGTGAGACAGGCGTTGAAAGATGCAAAGATCGAAGTGGCACCGTTCAAGAAAGCGAGTTAGCGAGCGCGCTCAGAACGGGTGAACCGATAGCGTGCCGAAGACGATGGCGGCGATCAGCGCAAATGCGCCGTAGAGCGCGGCCATATGAATCCCTGTTCCGGTTCGCCCCGAAAGCGAACGCGCATAAGGGTGCAGACGGGCTTCCGCCGATAGTTCGCGCATGGTCGATCTCCAACGCCCCATCGCCATCAATGGAATACCGTTCGCGGCAGGATGCAAGGCGACCTTGGAAATAGCGATATGAATGCTTTGGCAGTTCAGATTGCAGCCAAAAATTCTCTGCAAGGGGTTCGGGCGAGAATTTTATTCGGCTATATTCGAGGCTAAAAATTAGCCTATCGAGGCGGCTGCTCAACATTGCTCCAGCGGTCCCCTATCAGGTTTTAACGGCGTCCGATCTCGAAAGCCGCCAGATGCCCGCCCCTCGGTCACTCGCATTACCTTTGAAATACTCATTGCACGCCGCAAACTCGCTCAAAGCCTTGTAATTACGAGAAATTTGGAATAGCCCCTGCCAATCAACTAGTGCGGTGGGATTGACATTCGCCTCCCCCGGCTCCGCGAGTCCTCATGGCGAACGTCAAATCCAGGGCCGCACTAGAGTCATTTTTACCCGTGTCGGCTCTAACCTTCGCAAAGAGCCTGCCGCAACGGGATGCGAATGTTAGAGCCGGGACACGAGGCAAATCAAAACATGCAACAGGCCGCTGCGCCCAAAGTCAGCTTTGTTTCGCTGGGATGCCCCAAGGCGCTGGTGGATTCCGAGCGCATCATCACGCGGCTGCGCGCGGAAGGCTATGAACTGGCGCGCAAGCATGACGGCGCCGACCTCGTCATTGTGAACACCTGCGGCTTTCTCGACAGCGCCAAACAGGAATCGCTTGGCGCCATCGGCGAAGCGATGGCCGAGAATGGCAAGGTCATCGTCACCGGCTGCATGGGCGCGGAACCCGAGCAGATCGAGGCGGCCTATCCCGGCGTGCTGTCGATCACTGGGCCGCAGCAATATGAAAGCGTGCTCGATGCCGTGCATCGCGCCCTGCCGCCGGTGCATAATCCGCATCTCGACCTGGTGCCGCCGCAGGGCATCAAGCTGACGCCGCGACATTACGCTTACCTGAAGATCTCCGAGGGCTGCAATAACCGCTGCAGCTTCTGCATCATCCCGAAACTGCGCGGCGATCTGGTGTCGCGTCCGGCCAACGACGTTCTGCGCGAGGCGGAGAAGCTGGTGAGCGCCGGCGTCAAGGAACTGCTTGTCATTTCGCAGGACACCTCAGCCTACGGCGTCGATCTGAAATATGCCGCGAGCCCGTGGAAGGATCGCGAGGTCCGCGCGAAGTTCTTTGATCTGGCGAAGGAACTCGGCGAATTCGGCGCCTGGGTGCGGCTGCAATATGTCTACCCCTACCCGCATGTCGATGAAGTCATCGGCCTGATGACGCAAGGCAAGGTGCTGCCCTATCTCGATATTCCCTTCCAGCACGCGAGCCCGGAGATCCTCAAGCAGATGAAGCGTCCGGCAGCGCAAGACAAGACGCTGGCGCGGATCAAGAAGTGGCGCGAGGAATGCCCGGAGTTGACGCTGCGCTCCACTTTCATCGTAGGCTTTCCCGGCGAAACCGATTCCGACTTCGCCTATCTGCTCGACTGGCTCGAAGAAGCCGAGATCGATCGGGTCGGCTGCTTCAAGTATGAACCGGTCGCGGGTGCTTCTTCAAATGCGCTCGGCAATGCCGTGCCCGAGGATGTCAAGCAGGATCGCTGGAATGCGCTGATGGCGCGGCAGCAAAAGATTTCCGCACGCCGGCTGAAGCGTAAGGTCGGCACCCGGCAGCAGGTCATCATCGACGAAGTCGGCCCTACCGTATCGAAGGGCCGCTCCAAAGCCGATGCGCCTGACATTGACGGCGCTGTTTACGTCTCAAGCCGGCGTCCGCTGCGTGTCGGCGAGATCGTCGCCGCCAAAATCGAACGCGCCGACCAGTACGATCTGCACGGCAGCGTCGCGGGCTTCTGACCCGCTTGACATCGCCTGCCATTCGGCTGTATCGCGGCGTCATGACCCTTAACCGGACCACTCTCCGCGCCACCTTCCGTCGTCGCTCGTTCGACGATGATGGGTCGCGCCGTGTCCGACGACAACGCTGAACAAATAGATCAGCAACGTTTTCGAGAAGGCCGCACCCGCAAAGTGCGGCCTTCTCGCGTTTTGGCCGGCTTTTCATCCAACCGCAGGGAGTTCGACATGACCATTGCCACACATCCGTTTGACGCATTGATGGACATCACGGCGCGGCCGCCGACCGTTTTCGTCAGGGGCGAAGGCTCGTTCCTGTGGGATGACAGCGGCAAGCGCTATCTCGACTTCATGCAGGGATGGGCGGTCAATTGCCTGGGCCATTCTCCGCCGATTGTCACCGAAGCGCTCGCGGCGCAGGCAAAACTGCTGCTGACGCCGAGCCCTGCCTTTTACAACACGCCGAGCCTAAAGCTGGCTAAGGCTCTGACCGATCGCAGTTGTTTCGACCAGGTGTTCTTCACCAATTCGGGTGCGGAAGCCAACGAAGGCGCCATCAAGCTCGCCCGCAGATACGGCGGGCTGCATCGGAAGGGCGCTTACGAGATCATCACATTCGAAGGCGCGTTTCATGGCCGGACCCTGGCGACCATGTCGGCATCGGGCAAGAAGGCTTTTGAGCCGCTGTTCGAACCGAAGGTGTCAGGCTTTCCCAAGGCACGGCTGAACGATTTAGCCTCGGTGGAGCGGCTGATCACCGACAAAACCGTGGGCGTGATGCTGGAGCCGATCCAGGGCGAAGCCGGCGTTTGGTCGGCGACCGATCAATTCCTGTGCGAGCTACGCGCCCTGACCAAGGGACACGGCTTGCTGCTGATCGTCGATGAAATCCAGACCGGCATGGGCCGTACCGGAAAGCTTTTCCATTACGAGCATCCCGGGATCAAGCCTGACATCATGACGCTGGGAAAAGGCATCGGCGGAGGCGTGCCACTCGCCGCGTTGCTGGCTACTCGATCGGCATCCTGTTTCGAACATGGCGACCAGGGGGGCACGTTCAACGGCAATCCGCTGATGTGCGCGGCCGGGCTCGCTGTTCTTGAGCAGGTTAGCCAGCCAGGATTCCTCAGATCGGTTGTCGATACCGGTCTGTATCTTGAAAGCGAATTGCAGCGGATGTCGGCGCGCCATGGTCTCGGCGAGGTCCGCGGCCGAGGCCTGCTACTGGCACTCGATCTAAAACATCCGATCGCCGGATCGATCGTCGCGGAGGCGTTTGAGGATGGCGTGTTGCTCAACGCGCCGCGATCGGACGCATTGCGTTTCATGGCGGCGCTCAACGTCACCAAGGGCGAAATCGCCGCAATGATCGATTGTTTGGACGCGATCCTTACGAAAATGGGCGCGGCGAGGCGTGTGGCATAGCGGT
This sequence comes from Bradyrhizobium sp., assembly GCA_036497205.1. Lineage (GTDB taxonomy): Bacteria > Pseudomonadota > Alphaproteobacteria > Rhizobiales > Xanthobacteraceae > Bradyrhizobium. The sequence continues at coordinate 9,745 of DASXJV010000129.1, forward strand.
TTAAGCCGTCATTGCGAGCCAACGGCTCGCGCGGATGAGCGCCCGATGACAGGCTCCGCGAAGCAATCCAGAGGATGAATGAGGCGGTCACTGGATTGCTTCGGTCGCTTCGCTCGTCGCAATGACGAGAAAGCACGGCCTAATTCTAGCTCTTTAGGACGATGCAGGCGCGCCATAAATCTCTTACGGCTTCAAAATCGACGCGCCGGTTGTGACCCGGCTTTCCAGATCGATATGGGCTTTTGCCGCATCCTTTAGCGCGTAGGCGTGATTGATCGGCACGTGCAGTTTCCCGTTGATGACGGCTGCAAACAGGGTATCGGCGCCCTCCAGTAGTTCCGAGCGCTTGCCAACGTAGTCATTGAGTTTCGGCCGGGTCGCAAACAGCGAACCGTGATTGTTGAGTTCGGCAATCGAGAATGGCGGCACCGGACCCGACGCATTGCCGAAACTCACGAACAAGCCCCGCGGCTTGAGGCAAGACAGCGAGCCCGGGAACGTGGTTTTGCCGACGCCATCGTAGACGACGTCGCAAAGCTCGTTACGGCTGATTTGTTTTACACGCGCGACAAAATCCTCGTCGTTATAGAGGATGACGTGATCGCAGCCGTTGGCGAGCGCGAGGTCGGCCTTCGCCTTGGAGCCGACGGTGCCGATGACATGCGCGCCGAGTGCGCTTGCCCACTGGCACGCGAGCAAGCCGATGCCGCCGGCCGCCGCATGGATCAGGACCCGATGTCCCGGCTCGATCTTGAAAGTCTTGTGCAGGAGGTACCAGACCGTCAGCCCCTTGAGCATCAGGACTGCACCCTGCTCGTAGGTGATGTGGTCCGGCAGCTTGACCAGTTTCTCCGAGGGGATATTCCGTTCGCTGGCATAGCCGCCGAGATTGAAATAATAGGCGACCCGATCGCCGGGGTGAAAATTCGTCACGCCGGGCCCTACAGACAGGACCTCGCCTGCAGCCTCATTGCCGGCGATGAAAGGCAGCCCCGGCGCCTTATAGAGGCCAGTGCGATAATACACGTCGATGAAATTCAGGCCGACGGCATGCTGGCGGATATGAACCTCGCCGGGCCCCGGCGCGGGCACGTCCACGGGCTCATAAACCAGGGCTTCCGGTCCCCCTACCTTGTGCACCCGCACCGCCTTCGTCATATCAGCATCTCCTTTGGGATTCTGTTGCGATCAAGCGAAAGCCATCGAGGCCGCGTTGTCAACTCAAGGACTGCGCAACATCTCGGGCCGCCGAGCGTGTGTTTCGCAAAAATGGAGGCCGGCTTTGTGAATAGAATGCGCGCAATTTAATGGACAGCCTTTTTGCGGTTACGCTTGGCGAGGACATTGAAGGCCTCGACCGCCGCCGAAAACACAATAGCAAAGTAGATGTAGCCGCGCGGGATATGAAATTTGAATCCGTCGGCGACCAGCGCAACGCCGATCAGCACCAGAAATGCCAGTGCCAGCATCTTGGTGGTCGGATGCTCGGCCACGAATCGCGCGATCGGGCCGGACGACACATACATGACGAGGCAGGCGATCATAACAGCCGCGATCATGATTGCGAGATCCTGCGCCATGCCGATCGCGGTGATAATCGAATCCAGCGAGAACACCATATCGATGACGATAATCTGGATAATCACCCAGAAGAACGCGCCGGCCTTTGGCGCATCATCGTTCTCTTCGTCGCGTGCTTCCACCTCAGCATGGATTTCGTGGGTCGCCTTTGCGATCAGAAACAGCCCGCCGCAGATCAGAATGATGTCGCGCCACGAAAAGACCATGCCGCTAACGGTGAGGATGGCTTGCGTCAGGCCGATCAGCCACACCAGCAGGCTCAGCAGCAGGATGCGGAACAGCAGCGCCAGTGCCAGCCCAATTTGCCGCGCTCGCTTCGCCTGCTGCGGCGGTATGCGCGAGACGATGACCGACAGAAAAATAACATTGTCGATGCCGAGAACGATTTCCAGGGCCGTCAGGGTCAACAGTGCCGCCCATGCTTCCGGGCTGATCAACAACTCGATCATGCTTTGAACGATCTCACGAGCCGGATGATTGCATCGCTTCCCACGATATAGGCGGCGATCGCGCATAGTGCGATGGTTACGGGCGCACTGACGTCGAAATCGACCGCCAGCGTGATAATCGCAAGCACCGCCCAAGCGGCGAGCAACGACAATGTAAGCCCTCGCAGTCGCACCACGCGTATCGGGTGAACGACGTGGAAAGGAACAAACGTCAGCGCAATCAGAATGGCGACCGCAAGGCTCGAAATCGCCGGCGGCAAATGCAGCAGGAACAGATAGAACGCTGCGGCATTCCATAGCGCCGGAAACCCGCGAAAATGATTGTCCGCGGCCTTCATGCGGCGATCTGCGAAATAGAGCGCGCCAGACACGACAACGCCGGCGCCCAGCAGCGGCGCGGCCAGCGGCAGCAGCAGCCCGCTTGCGGTGATGGCATAGGCAGGCACGAAGACGTAGGTCACAAAATCAACCACGAGGTCGAGCACCTCGCCTGACCAGTTCGGCTGCACGCGCGCGACATCCAGCCGCCGCGCGATCGGGCCATCAAGCGCGTCCACCACCAGTGCGGCGCCAAGCCACCCAAACATCCCGGCCCAATGCTCGCGCGCCGCCTCGAGCAGCGCGATCAAGGCGATGCCTGCCCCCAACGCCGTGAAGATATGAACGGAAAATGCAGCCGCCCGCGTTGCGGGCGATGCTGACGAAGAATCCTGCTGGTTTGCCTGGTCCATTTGCCCGGCAGTGCTATCAGGAATCGTCTCGATTTGCACATCCGCGGTTGCGGCGTTCCGCCGCGCAATTCTGTGGAAACATTGAGAGCGCGATGCGGGCTTGAAAATGCCGCCGGGAACGTCAATTGTCCCGACATGAACGATGCTGCGGATACACATGGTACATACGACGTCGTCGTGATCGGCGGCGGGCCGGCGGGACTTACTGCTGCGATTGCGTTGGCACAAACCGGCGCGAACACGGCCCTGGTTGCCCGCCGCTCGCCTTATGCCGACAATCGCACCACCGCGCTCTTGGGCGGCTCCATCGATCTCCTGCAGCAGCTGGATGTCTGGCCGCGCTGCAAGGACAAGGCAGCACTCTTGCAGGCGATGCGACTGGTCGACGATACCGGCCGCCTGATCCGGGCACCCGAGGTTCGGTTTTCCTGCGACGAAATCGGTCTCGACGTGTTCGGCTACAACATCGACAACCGTGCGCTGACGATCGCGCTGGAAGAACGAGCGGCGGAACTTTCCGATCTGGTGCGGTTCGACGATGAGGCGGATACGATCAGCCCGGAAGACGCTGATGTTGCAATTCGTACCGGCGTCGGAAAATCACTGTCTGCGCGCCTTGTGGTCGGCGCCGACGGACGGCAATCGCTGTGCCGCGAGGCCGCGGGCATCGGGATCAGGCGCCGCGAACTCAATCAGGCAGCGCTGACCTTCAATGTCAGCCATTCGCGGCCACATCGAAATATCTCCACAGAGTTTCACACGCCGCAAGGTCCGTGCGTATTTGTGCCGCTGCCCGGCGACCGCTGCAGTGTGGTATGGGTCGCGGCGCCAAAGGAAGCCGAACGGCTGATCGCGTTGAGCGATGACGAACTGTCTGTGGCTGCGGAAACACAATCGCATTCCATCCTCGGCCGCATCCATGTCGAGCCGGGACGCCATCTGTTTCCGCTGGCGATCGAGCAGCCCAGACAGTTGACGCGCCGTCGCATCGCGCTGGTCGGCGAGGCCGCGCATGTGCTGCCGCCGATCGGCGCGCAGGGCTTGAACATGGGATTGCGCGATGCCACCGATCTCGCCGAGATCGTGCGGGACGCAATGCTGTCTGGCGACGACCCCGGCTCGCCTCAGGTGCTCAATCGTTATGACTTCGCGCGGCGCGCCGATGTCGCCAGCCGGACCTTCGTCATCGATATCGCAAACCGCTCGTTGCTCAGCGATTTCTTACCCGTGCAAACCCTGCGCGCGGCCGGTCTGCATCTGATCGGTTCGATTGGACCGCTTCGCCGTCTGGCCATGCGCGAAGGCCTGGCCCCTTCGTGGCGAGCGACGCGATGGTGATCCAGGTTCTACGGAAACACAAGGCGACCGGTCTGCAGCAGCCACATCACGCTGGTCAGCGTGATGACACACGCGAAGGTCCCGATCAGCACCGCGACGGACGCGGGCTCGATCCAGGTGTCGTTTTGCCGGGCGATCACAAACACATTCAGCGCCGGCGGCAGCGACGCCATCAGTACCGCTGTGGCCGCCCATGGCTGTGGGAACGGCCCCAGCAGCAGCATCAATCCGAATACCACGAGCGGATGGACTAAGAGTTTTATTGCGATGACAGCGGGCACTTCCCAGGGCACACGGCCAAACGGGCGCAGCGCCACCGTCACTCCGAGCACGAACAGCGCCATCGGCGCCGCGGCATTTTCCAGAAACCGCAGCGTATTGTCGATCGCAACCGGCGGATGAACGTGCGAGGCCGCCGCCAACGCTCCAGCGCAAGCCGACATAATCAGCGGATTCAAAACGATCTGTCGCACCACGAGACCGATCGTGTGCAACCAATGGCGGGACTTGCCATCGGTCAACGCGATCAACAGCGGCACGATCGAAAACAGGAAGATGCTGTCGCAGCAGAAGATCAACGCGGTTGGCGCGGCGGCCTTTGCGCCGAGCACGGCCAGCGCCAGACCGGGGCCCATATAACCGATGTTGCCATAGCCACCGGAAAGGCCTGCCAGCGTCGACTCGCGAAATGAGAGCCGTCCGACTAACCGACCTGCCACCAAGGCAAGGGCAAAGGCACTGGCCGTCCCGAGGGTGGTCGCAATCAGGAATGGCGGATTGTTGAGTTCCTCAAACGGCGTCTTCGACATGATTCCGAACAGCAAGGCGGGTAGCGAGACATAAAGCAGGAAGAAGTTCATCCACGCTAAGCCCTGTTCCGGCAGATCCTTGGCCTTGCCACAGGCGAAGCCGACGAAGATCAGGCCGAAATACGGCAGTGCGAGATTGAGAATGTCGACCATGGGCGAGTTTCTTTTTCGTGATTTT
>DASXJV010000130.1:0-4628 GCA_036497205.1 Bradyrhizobium sp.
TAGGCGAGCGTCCCGGCGATCACCTCCGGCGGGGCGGGGGCTTGATGCTCGCGCGGCAGACGCGAGGCAATGCCGAACCCGGTCAGCCACACGCCGCCGCTTGCCGCGTCCACCAGGATATTGGCTGGCTTGATGTCCTTATGGATCAGGCCACGCCCATGCACATGGCAGAGCGCCCCTGCGAGCGGGATCGCGATGCGCAGGAAAGGCGATACGTCCAGTGGCCGGCCGAGCAGCCGATCGAGCGGCGTACCGCCGGGATCCTCAAGCACCAGCGTCATGCGGTCGCTGTCGCGCGTCAGCGCGACGGGGCGCGCCGCCCAGTCAGGGTCAAGTTCTCCCTTGAGCGCATATTCGTTTTCGAGCCGCGCGATGCAACCGACCGAGGTTTCTTCCGCGGCAACAAGCAGGATCGGCGCAAGGCCGTTGCCGGAGCCCCGGTAGAGAGCGATGTCTCCTTCCCTCAGCGGCGAGAATACGTAGCTCAGGAGCTGCTTCACGAGGGCCTCCTGCCGGGAGGACTGCCTTGGTACGTTGATTAGGTTAGTTTTGCTGTGGCCCGTCAATCGAAAAACAGACGCGATCGCCTCACGATCCGTGCTTGGTGCCGGGGGGAGCCTCGCCGATTAACGGCTAGTGACAAATCTGCTGGCGCAACTCGGCGACTACGCCACTGTCGGTCAAAAGCTGATCTCCCTCGTCGACGCCGGTTCATTCTGGGTCGATGGCTGGAGCGGCGAAAAGGCGGAAAACCGGCTCACGCGATCGAACGCAGCATGCCGCCGTCCACCCGCAGCGCCGCCCCGGTGGTAGCGGATGCCTGCTCGGAGCACACGTAGACTACCATATTGGCGACTTCCTCGACGGTGGCGAGACGCCGGATCAGCGAGGTCGGCCGGTACGTGGCGATGAACTGCCGCTCAATTTCGTCTTCAGACACGCCCCGCTCCGCGGCGAGTTTGGCGTAGAAGGCGACCGCGCCGTCGGAACGGGTCGGCCCCGGCAACACCGCGTTGACGGTGACGCCGGTGCCGGCGACGGACACGGCAAGGCCCAGCGAGATCGCGAGTTGCGCCGTCTTGGTCATGCCGTAGTGGATCATCTCGACCGGAATGTTGAGGCCGGATTCGCTAGAGATAAAGACGATCCGTCCCCACCCGCGCTTCACCATCTCGGGCAGGAAATGGCGCGACAAGCGCACGCCGCTCATGACATTGGTGTCGAAGAGGCGCTGCCAATCCGCGTCCGTGATGGCATCGAACGGCTTGGGCTCGAAGATGCCGAGATTGTTGACGAGGATGTCGGTCTCCGGCGCCCGCGCCACAAAAGCGGCGACGCCGTCCGGGCTGGACAGATCGGCCGCGATACCTTCGACGCTCGCCTTGGGCATCATCTCGGCGAGCCGGGATAATGCCAAATCCACACTCTTCTGGCTGGGGCCGTTGATCACGACGGCCGCACCTGACGCGGCGAGCCCTTGCGCAATGGCAAATCCGATGCCCAATGTGGAGCCCGACACGATGGCTCGCTTGCCGGTGAAATCGATGATCATACGTGACCCGAACATCGCCCTCGGATCGCTCAGCATACCAGACGCCGCAAGCATTTCCCACGCCGCTCGACAAGGGCCTGACCATCGATGCCGGCAAGACCTCAAACTCGCACCCGGTGGCTATCACCTGATGCTGTCCGACCTCAAAGTCCGCTCAAGAAGGGCGACAAGCTGCCAATCAGGCTTGAGTTCGAAAAAGCGGGTAAAGCACAGATCTCGCTCGATGTGCAGGGCGTTGGCGCGCCAGGGCCGACCGCCAGCCCAAGTTCTGGCAGCAAGAAGGGCATGAAGGGTATGTCGCCCGGTATGAAGATGTAAGGCTTTGAGGTCAGGCGACGTCTCGCGCTGCGCTGCCAAGCCTCGAACCACTACCTGATTTGGCGAAGGAACTGCACCGCGTTTCGTGTGCGGTGGTAACTTTCGTCATTGATGGCACCATTAATTAGGCTTGGTGCTGCACCTAGGCTGCCAAGCGGCGCTTCTCTTCGACCTCCTCTGGATCGGCGCCCGCAGCACTCTTCAGGAAGCGGGCCAGGGCCGCTTTTCGTGAGTCGCGGAAGCCCTTGCATGTAGCCGGAGATCGTGTCCGCAGCCATGTTGAGTGCTGTGTCAAATGGGAGCATGCTGCTCAATTCCGTCACCGACGCCGCGACATGTCGGCCTTTGGAGCCGAAGCTGATCGCCTACGAAGAAGTGTCTGACGTGCGCGTATGTATGGTCCGCCCGTGCGATGCTCTCTTGTTCCGACAACCCTACATCTTTTTCCGAGAACCTTCGTGCTACAATTCGGATCGGCTATACTGGCGAGCGTGGCGGGAACGCTATTACGACCCTAACACGCGGGTGGCTGATTCCGACAGGAGCCTTTCATGCGACCGGCGATGTTCTTCCTCATGCTGACCGTTTTTATGGCGCGCTCGGCCGGCGCCGAACCGCTGCAGATCCATGGCACAACAGGATATGCTGGCGAATACGAACTCAGTGGCAGCGTTACCGAGCAGGATTTGAGCGGAAAGAAGGAATTCTCAGGCCCATTGACTGTGAAGCATGTTGGCCTCTGCACGCACGACGGTCCGAAGGAGACCGTCGGTGAAATCCGGTTCGAACTCGCCAAATTGTCCTCACGGATCACTGCGACGCTGGACTTCGACGGAAGCAAGTGCACTTACAATGGGGTGTTTTCCGAGTCGTATCACGGCTTCATGGATTGTGGCCGTGGAGGCAGCGTTCCGCTCAGACTTTGGACCAAATGAGCCGACGCCGGACTCGAAACGGGCATGATGCCGCCGACCGCGGGATGCGCCGCGCCCGCCGAGTGTCCTCCGGAGGCGGATCGGGATTCCACAATTTCACGCATCTATATGGGAACTGGCATTTTCCCGGGGCATTTACTTACGCGGAGCGCCGTGAGGGCCTCCGCCATCCCGGGCATGGAGGATCCAAGAGCAGGCCCCGCGCGGCCGCGAAGCCATCGCGTGAGCGTCTCCCAACCGCTTCCGAAAATCCGCCGGCGCGCTGGACGACCGCAGGTTACGATGGAGCGCGGGCTCTTCTCTATCCACCAACTGGGGTCAACTGATAGGAGCACGTCATGCGACAAGCAGTCTTACTCGCGGTGGTTCCGTTGTTGATTGCAACCCCGACCGCCGCTCAACAGGGTTCCTCTGCGATCAACCACAGCGGCAAGGAATTCCTGGATTTCGCGGCTGAGGTGAACCAGTCGGAGATCCAGGGTGGACTTGCCGCGGAGAAGAAGGCGGACGCCCCGGCCGTCCGGGCCTTTGCTCGCCTGATGGTACTCGACCACATACAACTGGAGAGCCAGCTCGCCGCCCTCGCCATGGAGAACGGAGTCAGGTTGCCGAACGAGCCCAGCGAGCAGTCGAAACGGCAGATGGCAACTCTTCAGGACATGAGCGGCTCGAAATTTGATACGGCGTACATGCAGCACATGGTCCAAGGGCACCAGCAGGCCGTTCAAAGGTTCAAATCGGAAAAGGACCAGGCGCAATCTCGGCCGGTTGAAACCGTTGTTGTCGGCACATTGCCGATCATTGAGCAGCACCTTGCGCTTGCGCAGGCTGTGCTGTCCGAGATCAACAATCAGCCGTCCGGGACGATCGGTTCGGCTCAATCGCCGAATGCCTCGGGCACGACTGGCGGTGAGCCCTCGTCCATGCACCGGAACGGTTCTTCCCGACAGTAGCCGAATTGTGAACCGGAACTGACTTCCGATCGCCGCCGTAATCGCCGGCAAGATCACCCTCGGCGCGATGAATCAGATATTGAACGCGTTCACGCAAGTGCGAACCTCGTTTCAGTATCTCGTCAACTCGTGGAGCACGATCGTCGAATTGATCTCGATCTATCAGCGGCTGCGAAGCTTTGAGGCAAAAATCCACGGTGAGCCACTGCCGTCGATCGAGACCCAAAAGGAGCCTCGTGATCCGCACAGGCGTTAGGAGTTGACGGAACCGAGGCTTTCCATGCGTGCCAAGCGATATTGCGCTTTCCAATGATGTAATGTTATAACATTGCATACGATTAGCGAGGTTCTCCCATGGTCGGTCACGCGGCCGGTCCGATTTCGACGCGACCCAACACTGGCACGAAAGCGGCCCTGCGCGCGGGCCTGATGCCCATTCTGGAAGAAATGACGCAACGGGGCGCCCGCTGCGAACCGCGATCGCCAACTGATCATCTTGACTGACGCCCTAAAACATAAGGACTCGCCCATGCCTGAAGCTGCGACACGGATTCCCGTCACGGTCCTGACCGGCTATCTCGGCTCGGGGAAAACCACACTGCTCAACCGCATTCTCACCGAGACACACGGCAAGCGGTTTGCTGTGATCGTCAATGAATTCGGCGAGGTCGGTATCGACAACGATCTAATCGTCGACACCGACGAAGAAATCTTCGAAATGAACAACGGCTGCATCTGCTGCACGGTCCGCGGCGACCTTATTCGCATCATCGCTGGCCTGATGCGGCGTAGCCGCCCGTTCGACGGCATCGTGGTCGAGACCACGGGGCTCGCAGATCCCGCGCCGGTGGCACAGACATTCTTTGTCGA
>DASXJV010000131.1:0-5914 GCA_036497205.1 Bradyrhizobium sp.
AACGCGAGCGGTTGCGGTCCTTGGTCCACCGGATTACCTATAGCGTTTTTAAGCGAAGTGGATGCCGGTTCGCATCAAGAAAACGCGTCAAAAAGCGCTAGAGTTACTAGAACGGAATTTCATGGCCGTCATCATCGATACTATTTCAGCCACGCCGCTGCGCCCGCGTCACCCCGAGAAGGTGAACCGGCCGGATGCGTTGTCGCCGCCGAAGCCGGACTGGATCCGGGTGCGGGCGCCGACCACGCGCGGCTATGCCGATACCCGCAACATCGTCAAGGAAAACGGCCTGGTCACGGTATGTGAGGAGGCGGGTTGCCCGAATATTGGCGAGTGCTGGGACAAGAAGCACTCCACCTTCATGATCATGGGCGATACCTGCACCCGCGCCTGCGCTTTCTGCAACGTCAAGACGGGCATGCCCGGCGCGCTCGACCCGCACGAACCGGAGCACGTCGCGGAGGCCACTTTCAAGCTCGGGCTGAACCACATCGTTGTCACCTCGGTGGACCGCGACGATCTTGTTGACGGCGGTGCCGAGCATTTCGCGCAAACCATCCGCGCCATTCGTGCGCGCTGCCCGACTACCACGATCGAAATTCTCACGCCGGATTTCCTGCGCAAGGATGGCGCGCTCGAAACAGTGGCGGCGGCGAAGCCCGACGTATTCAACCACAATCTGGAAACCGTGCCGTCGCGTTATCTCAGCGTGCGTCCGGGCGCGCGCTACTTCCACTCGATCCGGCTGTTGCAGCGGGTGAAGGAAATCGATCCGACCATCTTCACAAAGTCCGGCATCATGGTCGGCCTTGGCGAAGAGCGTCACGAGGTGCTGCAGGTGATGGACGACTTGCGCTCGGCTGACGTCGACTTCCTGACCATAGGGCAGTACCTTCAGCCGACCCGCAAACATCACGCGGTGATGCGCTATGTGCCGCCGGATGAGTTTTCGGGCTATGAGAAGGTCGCCTATACCAAGGGTTTCCTGATGGTGTCGGCGAGCCCGCTGACCCGCTCGTCGCATCACGCCGGCGATGATTTCGCCAGGCTGCGCGCGGCGCGGGCTGCAAATACTCGCTCAGCATGATCAAGGAAAAGTGGAAGCCGGTTTTCCGAAAAGATCATGCTCAAACAAAAGGATAACGCTAGAGTATGATGCAACGTAGTTGAATCATACTCTAGCGCGTCGAAACCATGCCGAAATTCAACAGCAGGCGCCGGGTCAAGCACAGCGCGTCGCAGATGTTCGACCTTGTCGCCGATGTCGAGCGCTACCCGGAATTCGTGCCACTGTGCAGTTCGCTCACAGTGCGTCAGCGCACGCCAGGGCCCGATGGCACCGAGGTCGTGGTCTGCGACATGACGGTATCTTTCAAGCTGCTGCGGGAATCCTTCACCAGCCGGGTAACGCTGGACCGGCCCAACCTGAAGATCCTTGTCGAATATCTGCAAGGCCCCTTCAGCAATCTGGAGAACCGCTGGAGCTTCGAGCCGAAGTCGGAGGATTCCTGCGAGGTCGGATTTTATCTGTCTTATGAATTCAAGAGCCGGATGCTGGCGATGCTGATGGGAACGATGTTCGATACGGCATTCCAGCGATTCGCCGCTGCGTTCGAAAAACGCGCCGATTTGGTCTACGGAAAGCCGGCAATTGCGAGCGGGAGTTAAGCGGAATTGCGTTGGTCATGCGCGCGGCGGTCGTCGCCGCTTCACGGCGCTGCGGCGGGGCGAACGTGCGAGGCGCGGATGCAGGCGGCTTGTGGCTTCAAGGCGCGGCTTGCCGTGCGCCTGCGGGCCGCGCGCCAATTCCATCAGCATCCGCAAGGCTTCGACGACGGAGCGCTGGCGTACCGTGCTGCGCCCGATCGCACCGAATCTGTTCTCGCGATGCAGGATCCGGCCGTCGCGGGCGGCGACGGCGAAATGCACGAGGCCCACCGGCTTGCCCGGCGTGGCGCCGCCGGGACCGGCAATGCCGGTGATGGATACGGCCAGGTCGACGCCGGCTTTTTCCAGGGCGCCGATCGCCATCGCGGTCGCGGTTTCCTTGCTGACCGCGCCGAAGTTCAGAAGCGTCGTTGCCTTGACGCCGAGCATGGCGCGCTTGGCATCATTTGAATAAGTGACAAAGCCGCGGTCGATGACATCGGAAGAACCGGGAATATCAGTGAGCGCGCCGGCGACCAGGCCGCCGGTGCAGGATTCCGCGGTCGCAATGGTCAATTTGCGCATCCGGCAAAGATCGAGCAGCGAGCGGGAGAGGGCGCGGGCGTCGCTGCCGCTCATGTCAGTCGCTCCAACCTTTGTCGTCCCAAGGCAGGCGGATGGTGGCGCTCGCCATCGCGGCGATGCCTTCCTCACGGCCGGTGAATCCGAGCCGTTCGCTGGTGGTCGCTTTCACGGCAACGCGCGACAGGCTCAATCCGGTGATTTCGGCGATGCGCGCGCGCATGGCGTCGCGGTGCGGGCCGACTTTCGGGCGTTCGCAGATCAAAGTCACATCGAGATGAGCGATTCGTCCGCCGCGCGCGGTGACGCGATCGACAGCGTATTTCAGGAATCGGTCCGACGCGGCACCCTTCCATTGCGGATCGCTTGGCGGAAAATGCGAACCGATATCGCCGTCCGCCAACGCGCCGAGGATCGCATCGACCAGGGCGTGGAGGCCGACATCGCCGTCGGAATGCGCGAGAAAGCCGCGGCTGTGCGGCACGCGGACGCCGCAGATCATCAAATGATCGCCGTCGCCAAAGGCGTGAACGTCGTAGCCGCTGCCGGTCCTGATATCGCCGAGCATGGCGCCGAGGCGAGCTTCTTCGCGGATAAAATCTTCCGGTGTCGTCAGTTTCATGTTCGCAGGATCGCCTTCAAATGTCGCTACCGTCAATCCCGCCCATTCGGCAAGCGCCGCATCGTCGGTGAAATCGCCGCGGCCATCGCGCGCCGCGCGGCGATGGGCGTCAATTATCTCATCGAACCGGAACGACTGCGGCGTTTGCGCTATACGCAGCCGCGCGCGCTCCGGTGTCGCTTCGACATTTCCGCTCTCACCGATAAGCTTGATGGTATCGGCGACGGGTATCGCAGGAACGGCCGCGCCGGTGTGGCCCGCGGCATCGATCGCCCGCGAAATCAGCGCAGCCGAGACGAATGGCCGTGCGGCGTCGTGGATGAGAACGACATCGGGTTTTTGGCTCGCAAGCGCTTCAAGTCCGGCGTGCACCGAAGCCTGGCGCGTTGCCCCGCCCATTGCAGGCGGCGCGTAGCGCAACTCGCTGACGGCTTCGTTGAAGACAGCCGCGTCATCAGGATTCAAAACCGGCTGCACCGCGAAAATGTGCGGATGGCGGCAAAACGGCTCCATTGCGCGGAAAATAACGGTCCGCCCGCCGATCGAACGATACTGCTTCGGTCCTCCCGAGCCGGCACGAAGCCCGCGTCCGGCTGCGACAAGGATGGCTGCAGTCCGCTTAAGTTTCGACATCGGACTCAATTACGGACGATTCAGGGTTGATGGACGGGAGCGTGGTTGGCTGGCGCACTGCCCTTATCATGCGGGCTCCCGAAAACAGAATGATTCCCATTAGCTGGAGGAAGCATAATTTGGTGCAGTGCACTTGCAAGATTGCAACATCTGTCTAAAGTGTAGGCATGAAGCTTGACTGCACAAGATTTGTGCTCAAAATAGGTTCCGACAGGCGCGATGAGGCGACTGTCAGAAAGACGAGAAGTTCTTGACCGGCTCGGAATCCTCACACCCCAAATCATTGAAAATAGGCGATATTCGGATCGCCAATCGGGTCCTTCTCGCGCCAATGTCTGGCGTCACCGACGCACCTTTTCGACGTCTGGCCGCTGCACTCGGCGCCGGGCTCGTGGTTTCCGAAATGACCGCCAGCGATGATCTCGTCAATGATCGCCCAATGTCGCGGCTGCGATGCGAGGCGACCGGAATAGGTCCGCATGTGGTGCAGCTCGCGGGCTGTGAGGTCAGGTGGATGGCGGAGGGCGCGCGGATCGCCGAAGCCGCTGGGGCAGAAATTATCGATATCAACATGGGCTGTCCGGCACGCCATGTGACGGGCGGCCAGTCCGGCTCGGCATTGATGCGCGACCTCGACCACGCGGTAAGGCTGATCGAGGCAACGATATCAGCGGTGAATGTGCCGGTGACATTAAAGATGCGGCTCGGCTGGGACGATCGCTCCCTCAACGCGCCGGAATTGGCGCGCCGCGCAGAGGCCGCGGGCGTGCAACTGATTTCAGTGCACGGCCGCACACGTTGCCAGTTCTACAAGGGCGAAGCCGACTGGGCCGCGGTGCATGCTGTCAAGGAGGCGATCGGAATTCCGCTCGTCGTCAACGGCGATATCACATCGTTCGAGAAAGCCATGACCGCGCTTGAAATGTCGGGCGCCGACGCTGTCATGATCGGTCGCGGCGCGCAGGGCCAGCCGTGGTTGCCCGGTCAGATCGGGCGCCGCATCGAAACCGGAGTCGCCGAATCCACGCCATCGCTGGCGGAACAGCTCAAATATATCCGTGCACTCTACGATGAAATTTGCAGTCACTATGGACTGCGCATCGGCCTCCGTCATGCGCGCAAACACCTGGGCTGGGCGTTGGAAGTCGCAGCCCAATGCAGCCGCGCGCCGGTGCTAACGCTCAAGACCTGGCGCGAGAGGATACTGACATCAGACGATCCGTACCGAGTGCATCGATCTCTTGAAGATGCATTCGACGACTTTGAATGGAGCGCTGCTGCATGACTTCCGCCGCAGAACACCGCCGACCGGTGCCGTCCGACGGTGAGGCCATACTCAACGCGTTGCCAAATCCGGTGCTGCTGGTTGCGCCCGACGGCAAGATTGTCGATGCGAATATGGCCGCGGAATCGTTTTTCGAGATTTCGACTCAATTTCTGCAACGTCAGTCGCTGAAGGAGCTTGTGCCCTTCGGCAGCCCGTTGCTGGCGCTGATCGATCAGGTCCGCTCGAGTGGCTCGCCGGTCAACGAGTACAAGGTTGATTTGGGCACACCCCGAATAGGCGGCGATCGTCAGGTCGATCTTCACGTCGCGCCGCTCACCGAGCGGCCCGGTCATATCGTCGTGATGCTGCAGGAGCGCACCATCGCCGACAAGATGGACCGGCAATTGACGCATCGAAGTGCTGCGCGCTCGGTGATCGCGCTGGCCGCGATGCTGGCGCATGAAATCAAGAACCCGCTGTCCGGCATCCGCGGCGCGGCGCAGCTGCTCGAGCAGGCAGCGTCGTCGGAAGACCGCATGTTGACGCGGCTGATTTGTGACGAGGCGGACCGCATCGTCACGCTGGTCGACCGTATGGAAGTGTTCGGCGACGACCGGCCGGTAGCACGCGGTCCGGTCAACATCCATTCGGTGCTCGATCACGTCAAGCGGCTCGCCCAATCCGGATTCGCCCGCAATATCCGGTTCGTCGAGGAATACGATCCGTCGCTACCGCCGGTGCTCGCCAATCAGGACCAGTTGATTCAGGTGTTTCTGAATCTGGTGAAGAACGCCGCGGAAGCGGTGGTCGATCTCGGTAGCGATGCGGAAATTCAACTCACCACCGCGTTTCGTCCAGGCGTTCGCCTCTCGGTGCCTGGAAAGAAATCCCGGGTCTCGCTGCCGCTCGAATTTTGCGTCAAGGACAACGGTCCCGGCGTGCCGGAGGATCTGCTGCCTAACCTGTTCGATCCGTTCGTCACCACCAAACCGACAGGCAGCGGTCTGGGCCTGGCATTGGTCGCCAAGATCGTCGGCGATCACGGCGGCATTATCGAGTGCGAATCCCAACCGCGCAAAACGATTTTCCGCGTGCTGCTGCCCATGTTCAACAGCGCCAAGCATTTTGATCCAGGCAATCGCGACGACGTTTCGGGGACGCGG
>DASXJV010000132.1:0-3255 GCA_036497205.1 Bradyrhizobium sp.
GCAGCGTCGATGCCGCCGCTAACGACTGAACAGGTATCCTGGTTCATCGACGACGTTATCGCGCCGACGCTCCAGGGCGTTCGCGGCGTCGCGCAGGTCAAGCGCGCAGGGGGCGTCAACCGTGAAATCCGCATATCGTTATTGCCCGACCGACTGATGGCGCTCGGCATCACCGCGACGGACGTGAACGAGCAACTGCGCGCCACGAATGTCGATCTCTCCGGCGGGCGCGGCGATATGGGCTCGCAGGAGCAAACCATACGCGTGCTCGCCGGCGCCGCGACGATCGAGGATCTGGCCAACACCACGATCGTGCTGTCGGGCGGTCGAAAGACCAGATTAAGCGACATCGCCACTGTCACGGACGGCGCGGCGGAAGTCCGCAGCCTTGCCCGCCTTGATGGACGGCCGGTCGTCGCCTTCGAAATCTACCGCGCAAAGGGCTTTTCGGACGTGGCCGTCGCGGATGCCGTCGCGAAGAAAATGCAAGAGCTTCAGAACGAGCATCCGCAACTGTTGTTGACCGAGATCGACAGCACAGTGCGCTATACCAGGACCGATTACCGAGCTACCATGCAGACTTTGACCGAAGGTGCAATCCTCGCGGTTGTCGTCGTGCTGATATTTTTGCGCGACTTTCGTGCGACGGTGATTTCCGCCCTCGCGATACCGATGTCGATCTTTCCAACGTTTTGGGCGATGGACATGATCGGCTTTTCGCTCAACGGCATCAGCCTGCTCGCGATCACGCTCGTCACCGGGATACTCGTCGACGATGCGATCGTCGAAATCGAGAACATCGTCCGGCACATGCGCATGGGCAAATCGGCCTATCGCGCCTCGCTCGAGGCGGCGGACGAGATCGGGCTCGCGGTCGTCGCGACGAGCATGACCATCGTCGCCATGTTCGTGCCGGTGAGCTTCATGGGCGGGATCCCCGGCCAGTATTTCAAGCAATTCGGCCTCACCGTCGCCATAGCGGTCACCTTCTCGCTGCTGGTCGCGCGGCTGATAACACCGCTTCTGGCGGCAAATTTCCTGCGCGACCGTCAGGACCGGGTCGAACGGATCGGCGTCATGATGCGGAGCTATCTCCGCTTGCTCGAATGGTCCATTCGCCACCGCTTCATTGCAGTGGCGTTGGCAGCGCTGATCTTCCTGGGCTCGATCGTAAGCGCAGGTTCTCTGCCGTACGGCTTCCTGCCGACCAATGACCTGTCGCGCTCGGTTCTCCAGATCGAGCTGCCGCCGGGCTCGACAATCGAGGAGTCCGAAGCAACAGTCGAGCGAATCACTGCGGCGCTCAAGAAACGGCCGGAGGTCAAAAGCGTCTATGCGGTGGTCGGCGCCGCGGGCACCAATGGGCTGAGCATCACCGCCGGCGAAGTGCGCAAGGCCACGATGATCATTAACCTCGTACCCCGCGGCAAGCGCTCGCTCTCGCAGAAGGCATTCGAGGGCGACATGCGCGCGATGCTCAGCACGATTCCGGACATGCGCGGCAGCTTCGGCAACAGCGGCGGCGGACGGGAATTCACGCTGATCCTGTCCGGGG
The DNA here is from genome assembly GCA_036497205.1 of Bradyrhizobium sp. GTDB lineage: Bacteria > Pseudomonadota > Alphaproteobacteria > Rhizobiales > Xanthobacteraceae > Bradyrhizobium. The sequence continues at coordinate 1,556 of DASXJV010000132.1, forward strand.
TCGATGGTGCCGCGGTCGAAGAGGCGGCGCTCGCCATCAGGCGGGAGGCGCGGACGAAAGTGCCCGTTCTCGCGAATGTCGTCGCGTCGACTGCACTTGCCCGGCCAGAAATTCGTATCGTGCCGAGGCTCGATGAAGCCGCCGATCTCGGAATCTCCGCGGCACAGATTGCCGAAGCCGTGCGGATTGCAACGATCGGCGATGTCTCTACGAAACTTGCCAAGTTCTCGGCGATCGATCGCCAGGTGCCAATCCGCGTGCAACTCGACGAAGGGGCGCGGGGCGACCTGTCGATCCTCGAAACAATGCGCGTCAAGGCGAAGAACGGCACGAGTGTCCCGCTCGCGACGGTTGCCAGCATCGGCTTCGGCGAGGGACCGACGACCATAGAACGTTATGACCGCAAGCGTCGCGTCGCAATCGAAGCCGACCTGGTCGGGAGCACGCCGCTCGGGGAGGCGATCGATCAGGTGATGGCGCTGCCATCGGCGCGAAACCTGCCCGCGGGCGTGACGCTCACACGATTCGGCGATTCGGAAATCATGGACGAGGTCTTTTCAAGCTTCTCGCGCGCCATCGCTGCGGGCGTGCTGATGGTGCTCGCGGTCCTCGTTCTGCTGTTCGCCGACATGATGCAGCCGATCACCATTCTCTTCTCCCTGCCGCTTTCGATCGGTGGAGCGGTCCTTGCCCTGCTTCTCAGCGGCAATGCGATCAACCTCTCGGTCATTATCGGCGTTCTCATGCTCATGGGAATCGTGACGAAGAACGCGATTCTGCTCGTGGAGTTCGCGATCATGGAGGTGGGGCGCGGTGTGGAGCGCACCGAGGCGTTGATCGAAGCCGGGCGCAAGCGCGCTCAACCCGTCATCATGACCACGGCAGCCATGACCGCCGGCATGCTGCCTTCCGCAATGGGACTCGGCGAAGGAGGGGAGTTCCGTTCCCCCATGGCGATCGCGTTGATAGGCGGGCTGCTCGCTTCGACCTTTCTCAGCCTCGTCTTCGTCCCGGCCGCCTTTACGATCATGAACGATCTTGGCCGGATCCTGGGCGGCAGGCTGTCGCGCTTCCTCGGACCGAAAGGCGGGCAGGCGGCGGGCGGCGATGCACCCGTCTGATCGCCCGTTCGCCAATTCCGCATTTTACCCTCGCCGTCCCGACATGCGCCGGCAGACGATCCGCGCGACTCAAGCGCCACAGCCGAACCCTCATCGGCTGGGCCGACGCGTCTGTTATCGTTCGCTCCACCATACCGATGCCGCTTTGACGTTTGCGCTGAATCCCGAAACGCGATCGCATTTGCCGCAAGCGCTCCGACATACAAGTCCGAAACGCCAACGCGACTTTCTCGCCGGTCGGTGGTGTGCGGAGGAGGCGCTTCGATGCCTGGGTGCCGGGTCGACACATGTGGCGATGGCCGAGGATCGAACACCGGCCTGGCCAGATGGTGTGGTCGGCTCGATCACGCATAGCGGCGATTTTGCCGCAGCGGCGGTTGCATGGGCGGCTGATGTCGCCGGGCTCGGCATCGACTCGGAACAAATCATCAGCCCGGCCGCGGCGCGAGACATCGCCGCCGTCTGCATGGTCGACGAGGCGGCGCTGTTCAGGGCGGCCCATGGCCGCAGCTTTTGCGAATTCTGCACCTTTGTCTTTTCGGCAAAGGAGGCCGTCTTCAAGTGTCTGTTTCCGCTCAC
>DASXJV010000133.1:0-13549 GCA_036497205.1 Bradyrhizobium sp.
CTCCATCTCGTCCCACCGCTCGGCGGTGATGATCGGGACGAAGTCCTCTGCGACCTGCCAATTGAGCCCGTTGTCGCGCAGGATCCGGTCGTGGAGGCGAACGATCTCTCGATCCTCGTAGTGACCGTAGGGATTGGATGGCATCGCCCCGATCAGATCGTCGCCGAAGAACATGCCCGCCGCGTGGAGGAGCTGCGCCGTCGAGGAGGTGCCGCTGCGGTGAAAACCCGCGACGATGATCTCCGAGCAGGTGTAGCCGGCCACGGTCATGCGCGGATCGCGCGGGCGGCGGCGCGGCCGGACACCATCGCGGGCATGCCGGTGCGCCGGAACGATGTGGTGCTGGTTGCGCCCTGGCTGTTGCACCGGCACGAAAAACTCTGGCGTGATCCGAACGCCTTCATGCCTTCGCGCTTCATGGCGCCGCCGCCCGATCGCTTCGCCTATCTTCCGTTCGGCGTCGGCGCGCGGGTCTGTATCGGGGCGCATTTCGCGCTGGTGGAAGCGACGCTGGCGCTGGCCAAGATGATCGGTGCGTTCCGTGTTAGTCTTCTCGACAAGGAACCGGTGATGCCAGTCGGCGTGGTGACGACGCAGCCCGATCGTTCGCCAATGTTCCGTATCACGAGTCGGTGACAAAGGCCTCGCTTGGACGCCGCGGTAATCTGCTCTAAACTTGCGGCATGAGCGACAGCCAGGCCCAGTTTGCGGTGCTGAAGCAGACCGCCGATCCGTCGGTCGTGGATGCTATCCGGCGGCTGATCGAAAATGGCGAGGACCACGAGCTCAACCGGATCAACGTGCTGGATTTTTCGGCGCGGGCCGGGCTCGACGAGGAGCGGGTGATTTCCGGTTTCCTCCATGCATCGCGGCTGGGGCTGTTCGATCTCACCTGGAACGTGCTGTGCCCCGGCTGCGGCGGCGTGCTCGACGCCCACTCTACGCTCAAATCGTTGCGACACGACGATTACCATTGCGGGCTATGTGCCTGCGGCTATGAGGCCTCGGTCGACGAGCAGGTCGAGGTTGCCTTTACGATCAGTCCCCGTATCAGGCACATCGCCGCGCATGACCCCAACACGCTGCCTGTCTGGGATTATTTCAGGCAGATCTTCTGGAGCTCGGGCGTCGATCTCAACAAGGAATCGTTTGCGTCGCTCACCGACGAAGTGGTGCTGGATGCGCTCGAGCTGCCGGCGGGCGAGAAGGCCGTGTTGTCGCTGCAGCTGCCGAAGGAATTCATCATCGTGTTCGAGCCGGTGACGCATACCGCGCAGTTCATCGATGTTCAGGGTGATCCGACCAAAGAGCGTCAGCAGTTGTCGCTGATCTACAGCAAGGCGAAGAGGAGCGGAGGAGCCGTCACGCTGCGTCCCGGGCCACTGCGGTTGGCGCTCGAAAATCAGGCAGGTGTGCGCGTGCTGCCGTCGGTTTTCATCGCCGCCGAGGGGCTTCATCGTCTGATCGGCAAGCGCAAGCCGTTTCTCACCGCCAAGCGGATGCTGTCCAACCAGACCTTCCGCGACGTGTTTAAAGCGGATAATCTCAACATCGATCAACGCCTCAAGATCACGTCGCTGACGTTCCTCTTCACGGACCTCAAGGGCTCGACCGCGCTGTACGAGCGGGTTGGAGATCTCGCCGCATTCGATCTGGTGCGCGCGCATTTTCATGCGCTGCTGGAGATCATCTCCTCGGAGAAAGGCGCCGTCGTCAAGACGATCGGCGACGCCGTGATGGCGACCTTCATCAGGCCGGAGCATGCGATTGTCGCAGGCCTGCGGATGCGCGCCGCCATGGACGCGCTCAATGTTGAACGCGGGAGGGACGATCTGGTGGTCAAGATCGGCATCCATGAGGGTCCATGCCTCGCCGTCATGCTCAACGAGCGGCAGGATTATTTCGGCCAGACCGTCAACATCGCAGCAAGGGTTCAGGGCCTTGCGACCTCGCAGGCGATCCACATCACGGGGCCGGTGATTGATGCGCCCGCGGTGGCCGCCATCCTGGACAAGGAAGCGATCAAGCCTATTCAAAAACAGGCGGCGCTGCGGGGCATTGCCGACAAGGTCGTCGTTTATGAGATACCCTGAGATTGCCGAATCGTAATACCTGCCGCCGGATCGGCATGGATTGCATACGTTGATTTTCCGACCCATATATGGGCGATACGCCGATGCGGCGGCCAACCGACCCCACACAAATTCGGTAGGAAATGATGCTGGACGGACTACGCCAATTTATTGCCGACGTTGTTTCCCCCGCCGCGCACCAGAACCGCGCATTTGACGATACCGGGTACCGTCTGGCGGCGACGGCGTTGCTGATTCACGTCATTTCGCTCGACGGTGAACCGTCTGATGCCGAAAAGCGCAAGCTTCATACCCTGCTCGAAAACCGCTTCGGGCTTGATCCCGGCGCAGCGGATCAATTGATCGCGGCTGCGACACTGGTCGAGGGTGAGGCCGTCGATCTCTATCGTTTCACCAGCGTCATTATGCGCTCGGTCAATGAGGAAGGCAGACTCCGCATCGTCGAGATGATGTGGGAGTTGGCTTACGCCGATGGCCAGGTCAGCGAGTTCGAGGATAACGTCGTCTGGCGCGCGGCGGATCTGCTGGGCGTGTCTTCGCGCGACCGGATCGATCTGAAACGTCGTGTTGCCGGCAGGCGAGCCCCGCCGGTCACGGGCGACTGAGAAATCGCGGCCGCGGCATTTGACAAGCTGCGTTCCTGGCATTTTGAGGCGTCGATAGCGCGGTACCGGACATGACGAAATTTTAATGTGCGTGACAATCGGCCGCTGCCGCGGCGCGATAGACCTCAAATTATTGCCATTCAATCCTGCTGCATTGTGCGTTTGCAGATGCCGACATGCTTGCAGGCGGCTTGCATCCCGCCTAAGGCGTATGCTCTCGTCGAAAGCGTTAGCCGTATATCCTGTAATTCATTTAAGAGCATTGAATCGTGACTGAGCGTGTGACGCTGATTACCGGTGCCTCGGCGGGTATAGGCACGGAACTGGCCCGCGTTTTCGCATCGAATGGCCATCGCGTAGTCTTGGTGGCGCGGCGTGCGGATCGCCTGGCGGAGTTGGCGGGCGAAATCGCCGCTGCGGGCGGTGCTGCGCCGATCGTGATTCCATGCGATCTCCAACAGCCCAACGTCTGTGACAAAATTGCCGCTGTCTTGGCTGCCGAAGAAGTGGAGGTCGAGTACGTCGTCAACAATGCCGGCTACGGCTTGTTCGGCAAGGCGGTCGAACTGGACCGCGCAGAACAGCTCGGCATCATCGACGTCAACGTCAGCGCTATGACCGATCTGTCGTTGCGGTTTGCCGACAGCCTGATCCGGCATCGCGGCGGCATCCTCAATGTCAGTTCAATCGCCGGCTTTCTGCCGGGGCCAGGTATGGCGGTTTATTACGCTTCCAAGGCCTACGTGCTGTCGTTCAGCGAAGCGCTACGGAAGGAGCTTGCGCCTCGCGGCGTGCGCGTCACCGCGCTATGCCCCGGTCCCGTGCCGACGGAATTTCAGGCGCGCGCAGGATTTGAACCCGGATTTGATTCCGCGATCCTGAATGTCTCCGCATCGGATGTGGCCCGGGCAGGGTATCGCGGGCTGATGGCCAACAAGCGGGCCGTGCTGCCCGGCCTCGGCATCAAGATTGTGCCGTTTCTGCTCAGGCTGTTTCCGCGCGGATTTATCCTCGCGGCGGTGGCCGGTTTTCAGCTGCGCAAGCGCCGCTAGACGCATCGGCGCCGTTTTGGCCCGCGATTTGCTTCTGAATTTTATATGAACTCACACGAAATTAACGAACGCTTAGGTATGATTTCGCGCTGATAGCGGCAAAACAGAACCATCGATGTCGTTTCAATCGGACAAAATAAACGCCGAAACCGTGCTGCACTTCCCCGGCGGGGCACCAGCAGCCGTTGCCAAGTCTTTAGCTACCAAGTCTTTAGCTACCAACTCTTCAGCTACCAAGCCTTCAGCTACCAAGCCTTCAGCTATCAAATCTTCAGTCGCCGAGCCTCCAACCGCCAAACCTTTGCTGCCGGTGCTGATCGTCCTGCACTAGGAAACCTCGACGCCGGGCCGCGTCGGCAATGCGTTGCAGGCACTCGGACACAGACTGGATATACGGCGTCCGCGTTTTGGCGACCTGCTTCCGGAGACGCTGGATGGCCATGCCGGTGCGGTCATTTTCGGCGGCCCGATGAGCGCGAACGATCCGGACCACTTTGTCCGTCAGGAGATCGACTGGATCGCCGTCCCGCTCAGGGAGCAGCGGCCGTTTCTTGGAATTTGCCTGGGGGCCCAGATGCTGGCCATGCAGCTCGGCGCCAAGATTGCGCCGCATCCGGAGGGCCGTGCGCAGATCGGATATTATCCGATCCGCCCCACGCCTGCGGGCTTAAAGATTTGCCCGAACTGGCCGGATCACGTCTACCACTGGCACCGTGAAGGATTTGAACTTCCTGGCGGTGCCGAATTGCTGGCGGAGGGAAGCGACTTCCCGGTGGAAGCGTTTCGATTGGATCATTGCTTCGGCTTCCAGTTTCATCCCGACGTGACCTACGCGATGATGCATCGCTGGACCACGCGCGGCCATGCGCGCCTCGAATTGCCGGGCGCGCGTCCACGCCACCAGCACTTCGCCGATCGTGCGGTGCATGACGTTACCGAACGTGCGTGGCTGAAGCAATTTCTCGATGGTTGGCTGGCACGCGTGCCGTTCTCGGTCATGTCGGAAGCCGCGGAATAGCGCGTAAAGGCCAAATGCTTCTGCGGCGCTTCTCAAACTCTTTTCAAATTTACAAATGTGATAGTGTCGGCCCAGATAAGCTTGCGGCTAGCCAATCAGCAAGCAACGGGAGGCGACATGACCGGCGAGGAATTCGCAGCTCTGTTGGATCAATTCACGCTGTCGGCGGAATCCGGCGACAGCGCGCGCTTTGCGAGCCATTTCACCGAGGACGCCGTTTATTACGATTACATCTACGGCGCGCATACGGGTCGCGCCGATATCGCGCATATGATGCAGAATCTGTTTCATCGCGATGCAGCGGATTATCGCTGGGAAATGTTCGATCCCGTATTCGACGGCAACATGGGATACGCCTGGTCACTGTCGAGCTTCACCTCGAAGCTCCCGCAATTCGCAGGAAAGCGCGTGGTGATCGACGGCATGAGCCGCTTTATTGCCCGCCACGGCCTGATCGCCGAGTACCGCGAATCCGTCAACGGCGGCGTGGCGATGGCGCAGCTCGGCGTTGAGCCCGACCGCATGACAAAGGTGTTCAAGCGCTGGACCGGATGGCTTAGGGAGCGGCCGGAAACGGTCGAGTATCTGGCGCGGCCAAAAGCTTCGCGCGCCAGGACGGGCGGCTGAAAGCATCAATCAACAACAACGCGTTGTCGCGGAATGTCGATAACGAGCACAGGGAGATCGCCTTGACCTATCAGCATATTCTCTACGAGGTGAGCGAGAAGATCGCGACCGTCACGCTTCATCGGCCCGAACGGATGAACGCGTGGACGCCGATCATGGAGCGCGATGTGCGCCATGCCATGGAGGCGGCGGCCGCAGATGACAATGTGCGCGTCATCGTGCTTACCGGTTCGGGGCGTGCATTCTGCGCCGGCGCAGACATGGATGCGCTGAAAGGGCTCGATCCCAATGACATCAAGCGCGCGGAAAGCGTGCCGCCGTTCGATATGAACCGCAGGCCCGATTGGCAGACCCGCTACGCATACTATCCGTCGATTCCCAAACCCGTGATCGGCATGCTGAACGGCGCCACTGCCGGCATCGGTCTCGTGCACGAGCTGTATTGCGACCTGCGCTTTGCCGCCGACAACACCGTCTTCACGACAGCGTTCTCGCGCCGCGGGCTGATCGCCGAGCACGGCATCAGCTGGATGCTGCCGCGCATCGTCGGCCACGCCAATGCGCTCGATCTCTTGATGTCCGCGCGCCGGGTCTCGAGCAATGAAGCGCTGCGCATCGGCCTTGTCAATCGCTTGTACCCGCCCGAGCAACTGCGCGAACAGACCTACGCCTACGCGCGCGATCTTGCCGACTTCGTCTCGCCGAGCGCAATCGCGGTGATCAAGCGGCAGCTTTACGATGTGCCGTTCCAGACTTTGGCCGAAGCCACCATTGAGGCCAACAGGGAGATGGCGGTGGCGTTGCGCGGCAGCGATTTTCGCGAAGGCGTCGCCAGCTTTATGGAAAAACGCCCGCCGCGGTTTACGGGGAAATGAGCGAGGCGCCTGGGCCCGTCTTCGCCCTGCGGGCTACGCCGGGGACGCTTCACCTTCGGCTACGTGGCTGCGCCACGCGTAGCCGAAGGCGAAGCGTGGTGGAGCCAGGCGGGATCGAACCGCCGACCTCGTCATTGCGAACGACGCGCTCTCCCAGCTGAGCTATGGCCCCATCGCGGCCGACGCAAATTGAATGACAGCGGCCAGCAATCGGCGCCATTTACAATCCGCGCCAAGGTCAAGTCAAGAACGCGAAATAGCGGTTTTCCGCGTCAGTTGACGGGAACTTCCCTTGTCTGCCAGGGGTGGAACCGATATTTAGCGGGAGGTCGAATCCGCGACCAAACCCGCGAGCTCACCCCCCATGCGTGCCGTTCTCGACATCGTTCTCATCGTTCTCGATCTCTATGTCTGGTTGTTGATCGCCTCGGCAATCCTGTCCTGGCTGATCGCCTTCAATGTCGTGAACACGCGCAACCAGTTCGTGGCGTCGGTGGCGGAGTTCCTGTACCGGATCACCGAGCCGCTGCTGGCGCCGATCCGCTCGTTCATGCCGAATCTGGGCGGGCTCGATATCTCGCCGATCATCCTGATCCTGGTCATCATGTTTATCCAGCGGGTGATCGGCTATTACATCTATCCAAACGTGATCTGATCGCTGCATGGATGCCTGATGGAGCCTTGGCGCTATTCCACCCAAGGCATCAGTGTTGCCTTGCGCGTCACGCCGCGCGGTGGCCGTGACGACATCGACGGAGTTGAGACGCTCGCCAGTGGCCGTACCGTGGTCAAGGTGCGTGTCCGCGCCATCGCTGACGGCGGCGAGGCCAATCGCGCCGTCACGGAGCTGCTCGCGAAAGCGCTCGGGGTGCCCAAGGCGAGGGTACGGATTCTCTCCGGCACGACATCGCGCCTCAAACAAATTGCCGTCGATGGCGACCCGGCAAAGCTCGGCGATGCGTTGCGGAAATTGACCGCGGCGAAGTCTGAATGATGGAAAGACAAAAGGATTGAGATGACCGCCCGGATCATCGATGGAAAAGTGATTGCCGCTGAGCTTCGCGCCCACGTTGCCGAACAGGTTGCGCGGGTGCGGCGTGAGCGTGGAATAACACCCGGGCTCGCGGTGGTGCTGGTCGGCAGCGACCCCGCCAGCCAGGTCTATGTTCGCAACAAACACACGCAGACCCAGGCCGCCGGCATGGCGTCGTTCGAGCACGTTTTGCCGGCCGACGTCCCGCAGGATGATTTGCTGGCGCTGATCGGAGAGCTCAATCGCGATCCCGCCGTGCACGGCATTCTGGTGCAACTGCCGCTGCCGAAATCGCTTCATACCGAAACCATCATCAACGCCATCGACCCGGCAAAGGACGTCGATGGGCTGCATCCGAACAATGCCGGACGTCTCGCCGGCGGCTTTGCCGCGCTCGCGCCATGCACGCCGCTCGGTTGCATCATCTTGACGAAAAGCGTGCATACGTCGCTGGAAGGCATGAACGCCATAGTCATCGGCCGCTCCAATCTGGTCGGCCGTCCACTGGTGCAATTGCTGCTCAATGAAAACGCCACGGTGACGATCGCGCATTCGCGCTCGCGCGACCTGCCGCAATTGTGCGCCCGGGCCGATCTGGTTTATGCCGCCGTCGGCAAGCCGGAGATGGTGCGCGGCGGCTGGATCAAGCCGGGCGCCACGGTGATCGATGTCGGCATCAACCGGCTGCCGGCTGGCGGCGGCAAGACCCGCCTGGTCGGCGACGTCGCCTTTGCCGAAGCTTTGAATGTCGCCGGCGCGATCACGCCGGTGCCCGGCGGCGTCGGTCAAATGACAGTGGCGTGCCTGTTGGTCAACACGCTGCGCGCTGCGTGTGCGATTCACGCCCTGCCCGCGCCAGGAGTGTAGGCTTGCTTCTCCCTCGCCCCGCCTCTACTTCGCCTGGGCGCGCGCGATGCCTTCCATGATCAGCTTGTGCGCATCCTCGGCGCCGCCCCATCGCAATACCTTCACCCATTTTCCGGGCTCGAGATCCTTGTAGTGCTCGAAGAAGTGCTGGATCTGCTGCAGCGTGATCTCGGGCAAATCGCTGTAGGTTCTCACCTTGTCGTAGCGCTGGGTCAGCTTCGACGACGGCACGGCGATGATTTTCTCGTCGCCGCCGGCCTCGTCTTCCATCAGCAGCACGCCGACCGGCCGCACGCTCATGACAGCGCCCGGAACGATGGCGCGGGTGTTCGCGACCAGCACGTCGCAGGGGTCGCCATCGCCCGATAGCGTATGGGGAATGAAGCCGTAATTCCCCGGATAGCGCATGGCGGTATAGAGAAACCGGTCGACGACAAGCGTGCCGGCGTCCTTGTCCATCTCATATTTGATCGGCTCGCCGCCAACCGGCACTTCAATGATGACGTTCACGTCACGCGGCGGATCGATCCCGATTGAAATGGCGTCAATGCGCATCGATGGCTCCGCATGGCTTCAAAGTTAATTATCGGACAGAGGCGGACGCGGGCCAAGGTTGATTTCGAGGTGCTTCGAAACCCGGCAGGGTTCAATTGGTCCAGGCGAAGGCGACCTTGTCGAGCGACTTGGGCCCGAATTTCTCCGACGAGCGCGCGACCATACGGCCACCGAGCGCGCGGTAAAACTCCGTCGCGGTATCGTTGTCGGAGAGCGCCCAGACCACCATGCTCTTCAAGCCGCTCTGCAACAGGTCGCGCCTTGCGGCGGTGAACAGCCGGCGGCCGAAGCCCAGGCCTTGAAATTCCGGCCGCAGATAAAGCTCATAGATCTCGCCTTCGAAGTGCAGGCTGCGCGCACGGTTGCGACCGTAATTGGCGTAGCCCGCGACCTTGTCGCCGAACACCAGCACGCTGACGCGGCTGCCCTTGCGGATCGCGCTGTCCCACCACAGCGGGCCGCGGCGGTTGATCAGCTTTTCCAGCTCGGCGCCGGGAATGATGCCCTGATAGGCCGAGCGCCAGGCTTCGTCATGGGTAGACGCTACCGCGGCTGCGTCCGCAGCTTTGGCCGGTCGAACCTCGATCAGGGTTGTGCTCATGGATCTGATCAAAGCAAGTCGGCGCGCCGTCTTCAAGGTCCATCGTTAATTATCAGTTAACATGTGGATTTTGTGCATCAGTTTTTCCGCCCGGCTGTACCGAAAGAGGACAGGGAGGTGCCTCAAGCGGCACTCGGGTGATGGTTGGCCGGGCACAACGGGACGGACCGGACGTTCTCGGCGAGCTGGCTTCACGGAAAAATGCTCTGGATTTGATCCGCCGTGGGTATTCTGCTCGGCAATTCGCTTCCGTTCTTGTCGTCGCGCAAGGCAAATTGATGCAATCGTTCAAGACGCTTTTAGCTTTGGTTGTGTTTGCAGCATTATGTGCGCAGACCGCGAGGGCGCAAACCGCCTTCGGCGCGCAAACCGCCGAAGGCGAAGCTGATCGTATGCAGCAATGGCTGGTCCCCTCGCCCGAACCGGACACCGCGGCGCACGCTTTGCTGTTTCGCCCGCCCGGCCAGGGGCCGTTTCGGCTTGCCGTGATTGCGCACGCATCAACGCAAAACGTGTTGCGTCGCGCGCAAATGCCGCAGCCGGAATACCGCGCGCTGGCGGCATGGCTGGTGGCGCGGGGTTTTGCCGTGCTGGTGCCGGAACGCTTGGGCCATGGCGCGACCGGCGGACGCTATCTCGAAGACCAGGGTGGTTGCGACGAAGCCGACTATATCAGCGCCGGGCGCGCCACGGCTGCGGCGATCGCAGCGGCGCTCGGCTATCTGCGCGGCCAATCCTTCATCCGGCAGGATGGCGCCCTCATCGTTGGACATTCGGCCGGTGCCTGGGGCGCGCTGGCTTTTGCCGGCGGCAATCCCCAAGGCGTCTCGAGCATCATTGCATTTTCGCCTGGACGCGGCGGCCATGCCAACGATTTCCCCAATCAGGTCTGCGCGCCGCACACGTTGATTTCATCGGCGGGTGAATTCGGCAAGACCGCGCGCGTGCCGGTGACATGGCTGGTGGCGGCCAACGACACCTATTTCTCGCCGGCGTTATCGCGGCAACTCGCCGACGCGTACCGCAGCAGTGGCGGCAAGGTGGAGTTTCGCGTACTGGCGGCTTCCGGCCGCGAGGGTCACTGGCTTGCGGAGTCTGAGGCCGGCGTAAGAATAGCTGCACCGGAACTGGATCGCGCGCTGAGGCTGCTCGCACCGACGGCGGCCAAAACGCGATGACATCGGAAGCGCGATCGTCCGAGAGTGAGACGAGAAATAGCGTTCCCGGCGTTGGAGGGATGGAGCGCGTGATGCACCAATGGCCGGACGATGACGTGATTCTCTACGACGGCGTATGCGTGTTCTGCTCGCGCTGGGTCCGCTTCGTCGCGGCGCGCGACGTGGACCGGCGATTTCGATTCACCGCGATCCAGTCCGGCTACGGCACGCGGCTCGCGCGGGTGTTCGGCATCAACCCAGATGACCCGGACACCAATGCCGTCGTCCACGGCGGCGAGGTTTTCTTCAAATCCGACGCCGCGCTGACGGTGCTAGGCGCGTTGCCGGGTTGGCACTGGGTGCGCGTGCTGCGCTCGGTGCCGAAGCCGCTTCGCGACGCGGTCTATAATCTGGTCGCGCGCAACCGCTACCGGATTTTCGGGAAGTATGAGGAATGCTTCGTTCCTCATGCGTCGCTTCGGGCACGCGTGATAGAGTAGGGGGCACTTTCTAGCAGGGGAGCTACTACGAGAATGACGCCTCATAACTAAGAGGTGAAAGATGGACGAAGTCCGCTAGCGGAGGTGCCAACTCAAACATCCGCGGGCGCGTTGAGAAGTCAAATACGCGGCAGAGGCGAAACGCTTCGGGTCGTTCGGAAGAAAGCGAGAGTTCGTTTCTAGTAATATAAAATGGCGTAGTATCCGAGCCCACCGTGGTTTTTACTTCGAGAAGTCGTTCTTTTCCCTTTTCGTCAAAGGACAGAATGTCATAACCAGCTCCGTCGCCATCCAACTCTGAGATCCATCGGATCTTCTTTGCAAGATCTGGCCGATCGAGTTGTTGGAGTCGTTGTCGCTCGAATTGGAAGACTAATTCTTCGCCATTGCGCCCAAGTTTGCGGTTTCGGAAATCGCGCTCAACGGGGTTAAACTTCCGAACAAGCCGCTCCATGTCCTTGCTCATCGGCACGATCGGCGAAAGGGCTGGGGGCGACCCAACAAAAAGCCGCGGTTGTTCCGAAAGCCCTTTCAAAAGGGTTTCAGGGTGCTGCGCTGCCGGGTTCGAAACAAGGTAGCGCTCAATCGCATCGACAATTGCCGCCTGGAAATTTTGTGCGGGCCAATACCCCTTGATTTTCTGAAGTCCAAGTCTTTCGAGGACGGCTGATATGTTACGGTGTTTGAATTCAATAGATGCTTCGCTTCGATCGATCCTGCTTCTAAGAAGCCGGTTGTGCCCTGCTTTATTAAATGGGATGCCAACGGTCTCATCGTTCAACATTGAAAAATAATCGGCGACTATGAGGTCAAGCTCCTCACCGGTCCAATTTCTCCGTTCGCTCGCTTCCTCTGACATAGAAACTGGCGTTGCTAGCCTCGAGTTTGAGGTGAGACAAGCGATGGTATGGGATCAAGGTCGTATTTGTTTCCGAACCATTCGACGAATTCAAAGGGCGCTTCGTTCGACTTCCAGTGATCCATCAAATATTCTTCGTCGAAGCCTGCATCTTCAATCGTTATGCAGTAAATCTGATGAAGGCCCTGATCAACAGCATCGCGCCAATCGCGATACGATTTGTCTATCGTGGGAGCCTTCATCGAATTCTCCGCTCAGCGTCGTCGTGCGCTACCCGGGTTTATCATTCTAATAATTGAAAGGAAAGATTGCCGGGTCAAGCCCGGCAATGACGAAAGAACGAAAAACAAGGGTCATCCCATGGCGAGTGAACCCACCACCTCCCCCGCCGCTCTCTCCCCGCTATCCCTTGCCCCGTGCGCGGTGGAGAAGAAGTTCGGCGAGGTGGCCTCGCCTGCAAAGAACAAACGTCCGTCGACGGGTGCCGCGAGCACCGCGCGATCGCCGGCGTGGCCGGGCAGCGCGTGCGAATAGGAGCCGCGTGCGAACGGGTCGTGCGCCCAGCGGGATTCCGAAAGCGGCTTTAGTTTGCGGCGGTAATCATTGCCGAGCAGCGCCGCGATCTCGTCGATCGCCTTCGCCGCCAGCGCGCCGTCGCCCGCGTCCTCCAGCGCTTGCGCAAAGCGTCCGCCGAAATAGCCTTCGATGCAGGGCTGGCCGAACGGGCGCAGATGAAAGCTGCCCATCGCGGTGCGCATGGTGGCGCCGCGCAGATTGCCGTCCTTCGGCAGCGCCTCCGGCTCGTCCAGCGCCAGCATCACCTTGTCGGCGAGCCCGAGCGGCAGACCGCGCGCGGCGTCGACCTTCGCCGGCAGTGCCGGGTGAAACCGAATCGATTCGTCGGCGATCAGATTGGTCGGCACGGTCACGATCGCCTTGTCGGCGTAAAGCCGGCCCTGCGATGTCTCTACGCGCACGTGCGTGCCGGCATGATCGATCAGCGTTACCTCGCAATTGAGCGCGAGCGGGCAGGGCGCGCCATAGGCCGTCATCAGCGCGCCGTAGCCGCGCCTCACACGCCAGTTGATTCCGGTGTCCTCGTAAGCCTCCATGTCGAGGACCGAGACCCGGTCGAGTTCGCTGCCGTTGACGTAAGTCGAGATCGCATCGATCATCGGATTCCAGCGATTGCCGGGCTCGAGATATGAGCTGGCGGCGCTGTCGCGGCCGCTCTTCGCGGCCTCTTCAGCGCGGTCGTAGAACGCGTCAAGCGCTGCGATGAAGTGGGCGCGCTCCTTCAGCGGAAATCCCGCGTCGAAACTCTGCTCGCGCCATGGCGGGCGGGTCTTGTCGATTTCGAAGTTCAGCCGTTCGGCGATTTTGACGAACGAATTTTTGTCGGCCGAATGCAGCCAGCCGCAGCCGACGTCGAAGGCGATATTGGGCGCAGCTATAACGGTGTAGCCGCGACCGCCGATGCGATCGCGCGCTTCCAGCACGATTGTAGAGAGGCCGGAATTTTCCAGCGCCCGCGCAGCACCGAGGCCTGCGGCGCCGGCGCCGATGATGGCGACATCGACTTCGGAGGGGAGGGACATTGATTAGCGTGCGAATAGCGGGTGGCGAATAGCGAATAAATAAGATGCCTTCATCTATTCGCTACTCCCTATTCGCTATTCGCCCACTTCCCTCAGGCCACAGCTTCCT
>DASXJV010000134.1:0-27366 GCA_036497205.1 Bradyrhizobium sp.
GCGGCAGCGTATTTCTCGAATGGCACCAGGTCGTTCGGATTGGCGCCGAGCTTGACGCAAAGCTCATTGACGAAATTATACACCGAGCGCGATTCATCGAGATTGGAATGGACCGCCTCTTGCGCGGTGCGCATGCCGTCCATGGTGATGCAGCGGTAGTTGCCGGCCAGCAGCATCGCCCATTTGGCCAGCGGTACGAAGATCGAATCGTGCACGCGCAGCTTCACCGGCAGCTCGATCTTGCCTTCCGGCGCGTCGAAGCGGATCGCGTCGATCTCCCTTTCGAGCTGCCGCAGCATGTCGGTGTAGCGCTCGTTGTCGAACTTTGCGACCTTGAAGTTGGTTGGCAGCGTAACCTGCAGCACGTTGACTTTCTCGTCTGGCGGTCTGACCGCCTGCGGGTCGGGACTGCACAGCGTCAGCAAGCCTGGATCGAAATTGTCCCACACCGTCGGATCGGTATAGGCGGGCTTGAGCGGATCGGAATTCAGACCAGGGATGCGCGTCATGTAAGGCAGCGGCGGCATGTTCATGATCGACATGCAGGGCACTTTGGAGGTCGCCACCAGGTCGAGCAGTTCGCGCACGCCGGGCGAGCGGTACTGGGGCTCCTGCATGGCGAGGGCGACGAGATCGTAATCCTTCGGATTGATCCCGGCCGCGCCGCCGGCCGTGATCTGACCCGGCAGGTTGCGTGAGTCGAGTTCGACCGGGTCCTTGCCCTTTACCGGGATACGCACGCGGATGCCTTCCGCATTGATCAGGTCAGCCTCCGCGGGCAGGCAAACGTGATGAATCTTGTGTCCGCCGAACAGCATTTTCGAGGCAAGCAGCGAGCCGTAGGCCGCGCCCATGATCAGGATATTGTAGGTTGCCATACGTGGTTCCTTGAGTTGACGGATCAATCGCTTGAATTTGCGTGAGCGCTAATCGAAGGCTGACCTTGCCGATCAAGGCTCATCGCAAGAATCGGCACGTGGACGATTGCCGCCGCCGGCGATATGGGCCGGGCCGTTTGGTTCCACACGCGATTCGCATTCATTATGTGATATAAGCGAAAAAAATGCATTCAAAATTTTATGGTATTGCGCGGCGCTATGGCCGTCGTGTCTAGCCATTTGGTATGCTTGAAGGCAGCGCCGCATCCGCTCTTCGCGCCGGAGCGGATATTTTGCATGCAATAACTATTCGTTAACAGAAATTGAGCCGGACAGTGAATTCAAACTCGCTGAACCGAGAAGAACAAAATAAGAACTGGTTTGGAGCCGCGCGACTCGCTTATTCTGAGTGGGAACCCGCAGTTGCAACTCAGCACGAGCAGCCTATGGCCTCTACAGCTACAAACACGGCGGCCCCGGAAGAGCCAAACTACTCGGCCCCTTCCTTGGGTTCGTCACGTCCCACAGCATCAAGATTTGGCTGCACCTCGAGAGCAAGCCGCAGACGATCTACGTGTCACTGCACGAAGGAAACGTCAAAGCGCCTCAGGCGGCAGCCGGAGTCCTGAATCTCCGAAAAGAGAACCTTTTCACGGACTGCATCACCATTGAGGGCCTGCGTGCAGACACGCGATATTTTTACAAGCTTTGGACAGACCCCCAGCACTTGTTATCCTTAGACCGTCAAGGATTGACCGAGAAGGATCTGCAATTCCGCACCCTATCGGACGACACGAACGCACAAATCGATTTCTTGTTGATGAGTTGCCACAACCCTACCGTTTCAGGTGCCGATGGGTTCGATGGGCATGCTGTTTGGGCAGACTTGCCCCAGATCATCTCTCGCGAAAGCAACAAGAGCGTACTCGCCGCAAATCCTGACAACAGAACTATACGGCGAGATCTCGAGTTCCTGAGATAGATGCTGCGAAGGTTGAGCTGACCGGGCTTTCCTGGCCTGGGTTGCTATAGTTTCATCGTGATATCCTAATCGAAATGATCCTAGTCCGCGCTTCTCGGCGGACGGCGGACGCCTACGCCAAGAAACGATACAAGCTATTATAAAATTGAGTCGCTAAGGGCGATGGGGATTTTTATTTTCCAAATATCATCGGACCTGTTTTCGGAGTTATTTTTATATTGAGACGGATCGACAGTGATTGATAGCATAAGAGTCCTGGATCGAGGTAGTCGCTTCGACGTGTACTGGCCGCGTTCATTCTGCCGACCCACAGAATCACGTTAGCCGACGCAATCCTCAACCACAGGCAAAAATCGTCTCTGTGGGGAATTTGTCCGAAATCAATTCCGGCCCATTAGCACGGATCACGAACATACGTCTTGCAGATACTCGTCGATCAACCTCACGTTCCGAAGGTGGAATATTCAGCTGCCTATTTGCCCGCGATAGACGCCTCAATCCTTCCGGAAGTAGCGGCGATCGCGCGGGAGGAAAGCTGGTTCTTCGGCCCGTCGCGAACACGAATTAAGAACTTTGGCGTGGGGCCCTTTCCTGCGCTGCAAGTTGGGACCATCTTGAAGGATGACGTCTCCTAGCGTAGCGGTTATCTGCCGACACCATTAAATTGAGTTTTAGAAGACCACTGTTTTGAAATGGCGAGTGGTCCACTTCGGCCAGTATCCGGTAGCGACCGCCAAAGGGGCCCCCGGCCCATGGGCGCACTGAGGCCGCTCGTAGCCCAGAATCTCGACTACCCTGTCAGTTCGCCCGGCCGCGAATCGAATAAAGCGATTCAAACGGAGAGGTGGCTGGGACTAGAACGTGACGCGGTGGATCTATTCAAGGCTGGTCCGCACAGTTTCCCAGATGTCGGCGGCATGATCGGTCATGATCCTGCGAGCTTCGGCGGCATCCCGCGCCGTAAGGGCCTTAAGCATTGCCTCATGATCGAAGACCGATTGTTCCCAGGCGGTGTGCTGAAGATTACTGAGGTATCGGATCCGCCGCAGCCGGCGGGTACAGCGTCGGTGCGCCTCGATTAAGTGCTTATTGCCGGAGGCTGCCACGATGTCATCGTGAATGCGCTGATTCAGCTTGAAATAAGTCGGCTTGTCGCCCTGCCGATAGGCCAGGATCATGTCTTCATGCGTTCTGGCCAGGTCCTTTAGCATCTCGTCGCTGTAGCGGTGACAGGCAAGCTCTCCGGCAAATCCTTCGAGCTGCGCCAGAAGTTCGATTAGGTCCCGGGCGTCCTCGGCCGTGAGCTTGGACACATAGCTTCCCTGGTTCGGAAAGATGTCCACTAGTCCCTCGAACGCCAAGACCTTGAGCGCTTCACGGACCGGAGTGCGTGAGACTCCGAGCTCGAGGGCCAAGGTCGGTTCATCAATGAAATCACCCAAATCGCCTTCGACGATCCGATCTCGGATGATGTCGGCAATTTCCTCATACAGGGACGGGCGCGGCGTCCGCCTGCTCTTGCTCATTGCCAATTCTTTCGTCATGTCTTTGCCCCTCGGCAGCTCGGCTGTCGCTCAGCCGATCAGGCGACCGGCGCCATTTGTCGTGGATCGACGTTCAGCAGGACCTCCTGGCCAGCGTCAAAGGTTTCGTTTGGTCGGCAGACGACGCGCAAGCGCTGAGCCCCAGCCGCGAGCGCCACCACATATTCCCAATATTCTCCGAAAAACGCGGCTTCGAGCACCGTCGCCGGCATGCGCAGAGATGTCTCATCACGCGGCGTTCCGCCAACAACTTGCCGGCGCCTAATGCCAATACTTTGCGGTCGGAGCGAGAACGTGACGTGCCGCGAGAATTCCAGCCCTCGCGGACCAAACTGTTCCCGGGCGATCGAAAATCCGTCGAACACCACATCAGTGTCGTCGCAGCGGGCCTCGAGGAAATTCGTCCGGCCGATGAAATTCGCTACGAATCGCGTTTTCGGCCATGCATATAGCGCGAGTGGTGTGTCGACCTGTTCCAGTTTCCCCTTATTCATGATCGCGATACGATCCGAGGTCGCCATGGCCTCCGCCTGATCATGGGTGACGAGGATCGTCGTCATCTTAAATTTATTGTGCAACCGTCGGATCTCAACCCGCATTTCCTCGCGCAGATTGGCGTCAAGATTTGACAAAGGCTCATCGAGTAACAACACCGCAGGTTCCACGATGATCGCACGTGCAAGCGCAACACGCTGCTGCTGGCCGCCGCTCAGCTCCGCCGGATAGCGGCCCGCAAGTGAATCAAGCTTAACCGCCTGCAGCATTTCCGTAACTTTGCAGCGGATGACAGCATTGTCCCGCTTGCGCAGTCGCAGGCCGAAAGCCACGTTTTCCGCGACGGTCTTGTGCGGCCACAACGCATAGCTTTGGAAGATCATGACCATGTCGCGCTTTTCCGGCGGCAGCGCTCGCTTGGCGCTCGCGATGACGACGCGATCCTTTTCGATCACCCCTGCGCTGGGCTGAATAAAGCCGGCAATCATGCGAAGTGTGGTGGACTTGCCGCAGCCCGAAGGCCCCAGCAGCGAAATGAACTCGCCCTTGGCGATCTCCAGATTGAGATCGTCAACAGCGACTTCGGCGCCAAAACTGCGGCCGACCCCGCGCAACGCAAGGCGTGGCACTGCATCTGCTATCGCACCGGATCCGGGCGGCACCGCTCGATCCGAGGCTTTTGGAATTTCAGACATCGTTGGTCACCTATAACCTATCGGCTGCGTGACAGGAGATCTCGGCCAAGCACGGCCTGTCCGGAAATCACCACGACCAATGTAATCGCTAGCAGAACGAGGCCGAGGGCCGCCGCCAGTTCCAGGTTTCCGCTCTCGCTGTAATCGAGGAGCAGCATGGAAATTGTGCGCGAGCCAGGCCCGGCCAGAAAGACCACGACGCTCAATTCGCGAATGGCGAGAATGAAGACGACGATCCATCCGCTCAGCAGGTGTTTGCGCAGGAGCGGCACGATGACGTGCCGGACGCTCGTTAGTTGCGAGCCGCCAAGGCTGCGCACGGCCTCTTCGAGCTGGGTGCTGATTGCGGCCAAGCCCGAGACACAACTGCCGTAGGCCATGGGCAGGAAGCGAGCTATGAAAGCCAGCACGACGATTGTGATCGTTCCATAGAGCTGGAATGGGGCCGTCGAAAAGGCACTGTAGAAGCTGATGCCAAGAGTGATCCCGGGTATTGCAAGAGTGCCGAGGCTTATTGGCCCCAAGACGCCGCTCATGGGAAACGTGCGTCGAGCCACCGCATAGGCGGCGCAGATCCCGAGCGCCACGGCAGCGCTCGCAGCCAGCGCCGCCATGACCAGGCTGTTCGTGATCCCACGCTGCGCGTCACCGGAGGACCATAACTCGCTGAAATTCGCGATGGTCAGGTTTGCCATGATCAACGGTCTTCCCCAGGCGACACTGACAGCCGCCTTCGCGAGGCATGCGACCGGGAACACGACCGCAAGCGCCAGGATCAGCATCGCATAGGCAAAGAGGATCCACTCCACCGCAGGCGTTGCCGCGCCGGCATTTATGCTTGTCCTGCCGGTGACGCTTTCATAGCTGCGGCGACCTCTAAGGACGCGCTGCAGCCACAGGGCGAGACAGGTAATTGCGATCAGTGGGAGGGAATAAGCAGCAGCAGCTTCGGCGCGCACCGGATACTCGAAAAACTCCAGCAGCTGCACAGCTGCGACATTGAAATGCGCCGGCAAGCCGAGCACGATCGGTGTCCCAAAGAGCGCAATCGTGTCGAGAAACACAATCAGGCAGCCGTTGAAAATAGCGGGAGCTACGAGCGGCAGGGTGATCCTGACGGCAACACCGATCGGTCCTGCGCCGAGCATTCGCGCCGCATCCTCCATCTCGGAGGACACCGCGCTCAGTCCGTCGCTGACGTAAATAAAGATGTAAGGAATTGCATAGAGCGCGCTAACGAAGACCAGCCCACCGAAAGAATACACATTGAACAGGCCATTCTCGGCCCCGCTCAGAAACATCCAGGCACGATTGATCCAGCCGGCATTGGGACCGGCCAACAGGATCCATGCGACGGCGGCGAGATACGACGGTATAACGAATGTGCCGAGTAGCCCTGCCCGAATGAGCGTCTTGCCCGGCATTTTGGTCCTGGCGAAGCCCCAAGCAAGCGGTAAAGCGAGCAGCGTCGCAGCCAAAGTCGTGGTTGCGCCATAGAGAAGTGAATTCCACAGGGCTTGCAGATATCTGGCCCGGCCAAACGCGTAAAAATAATTGTCGAAGGTGACTCCCGTCCTTGCCGTGAAGCTGAAGATGATGAGTTTTACGATCGGATAGACGACGATGAATGCCAGCGCCCCCACGACGCTGGCCCACACAAGGCCCGTCGCCAGGCTGCTTCCCTTCGCACCTATGATACCGGTCCCCGAATGACGAAAGGGGATTTGGAAGATTGTCATCACGCCCTTTGTTCGCAGATCGTCGCGGCTGATGGGCCGCATGAAGGCGCGCCACGATTTCGCGCCACCCTTAAACGCCGTCATCCTTGATGGTCGATCATTTTCCGAAAGTATCGCGCCACTTCTCGCGTACGTCCTTCAGATTGTTCAGAATATCTTCGGTGACGACGCGGTTGATCTTGATCTGGTCCAGCGGTTTCGCTCCCGCGACTTCCGGGCGGAGTGATTGCTCGAAGGCGTCCGCTTCGATCTGAGCGACTTCGGTGCTAAGCAGGAACTCCATGAACAATCGGGCTGCATTGGGATGCTTGGCGCCCGCCACGATGCCGGAGGGCCCGACAACCGCGATAGCGCCGTCGGTCGGGTAGAAGACGGAGAGAGGGTTACCCTTGGCGGTACTGCGCAATGTGGATGCCGGATCGCCGGCTGCCAATATTCTCTCGCCCGAATTCAGGATTGTGACAGTGTCATCGATGGAGCGGGTAATCAGCGGTTTGCTGTTGCTGAGACGGGAGAAATAATCCCAGCCGTACATCTTCTGGAGCGTCACTGTCCACGCCCCGACCATGCCGCTGAAATTCGGATCGCCGAGCGCGATCTTGTTCGACCATTTCGGATCCAACAGCCCCTGCCAAGTCTTTGGGATGTCGGCTTCGCTGACCTTCTGATTGTTGTAGGTGATCGCAACGAGGCTCACTGCCGTAACGTGATAAAAACCGGCGGGGTCAAAGTTCTGGAAGGCCGCAATGATCTTCTTTTCGTTTTTCGGACGGTAGGCTTCCAGCGCGTTGTTGCGTGCGAGCTCCATGAATTGGCTCGCATCAGTCGAACTGAATATGTCCGCCTGCGGTGCGCCAGCGCTTAGGTCCTGGAGTAGACGCTGGTAGGAGACCTGCGCTGTCGCCTTGAGGCCATTGACCTTTACGCCGGGATATTTGGCTGTGAAGGCGCTACCGATCTTTCCCACCAGCGTAGTGTCGAAATGCGCCGTGTACCACGTCACTTCTCCCTCGGCTTTCGCCTTTGCGGCAAGATCCGCGAATTCATCGTCCGCCAGCGCCGGCGCCTGTGCCGTGAAGATTGCAAACGAGGATAATATTGAGATCGCCAAGGGTAGCTTCATGTCCGCGCTCCATCGGGTTTGGGGTTGGGTCCGGCATTAGGTTCGGGCTTGCGCCAGCTGTTTTTCCTTGGCGGCGAGTGAGCTTGCAAATCGAACGGATTCGACAACCATTCGTTCATGTCTGGCGCGGCCGATCTCCTCGACTTCGTCGCGCGCGACGATCGACCAAACCGAACGGCGTTTCTGGACCTCGATGCACTCGACCTCGATTGCGATTCCGGTCGCCATGGGGGTTGGCGCAAGATGCTTGAGATCGATGCTGATCCCGACGCTCGCCTCGCCGGCGTCGAGATGCGGCTCGAGCGCAAGGATGCAGGCATGCTCCATCAATGCGACGAGCCACGCGGTTGCCAGTACAGCCGGCATCGCGGCGATCGGCGGGCTGTCGGGAAAGAGCGCAGGCACGAGTTGGTGGTTGTTCACCCGTGTCTGCAGGCAGTAGGAAATGCCGGGCGCGAGCGTCGATTTCATGGGACGACATCCTTTACCTTGACGTGCGGTTGCGCGTCGGCTGCGTCGGCGCACTGAATCGCTCCCACCGCGACGAGAGCGTCAATTTCGGCGGCATCGTAGCCATGTGCGAGCAACACCTCGCGGGTATGCTCACCCAGCACAGGCGCCCCGGCACCAAGCTCGACAGGGGTCTTTGAGAACTTCAACGGATTGCCCAGCGTCTTCACCGGGCCCAACACGGAATGGGTGACCTCAGCGATCATGCCGCGCGCAATCGCTTGCGGGTCTTTGTGCATCTCGCCGACGTGCAGCACCGGCGAAACCGGCACACCGGCCGCATCCAAGGTTGCCACCCATTCTTGCGTTGATCGTTTGCGCATCTCCGGCGTCACTGCGGCGATCAATTCGTCGAAATGGCGCATCCTCTCCACGTTATTGCAGAAGCGCGAATCGGCCGCCAAATCCGGCCGGCCGATTGTCTTCACGAATCGAAGCCAATTCGCCTGGTTGGCGGCGCCGATCACGGCCCAGCCGTCGGATGTTTCAAAAGCCTGGTAGGGAGCATCGAGCGGGTGCGCCGACCCTAACGGCCCAGGCGACGTCCCGGTCGCAAAACAAATGGCAGATTGCCAGAAGGTGTGGGTGATGGCGGCCTCGAACAGCGATGTCTCGACGTGTTGTCCTTCGCCGGTACGCTGCCGATGGGCGACAGCCGCCGCGACTCCGAGCGCGCCGAGGATACCCGCGGTGATATCGGCAATGGGTGCGCCGGTTTTGACCGGCGGCCGGCCGGGCCCTTCGCCGGTAAAGCTCATGATGCCGCTCATGGCTTGCGCCATCAGGTCGAAGCCTGGCCGGTCGGCATAGGGGCCGGTCCGCCCATATCCGGAAATCGAACACCAGATCAGCGACGGGAAACGCTTGCTGAGCTGCTCATAGCCGAGCCCGAGCTTTTCCAGCGTGCCGCCGCGATAGTTCTCGACCAGCACGTCGGCGGTCTCGAGCAGCCGCAGCAGCGCTTCGCGCCCGCTCTCGTGCTTGAGGTTCAGGACGATCCCGCGCTTGTGCCGGTTCACGACCAGATAGGCGGCCGACTCCTCGCCGATATAGGGCGGCGCCATGTGGCGGGAATCGTCGCCTTCAGGCGGCCGCTCGATTTTGATCACTTCGGCGCCAAGGTCGGCCAGGAGCAGCGTGCAAACCGGCCCCGCCATCACATGCGTGAGGTCGACGACTTTGAGCCCTCGTAGCGGGCCAATATTATTGTCCGCCACCGGTCAGCGCCCCACGAAAACGGGGGAGCGCTTCTCAAGAAAAGCGCGCGTGCCGAGGCGGTAATCCTCGCTGTCGAACACCTCGAGCGGCTCATGCCGTTCTTCGCGAGTTACGGGCCGCTGCTCTTCGAGTCGCCTGACCATGCGTTTGTGCCAGCGCGCGACGAGAGGCGCGCCCGACGCGATCCGCTCAACGACGCCGCACATTTCTTCGGCGAATGCCGCGTCGGCGACAACGCGGTTCACGAGGCCTTTCTGTAGCGCCTCGTCGGCCCCGAAGATACGCCCTTCATAGAGGATCTCGAGTGCATTGGAGGGACCGACGAGGCGCTTGAGGCCGTCGAGTTCGGGATAGTCCACCGTGAGACCAAGCCGCTGTATTGGCACGCCAAACCGACTGGAGCTCGAGGCAAAGCGCAGATCGCAAGCCGCGGCAATCTCGACGCCGCCACCAACACAGAGACCCTCGATGGCGGCGATGGTCGGGTGAGGGCAATCCTGGACGGCCTTGACGCAGTCGTGCACGATTTCGGCAAAGGCGATCGCCTGTGGCTTGCCGGCGCGCGTCTGTTCGAACTCTCCGATGTCGGCGCCGACACAAAAAGCGCGTCCGCCGGCACCGCGCAGCACAACAACGCGGATCGATCCATCGGCGGCAACAGTTTCGAATGCCGCCCGCAACCCTTTCCACATGTCGACGGTCAGGGCGTTGTGTTTTTCAGGCCGCACAATTTTGATAGTGGCAACGTTTTCGGCCCGCTCGAGCTCGATAGTTTTCATTTGGCAAAGCCTCCGGCTGTATAATTATATAATTATATTCTTGCATCATTAAGTCAACAGGCAGGAACCGGCGCCCTTCGCGAATTGACGTGGCCGACGACTATTTACGCTCGATACCGTGGCGGAAGCCGCCATCCAGGAAAACGAGGCAGCTTCTTATCCCGAACGGCATTCCCCAAAAATAAAATCCGCCCAACGCGAATCGAACGTCGCGCGCGCCTGGTCGGCGCCATCGCCCGAGGTCGTCGCTGGCTTGACGAAATCGTTTCAGGCTCCGTGACCGACGTTCAACAGATCTCATCACGTCAAAAGTGCAGCGTGCGTCAGGTCAACATGAGTATCGCTGGCGTTCCTCGCACCAGACCTCGTGCGCGGTCGAAAGTCGTTTGCCACGCGGCATCGGACTGGAGCGAGTTCGCGATGCTCCGCCAGAATGGAGCCGGCAGTTCGAAGCCCTTGGATTGAATCCGCAATAATTACGGACCGGGTTCGAAACGTTGCTTTTTTGGCCTCCCCTTCCCCCCCACCCAAACTCCCGGCAGCCGAACGGGATCTCGCCGTCGAAAACCCTGCCGCGGGGACGGAATGTTTGGATGCAGAGACGGGAGGCTAAAAGCGGCGTGAAAGACCGAAAGTGTCGCCGGAGACCGAACGAGCGCAACGATACCGGCGAAAATCCCCACAGAAGCGGTCTATCCGGAGCGGGCGCCGACGTTTGCGGTTTCGCGGGACTGGATGGTGGAGACGAAGGGACCGAACTGCCAACCCTCCACGCGGTCATCATCGAACCGGACTCTGACATCCGAGTCAGGAACGGAAATTTTCGATGCAGAGACGGGAGCGTAAAAACCGCCGTTCCGCCTCTTAGAGACCGATACAGAGACGCGCTGAGACTCGAAAAGCCCCCGTTCTGACCGCATTGGCGCGAAAAAACTGAACGGAGTTTGATAGCTATGACTGAGCAGAGACCGCGCCAACCAGAGAATTTGGCAAACATGTCTGTGAGATTGCGGAGCTATTGCGAGTGGCCCACTCCGAAACTAGGGCCTGTCGTCATTTAGAGGATTCGGAAATCATCTGAAGCGTGATTCATAGGGAGCCTTTCTTTGGGGGCTTTGGGATGAAGCGCTATGGATTGCGCGATGACCAGTTTGCGCGGATTGAGATACTTCTACCGGGGCGCCCCGGCACGGTTGGCCGCAGCAGCGAGCTTGGCAACCGCCTGTTTGTCGAGGCGGCGATCTGGAAATTCCATTCAGGCGCTCCGTGGCGCGATTTGCCGGAGCGCTTTGGTGACTGGAAGAACATCCACAAGCGCTTTTCACGCTGGGCCGCGAGCGGGGTTTGGGAGAGTCTTTTCAAGACCTTGGCCGATGATCCGGATAACGAATACGCGATGATCGACGCCACCATCCTCAGGGCGCACCAGCACAGCGCGGGGGCCAAAGCCGGTATCACGGCTGTGCCTTAGTGTGTTGGACGCCACTGATGTTAACCGATTACAAAAATGGCTCATCCCATCATTCCTGATGAAGCCCGGCCTCTTTGATCACTTTCGACCATTTGCCATTGTCGACTTGGAGCTTTTCGGTGAACGCGGCGCTGCTGCCGCCGAGCACGACGCCGCCTTCCGCTCGCACGCGTTCGACGATTGCCGGCGACTTGAGCGCCGCATTGCCCGCCTCATTGAGGCGGGCCACGACGTTGGCGGGCGTGCCGGCGGGCACCAGAAGGCCATACCACGTGCCGGCACTGAAGCCGGGATACCCTTGCTCCGCAACGGTCGGAACGTCCGGCAATACCGAGCTGCGCGCCAGCGCGGACACTGCGATCGCGCGCAGCTCGCCACTCTGGATCAATCCGAGCGCGGTCGGGATCGACGACAGCATCAACGGGATGCGGCCGGCGGCGACATCCATCAGAGCGGAATTTGCGCCGCGCGAGGGAATGTGGCGGAGCTTGATGCCGGCGCTGAGCGCGAACAATTCGGCGGTGAGATGCGAGACGGTGCCGATGCCCGGCGTCGCGAAGTCCATGCCGTCCGGCGACTTCTTCGCCGCCGCAACGACATCGGCGAGTGATTTATATGGTGAGTCGCCGGGCACCACGACGACGTTTGGCGCGTCGACGAGCAGCACGACCGGCACGAAGTCCTTGATCGGATCGTAAGGCAGATTGCGGTACAGCGAGGGGTTGATCGCCAACTGCGAGGTTTGACCGAGCACGATGGTGTAGCCATCGGGTGGCGACTTCGCGAGTTGATTGACCGCGATATTGCCGGCCGCGCCCGGCTTGTTCTCCACCACGATGGTTTGCTTCAGGGTTTCGCCGATGTTGTTGGCCACCAGCCGCGCGACAACGTCCATGCCGCCGCCGGCCGCGCCCGGCACCAGCAGGCGGATCGGATGATCGGGATAGTCGCCCGCGGTGGCGTTGAACGCGCCCAGCATCAGCACCGATGCGGCGCTGGCTGCTATCCACACAGCGGTGCGGGCAGGCTTTTTCATGGTCGCTATCCCTTTCGGCTTTTATTGTTGTTGTTCGCGGCTGTTGATCCGCGCGTTTTCAGACTTTGGCCGGTGCAAGTCCGGTCTCGGTGCCAGACTCAGGCACAGAGCTTCCGTACAGCAGCCCATCCTGAAGCTTCGGCATGGTTTGCGGCACGTTTAGTATCGGCAGGCCGTGAGTCGGCGCGATCGCTTTGACGTCGAGTTCGTCGCACAGCCATTGCAGACGATCGACGTAGAGCTTCATGTCGGTGAACTTTGTCCAGAACAGCGCACGGTCGGCGAACACCGCCGAGACGTCAGCGAGATCGAGCGAGATCGCTTCCTCGGCCAACAGGCCGCAGTGGCCGTCCTCGTGATAATGGCTGTAGGCAAAGCCATCGCCCGGAAACAGCACGCGTTCCTTGCTGTCGAAACCCCACCAGGTGGTACGCAAATCGCGGATCACCGGTTCGACTGCGGCGAATGAACGGCCGCCGAGATCGATTTCGTCGCCGAGCGCCATCGGCAACATGCGGTCGGCGAATTGCGGGAAGGCGAGGTGATAATCGCTCATGTCGCCGCAGAGGATTGCCTCGGGATAGCGCGCCAGCACGCGGCCGAGCCCGCCCGAGTGCGGCGTCTCCTGATGCGTGACGAACAGATATTTCAGCGGCGCCTGCCTCGACAGCAAATCCTTGAGTTGCTTCTCGATGATCGGGAAATCCTTTGGATGCCCTGTTTCGATCAGCATCGAAGCGTTCGTGCCGCACAGCAGGAAGGCTGCGTTATAGGTGTGGTAGATTTTGCCCTTGGCGCGTTGCTCAAGGCAGTCGCCGAGCCAGAACACGCCGTCGGCCAGTTCGCGCGGCATCGGCTTCGAGAGATTGGGCATCGCTTACCTCAACTCGTCACGGTCGACGTATTTTGGCTTGACGACGCTCTGATCGAGCCTCGCCAGAACTTCGTCGAACATCTTGTATTGCCGCTCGACCAGCACGCGTCCGCGCAGCACGCGACCGTAACCAGGAGCAATGGTCTCTATCGGATACTTTTCGAAAATGGCACCTAACTTGCGGCGCAGCTCGGTCGTCTTGCCGCCTTCGAGCCACCAGTAGCGGGTGTTTAGGAGGAAGCTGCGGATGTAGTCGGCCGCGGTCTTGCACTCGTCCGCCGAGATAGACCACGGTCCGTCCGGACTGTCGCTCCATTCATGCGAGAAGCTATCCGACGTGAACAGTGTCTTGGTGTTCTGGTCGAACATCCAACGTGTGTTGATGAGGCGGATGGGCGCCTGGAACACGTCGATAGCGCGCGTGTCGTCGACGTGGAGTGTTTCGGCGCGCGACACCAGCGTGGTTTTGAGCGAGTAGGGACGCTTATCGTTCGCGTCCGAGCGGCGGCCGAAGTCGACCCAAAGCGCCGCGTCCGGATTGCCGGAGTAGCACTGCTCGACATTGAAGCTCTGTGCGATCGCCTCGACGTTGCAAACCGACATGTATTCGTTGATGCGCAACGGGAAGACGGACAGCACCGTGTCGGGCGTCGTGACTGACCGGATCTGCGCGATGATCGAGGCTTCGTGCGCCGACAAGCCACTGTCGAGCAGCAGCGCGCGATTGCCCTCCTTGATCAGGTAGCAGTTCGAGACCGAATAGCCGCGGGCGTTGGCCGGATAGGCGCTGACGCGGCCGTCAAGCTCCATCACATTTTGAAGCGCGTAGAGCTTGCCGTCCGCGATCGTCTCGATATTGCTCTTTTCGATGGTGCTGCGGCCGACCGGGAATACCGGCCGGAGAGGCAACGACTCTGTCTGCAAATTCAAGGCCTTGTCCCTTCCGCGGAAGGTCATCGAGTGCACGGATAAATGGAGCGGTCCTCTTGCCGGGTCAAACGAGTTATTGTCTAAACACTGTGAGAAAAATGCACAGTCAGGCGGCTGATGTCCCTGCCACCGCTCAACGCCATCAAGGCATTCGAGGCTGCCGGCCGGCTGGAGAATTTCAGCAAGGCGGCGGGCGAATTGAACGTCACGCCCGGCGCGATCAGCCGGCAGATCAGGAATCTGGAGCAGCACCTCGGCGTCGATCTGTTCGCGCGGGTCGGCAACGAAGTGCGGATCACCGCAGCCGGGCGGCTCTATCTCGGTTACGTCAACGAGGCCTTCGCCAAGCTCGAAGGCGGTACGCGCGCCATCAGCGTCGACCACGCCGGCCAGCCGCTCCACATCTGGGGCTCCCGCTTCTTCATCCGGCTCTGGCTGCTGCCGCGGCTGCCGGACTTTCACCTCCAGTTTCCCGAACAGGAAGTGCTGATCACGACCGTGCGCCCCGACGAGCCGCTGCCGTCCGACTTCGACGTCGCGATCATGCTCGGCAAAGGCCACTGGAATTCGATGCGCACGGACCTGTTGTTGCGGCGAGTCCTGATGCCGGTCTTTAGCCCTGCCTATCTGAAGTCGGCGCCGCCCTTGCAGAGGCCGGCCGACCTTGAACAGCACACGCTTCTGGAGACGTCGGCCGGGCTCGATCAATGGGATCGCTGGTCGGAGAGTGCGGGAGCTGGATCACTGGTGCTCGCACGACGCATTACCTTTACCAGCACCGATTTGGCCTTCAGCGCGGCGCTCGATGGTCTTGGTATTGTGCTCGGCCGGCGCGGGTTCGTGGAAAACGACCTGCGCAAGGGCAATCTGGTGCAGCCGTTCGAGCAGACGGTCGATGCAGGTGACGGCTTTTACCTGATCCATCCGGATCGCCACCGGCTGCCGGCCCGGGTGCGCAATTTCAGACGCTGGATCGTTGGCCAGCTCGCGGCCGAGCAGGCTTAAGGCCGGCATTGGTGCCGAGCCACTCCGCGAGGCTCCCGCGGAACGGAGCCGCCAGTTCGAAACCCTCGGATTGAAACCGCAATGAGTTCAGAAGCTGCTCGAATTTCGCTTTTCAGGCGGCTGGTCCATTGCCGCCTAAATTCAGTCGCCACGAACGGAATTTTTGGATGCAGAGACCGGATGCCAAGAATCCACCGGAGAGACCGTCATTGTCGGCAGAGACCGGGAACGTTAAAAATGGGCGGCAAGATCCCCGCAGAAACAGCCTATTTCTGATCGACGACGGGTTTCTGCAGTTCGGGAGGACTGGATGGTGGGCGCGACAGGGATCGAACCTGTGACCCCCTCGATGTCAACGAGGTGCTCTCCCGCTGAGCTACGCGCCCTAAGGTCGTGACGGGTCCGGTCCGTATATCGGCTCCAAAGCGGGCAGGCAAGGACGCTTGGCCCGGGTTTGGACGCGAATCAGGCCGCCAGCATCTTGTTCACTTCGCTGACCAATTCGCGAAGATGAACCGGCTTCGAGAGCACCTTGGCATTCTTCGGCGCTTCGGAATCCGAATTGAGGGCGACCGCGGCGAAGCCGGTGATGAACATAATCTTGATGTCGGGATCGAGTTCCGAGGCGCGGCGCGCCAGTTCGATGCCGTCCATCTCGGGCATCACAATATCGGTGAGCAGCATTTCAAACGGCTCCTCGCGTAGCCGCTGATAGGCCGACAGACCGTTGTCATGGGGTGAGACCTGAAAACCAGCGTTTTCCAGCGCCTTGACCAGGAAGCGGCGCATGTCGTTGTCGTCTTCGGCGAGGAGGATTTTATGCATGGCGGTTGGTCGTCGAATCCCAATAAGAGGATCAGTCCGCTCACTAAGCCCGACAGAGGGTAAATTTCGAGTGAAGGGTTCCGGGCGCGGTCGGCGGCACGCCGCTATTTGTGGACCGGAACGCGGCTCAGATCAATGAAGGCGGGCATATTCCGCACCCTAGATACGTTCCAGCCGTTTTACGACTTTTTTCGCTTGGCAGAACAGATGTGATTACCGACAATAAATTCTCACAAAAACTCCGTTTTTATGGCAGGAATGGCGTGCCCAGAGCAGCGGATTCCAAGGACAGCGCCCGACGATGACCCAGTTTGATGGCGAACTGTCGCCTCCGTTCGAGATCGTTGAGCCGGCCGCGTGGCGGGCACCGATCATCTTCAATTCTCCGCACTCCGGCTCGGTCTATCCGCACGAATTCCTCAACGCGTCGCGGATCGATCTCGGCGCGCTGCGCCGCTCTGAAGATTCGTTCATGGACGAGTTGATCGGCGGCTTGAGCGACCGCGGATTTCCGGTGGTCCGGGTCAACTTCCCCCGCTCCTATGTCGACGTCAACAGGGAGCCTTACGAACTCGATCCGCGCATGTTCAGCGGGCGCTTGCCAAGCTTCGCCAATACGCGATCGATGCGGGTTGCCGGCGGTCTCGGCACTATCCCGCGCGTGGTCGGCGATGGACAGGAGATCTATCGCGAGCGCCTCAGCGTCGACGACGCGCTTGCGAGGATCGAGGCGCTCTACAAGCCGTATCACCGCGCGCTGCGGCGGCTGATCAACAAGGCCCATCAGGAGTTCGGAACCGTGGTGGTGGTGGATTGCCATTCGATGCCCTCGATCGGCGTGTCGCGGGATGAGCCGCGACGGCCGGACGTGGTGATCGGCGACCGCTACGGCACCAGTTGCGCAGCCCTGCTGCCCGACATGGTGGAGGTGACCATGAGCGCGCTGGGTTATTCGATCGGACGCAACAAGCCCTATGCCGGCGGTTTCATCACCGAGCATTACGGCAATCCGGCAAGCGGACTGCATACCATCCAGCTCGAACTCAACCGTGCGATCTACATGGACGAGCGGCGGCGCGAACGCAGCGCGAGGTTCGCGCAGGTGGTGGCGGATTTCGCCGCGCTGGCCGACGCGCTGGCTGCCGTTCCGCTCGGCGAGCTCGGACCATTCCAGGCAGCGGCAGAATAGACCTTTCGTCATTCCGGGGCGCGAGCGGAATGCACTCACGATCGTGCTTGGATCAGGGGCCTGCGCCAAGCGGCGCGTCCACAGATGTGCAATTCTACATCGGGGAATGACGAGGCAAGAAAAAAGGGCCGCTTGAGTAAACAAGCGGCCCAAGTCTAGGGAGGAAACGCCCAAGGAGGGCAGCGATAACGCAAAGCGCTACCGCATCGCAGCAATATGCGACCGCGCTGCACAAAATGCAAGGCCCTTTGAACCATTTCCGGTGCAAAGAAAAACACGGATGGGCGGCGGGACAAAAAAGTCACAGTTGGCAATTTTATAGCGTTATTTCAGATAGTTACATCGACAGCTAGTGGCGAATAGGTCGACCCCGTGTCCATTCTTGATTTCTCGGATTTGTGATGGCGATGTCATCAGAAACTGCACCGCTTCGCGGCCTGATTCGAAAGCCGAAATAGCTGAATGGGCGCCGGACAGACGTCCGTTACCCGTGCGCGACTTGCAGGATTGCGGTAGGCAAGAGCCAACACATTCTCCGCTCCGACCAAGGAACAGCCGTGACGGTCATCGATTTTACAGCTTTCATTGGCCGCCTGGCGACCGCCTCCGGGGAAACCATCCTGCCGTTCTTTCGAACCTCCCTGAGCATCGATAATAAGAGCAACAGCCACGATTTCGATCCGGTAACCGAAGCGGACCGTGCCGCGGAAGCGGTGATGCGGCGGCTGATCAAGGCCAATTTTCCCCAGCACGGCATTGTCGGCGAGGAATTCGGCAGCGAACGCGAAGACGCCGAATATGTCTGGGTGCTGGATCCGATCGACGGCACCAAGTCCTTTATCGCGGGGTTTCCGATCTGGGGCACGCTGATCGCGCTATTGCACAAGCGCACGCCGGTGTTCGGGATGATGCACCAGCCCTTTATCGGCGAGCGCTTTTCCGGAGACAGCGGCTCGGCGCATTATCATGGACCGTCGGGCGAACGGAGACTGGCGGTGCGGCGCTGTGCGTCGCTGAGAGAGGCGACATCGTTCACCACCAGTCCGCTCCTGATGAACGCCGCCGACCGCGCAGCCTTCGGCCGGGTCGAAGATGCGGTGCGGCTGACGCGCTACGGCGGCGATTGCTATTCCTATTGCATGCTCGCCGCCGGACATCTCGATCTCGTGGTCGAGACTGAACTGAAGCCCTACGACATCGCAGCGCTGATTCCGATCATCACCGGCGCCGGCGGCATCGTCACCACATGGGAGGGCAAGCCCGCGCAAGGGGGTGGCCGCATCATCGCGGCGGGCGATCCGCGCGTGCATGAAGCCGCGATCAAGCTGCTCAACAGCTAGATGTGAGCGTTTTCAAGCGAAGTGGAGATCGGTTCGCGTTAAGAAAACGCGTCAAATCGAGAATCTAGAGCCCCGTTTCGACATCGAACGGGGCTCTAGCGAACAAACCCTCGGACTTGATCCGAGGTAAGAACTTGTTCTCCGGAAAGATCATGCTCAATCAAAGGGCTCTGCCTTCGTCATGGGCGAAGGCTCGCTCTGTAACCCGCAGATTGTGCCCTGAGCTTCGATCGGTCAATGTGACCGGATGTTCGAACCTCTGCTGATTCTCATCGCCGCGGCGTTCCTGCTTGCGGGTTTCGTCAAGGGCGTGACCGGGCTTGGCCTGCCGACCGTGTCGATGGGCCTGCTCGCCGTCACCATGCAGCCTTCCCGCGCGCTCGCCATCGTCATCGTGCCCGCGATCGTCACCAATGTCTGGCAGACCTTCGTCGGCCCTTACTTGCGCGACATCATCCGGCGGCTGTGGCCGCTGATGGCCGGCACGGTCATCGGCATCTGGCTCAACGCTGGCATGCTGACCGGCCCCTATGCGCGCTACGGCACCATCGTTCTCGGTGTGCTGCTGGTGATCTATGCGATCGTCGGACTAAGCAAATTCAGCTTCAGCGTTGCGCGAACCGACGAAAAATGGATCGGCGGCATCGTCGGCCTCATCACCGGCGTGGTTTCCGCCGCGACCGGCGTGCAGGTGATTCCTTCGATGCCGTTCATGCAGGCGATCGGCATGGAGAAGGATGAACTGGTGCAGGCGCTCGGGGTGTTCTTCACGGTCGCGACCCTGGCGCTCGCCTTCAACCTCACCAGCGCCGGATTGTTGAGTGCGGCAACCGCATTGCCGGGCGCCGTGGCGATGGCCGGCGCCTTCACCGGCATGTTCATCGGTCAGGCGGTGCGCTCGCGGATGAGGCCTGAAGCGTTCCGGCGCTGGTTTCTGATAGCGATGATTTTTCTCGGGCTCTATCTCGCCGGCAGCGCGACTTATAATACTCTTGCGCTCTGACGATCAACTAGAGCCTTTTCCGTTTCGATTGAATCGAAACGGGGCTCTAGATTCTTGATTTAACGCGTTTTCTTAACGCGAACCGGTCTCCACTTCGCTTGAAAACGCTCTAACTCAAACTGCGGCGGCGGGCATAAATGCAGCGACCGCCGGGCTTTTTCACTATTATCAGACAAAAGAGATTTTAAAGCCTCGCGCGCGCCGCTGCGGTGGGCCACGAAAGAAATTTCCCAACAAGGCGGCGACACCCACACGCCCGCGTCACTTGAACAACGGCGTACCCGGCACGAACGCATCGAACGCCGCCCAGAATTGGGCGCGGTAGCGGTCTTGCTCCTGCAGGATTTCGTGTTTCGAGCCGGCGATGACCAGATGAGAACCGGCAGGCAAATGATAGGCGAACTCCTCGATCGCCGCCGTCGAGACGATGGTGTCATTGCTCGCGGCCAGCATCAGGATCGGCTGACGAATTTGGGAAGGGTAATCCGAGACGCGGAAGCCGCGCATCGCCCCGAACGCGGTATCGGCCCAGGCCACCGTCGGCGACCCGATGCCCAGCGTCGGGTCTTCCTCGAGGATAGCGGCATTGCGGGCGTAGCGCACGGGATCGCTGGTCAACGGATTGTTGACGAATGAATCTGTGCCGATCAACGCATCGCGGCCGCCCGGAATGTAGCGCCCGCCCTGGCCTGTGAGCCGCAGCAGGCGCAGCAGCGCGCGCGCTGGAAACGAAGTGCGGCGTCCCGGAAGATCAATCATCGGCGCCGAGAGCACCATGCGGTCGAACCAGCGCTTGCCGGCATGCGCGACCCGCAGCATCACCGCGCCGCCCATCGAATGCGCCAGAGCGAAATACGGCGGCGGGCAATCCGGCATCACCACCTGCTGCATGAAGGTCTCGACATCCACTTCGAAATCGGAAAAATCGCGGACATAACCCTTGCGCGGATCGCGCAAGCGCCGCGACGAATGGCCCTGCCCGCGCCAGTCGATCATCGCCACCGCGAAACCGCGGTCGCGCAGGTCGCGCACCGTCTCAAAATATTTTTCGATCTGCTCGCCGCGTCCGGTGAAGACGCACACGGTGCCCTTGCGGTTGGCCGGAGGCGCCCAGCGCGCGAAACGCAATTCCGCGCCCTCGGGCGTCTTGATGGTGCCGCTGACGACGTCTTCAGGAACCGGATTGGCGGGAATCGAGACGAGCGTCATGGCGGCAACCGGGTAGGTGAAAAGGGCTGAAATTCAAGGGCGGGAGCGTCAAAAGGGCGTCGTTCCCGCCCTCTTGAACGCTATTTGACCCCTCCCATATCACCTTCGTGCAGGCCGCTGCCAGTGCTTCGGGAAACCGAACCACAAGGCTGCACTTAAGACGAAAGCCCGGCCCGATGGCGGGCGGGTTACTCAAACAGTCGCTCAATGGAGGACTACCTTATGCGCACCCACGATCTCACTCCTTTTTATCGTTCCACCGTCGGTTTCGACCGCTTCTTTTCCCTGCTCGATCGGGCAGCCGCAGACGGCAGTCCCGGCTATCCGCCCTACAACATCGAGCGCACCGGCGAGAACACCTACCGCATCAGCGTTGCGGTATCCGGCTTCTCGCAGGGCGAGCTCTCGATCGTCGCGAAGGAAAATACGCTGACGATCAAGGGCGAGAAGTCAGCCAATGAAAACGCCAGGGACAAGTCCGAAGTGCTGTATCGCGGCATCGCGGCGCGCACCTTCGAACGGGCGTTCCAGCTTGCCGATTTCGTGGTGGTGAAAAACGCCTCGCTCGAGAACGGCCTGCTCCACGTCGATCTGGTCCGCGAGATTCCCGAGGCCAAGAAACCCCGCAGCATTCCTATCTCCACGGGTGCCCAAGCCGCTCAGGTGGTCGAAAGTTCGGCCAATAAGGCTGCTGCGTAACACTGGGTCTCTCGTTCGACTCTGAATATGAAAACGCCCCGGCAACCGGGGCGTTTTTTTGCATTCTTCACCGCCGTCATTCCGGGATGCGCCACTTGGCGCGAGCCCCGGACTGATAGTCATTTTGAGGCGTCTGTCCAGCTCATGAAAAAACCCCGCTCTCACAGCGACGTGATCCCCGTAACGTTGCGACGGCTTCGGCCGGAAAGCACTTATGGGGCGCAACGCTTCACTCAGAAGGTTTAGTCACGGAGTTGGCTCGATGAAGATGACTCGCCTCGTTCCAGCACTGGTCATTGCCGCGCTCACAGGAACGCTCGGCGCATTTGGCGCGCACGCTCAGACGGCCGCGCCTGTCAGGGCCCGCAACGTTGTCCTGGTGCACGGAGCGTGGGCGGACGGCTCAAGCTGGGCTGAGGTCATTCCGCTCCTTCAGGCCGCCGGCCTGAAAGTCACCGCCGTCCAAAATCCGCTGACCTCGCTGCAAGATTCAATCGCAGCGACCCGCCGCGAATTGGCCCTTCAGGATGGCCCCACCGTGCTGGTCGCCCACTCCTGGGCCGGCACTGTCATCAGCGAAGTGGGGACGGACCCGAAGGTCACAACGCTGGTCTATGTCGCCGCACGGGCACCGGATGCCGGGGAGGATTTCGTCGCCCTGTCCGGGAAGTTTCCTCCTGGGCCGGTGCGGGCGGGCATCCAGCAACATGACGGTTTCACCAAATTGTCCGAGGAGTCTTTCCTCAAATATTTTGCAAACGGTGTTGAGCAGAGGCAGGCAGAAGTACTTTATGCCGTGCAGGAGCCGACGGCCGCCTCCTTATTCGGCGGACGAACCAAAGCGGCAGCCTGGCGCTCGAAGCCCTCATGGTATGCGATCTCGAAGCAGGATCAGACCATCAATCCCGACCTCGAACGATTTCTGGCAAAGCGCATGAACGCGACCTCGGTGGAGCTGGATGCAGGTCATCTGTCGCTGGTGTCTCATCCCAGAGAGATTGCCGATCTGATCCTGGCTGCTGCTGGCCGCAAAGACAAAGAATAGCCCTCGTCCGAAAGCGAATAGCGAAGCGAGATTCTCAACGGCAATTGTCGTTGCGAGAAGCCAAGCGACGAAGCAATCCAGTATTCACTTCGGTATCGCTGGATTGCTTCGCGGAGCCTGTCATCGGACGTTCGCGTAACCCGCTGGCGCTGACCCGCAATGAGGCTTGATTTCACTCCAGCCCTTGCACCTTCGGCATCTCCTGCGTCGGCTGAATCTGCGGCGTGGCAGGCTTGGCCTCGACGGCGGCGGGCGCCGCGGCTTGCGGGACAGTTTGTGCTGCATCAGCCGGTTTCGCCTGTACCGCGGCCGATTGCTGTGCGGGCTCAGAAGCGGGCTTGGCCGCCAGCGGCTTCGATGGTTCGCTGGCGCGCAGCGGCGCCGCTTTCGGCATCGGCACCGACAGCGTGCGGCTCGCGACATGCGGGACGGATGCCGGCGGTCGCGGCGGCCCTCTGACAGAGGTGATTGGCGGCAGCGGCCCTGCCGAACCATGGGCTGCCATCAGATCCCCGTTGAAATTGTTCCCCATCCGGTACGCCGGCATGAAGCGGACGATCCGACCGGTGCGGGCATCGATCACGAGCCGCCCGTCGTCGCCGCCGGGGTCGATCACGGAGATCGTATAGACGAAGCCGCGCAGCTGCGGAATTCCCAGCGGCAAAAACCCGCTCTCGCGCAGGATCGCGTAAACCTCCGGCACCGGCAGCAAAGCCGGGCGGTAGCCGTAGCGCGGCGCTGGGGCTTCTTGCGGCATCGCCGGATAAGGAAGGGCTTCCGGCGGCACCGCCGCATAGGGATCGTCGAGGTCAGACACGGCCGAGTACGGCGAGCTCCCGCTATCGTAAGGCGCCAATACCGCAGCATTTGCTGCCGTGACGTTGAGAACCAGCCCAGCCGAAATGACCCATCCTGTGAACAGCTTCATCGCCATCGCTCCTGTACGCCCCACGCCCAGAGCGTTTTCGCTCCTTGTCCCAGCGGCAACCTCGTCGCTGATTTCGGCGGTCCTTGGGCCGGATAGCGGCGCATTTGCCCAAATCGGGGGCGACGCGGCCGGCGGCCTCGCCGCCACGAAAAGGCCACGCGACCGGCGACTTTCGCGCGCTTGTGTGATAGAAAAAAATTTGGCATGGTCGGAGCTAGGACAGCATCGCTGTCTCAATTGCAGGGCAAACCCGGCACAAGGATTGCCCCGCAAGGGTGGGCGTCGAGGCGCCAAAGAGATGGCAGGCAAGGCCGTCCGTCGGGGACGTTGGACGCCCAAGCCTGAATTCTGAAATTGCGGCTCGCGGAGGACGAGTGGTGGCCCGGTGGGTGCCGCGAACGCCCAAGGTGCGCCGACGACGGTGAGGCCCTTAGCCTTATTGAGAGGACTGAGATGAACGGGTCGGAGTTCGAGCGCGAAAACATCGTGACAGATGCGCTGTTGGCGGCCCCGGCCTCGGAACCGGACGAACCCGCGCGCGAGCACAGCTGGCGCCCGCCGGCCGAAGGTCTGTACGATCCCTCGCTCGAAAAGGATTCCTGCGGCGTCGGCTTCATCGCCAACATCAAGGGCAAGAAGTCGCATCAGATCGTCTCCGATGCGCTCAACATTCTTTGCAACCTCGAGCATCGCGGGGCGGTCGGCGCCGATCCGCGCGCGGGCGACGGCGCCGGCATTCTGGTGCAAATTCCGCACGCGTTCTTCGCGCGCAAAACCAAGGAGCTCGGCTTCACGCTGCCGCGGGCCGGCGACTACGCGGTCGGCGCACTGTTCATGCCGAAGGAAAAGGCGTGGCGCAAAGTTATCCAGAGCATCATCGCCGACCAGATCAAGGACGAGCAACTGACGCTGCTCGGCTGGCGCGACGTGCCCGTCGACAATTTCTCACTCGGCGAAACCGTCAAGCCGACCGAGCCCGCCCACATGCAGGTGTTCATCGGCCGCGGCGCGCATATCAAAAACGACGAGCAGTTCGAGCGCCGGCTTTACATCCTTCGCAAGTCGATTTCGCAGGCGATCTATCAGCGCCGCGACCGCGGCCTCGCCGGCTACTACCCGGTCTCGATGTCGTGCCGCACCGTCGTCTACAAGGGCATGTTCCTCGCCGATCAGCTCGCCAAATACTATCCCGATCTGAGCGAAGCGGATTTCGAGAGCGCGCTGGCGCTGGTCCATCAGCGCTTTTCGACCAACACCTTCCCGACCTGGTCGCTGGCGCATCCGTACCGGATGATCGCGCATAACGGCGAGATCAATACGCTGCGCGGCAACGTCAACTGGATGGCGGCGCGGCAGGCCTCGGTGCATTCGGAACTGTACGGCAAGGACATTAGCCGGCTGTGGCCGATCTCCTACGAAGGCCAGTCCGACACCGCCTGTTTCGATAACGGCCTCGAATTTCTGGTGCAGGGCGGCTATTCGCTGCCGCACGCCGTCATGATGATGATTCCGGAAGCCTGGGCCGGCAATCCGCTGATGGATGAGCAGCGCCGCTCGTTCTACGAATATCACGCCGCGATCATGGAGCCGTGGGACGGCCCCGCCGCGATCGCCTTCACCGACGGCCGCCAGATCGGCGCCACGCTCGATCGCAACGGGCTGCGCCCGGCGCGCTATCTCGTCACCAGCGACGACCGAATCGTGATGGCGTCCGAAATGGGCGTGTTGAAGATCCCCGAGGAGCAGATCGTCACTAAGTGGCGGTTGCAGCCCGGCAAGATGTTGCTGGTCGACCTCGAACAGGGCCGGCTCATTCCCGACGACGAGATCAAGTCGCAGCTTTCGAAGAGCCATCCCTATCGCGAGTGGCTCGACCGCACCCAAATCGTGCTTGAGGAGTTGCCCGCCGCCCCGACCAAGGGCATGCGCTCGAATCTGCCGCTGCTCGATCGGCAGCAGGCATTCGGCTACACGCAGGAAGACATCACCATCCTGATGGCGCCGATGGCGTCGACGGGCGAAGAGGCCAACGGCTCAATGGGCAACGACACGCCGATTTCGGCGCTGTCGGACAAGCCGAAGCAGCTGTTCACTTACTTCAAGCAGAATTTCGCGCAGGTCACCAATCCGCCGATCGATCCGATCCGCGAAGAGCTTGTCATGAGCCTGGTCTCGATCATCGGACCGCGGCCGAACCTGTTCGATCTGCAGGGCATGGCCGGCACCAAGCGCCTTGAAGTGCGCCAGCCGATCCTGACCGACGCCGATCTGGAAAAGATCCGGTCGATCTCGGAGATCGCGGACACTCATTTCAAGTCGCGCACGCTCGACACCACCTTCCATGCCGGCTTCGGCGCGGCGGGGCTCGAGCAGGTGCTCGACGAACTCTGTGCGCGCGCGGAAGCAGCAGTGCGCGAAGGCGTCAACATCATCATCCTGTCCGACCGCATGGCGGGCTCGGACCGGATTCCGATTCCCTCGCTGCTCGCCTGCGCCGCCGTGCATCATCATCTGATCCGCACGGGTCTGCGCACCTCGGTCGGGCTCGTCGTCGAGTCAGGCGAGCCGCGCGAGGTGCATCACTTCGCTTGCCTGGCCGGTTACGGCGCCGAAGCGATCAATCCCTATCTGGCGTTCGAGACCATCGTTTCGATGAAAGATCGTCTGCCGGCGGCGTTGGACGACTATGAAATCGTCAAGCGTTACATCAAGTCGATCGGCAAGGGCCTGCTCAAGGTGATGTCGAAGATGGGCATCTCGACCTATCAGTCCTACTGCGGCGCGCAGATCTTCGACGCCGTCGGATTGAAGGCGGATTTCGTTTCGAAATATTTCGTCGGCACCCACACCCGCATCGAAGGCGTCGGTCTTGCCGAGATCGCCGAGGAAACCGCGCGCCGTCATTCCGACGCGTTCAGCGATGCGCCGGTCTACAAGACCGCGCTTGATGTCGGCGGCGAATATGCCTACCGCACCCGGGGCGAGGATCACGCCTGGACCGCCGAGTCGGTCTCAACGCTGCAGCATGCCGTGCGCGGCAACTCGCTGGAGCGCTACAAGGCGTTCGCGAAAATCCTCAACGAGCAGTCGGAGCGGTTACTAACCTTGCGCGGCCTGTTCCGGATCAGGTCCGCCGAGGACGAGAAGCGCAAACCCATCCCGCTCAACCAGGTTGAGCCGGCCAAGGACATCGTCAAGCGCTTCGCCACCGGCGCGATGTCGTTCGGCTCGATCTCGCGCGAGGCCCATACCACGCTTGCAATTGCGATGAACCGGATTGGCGGCAAGTCCAATACCGGCGAAGGCGGCGAAGAGAGCGATCGCTTCAAGCCGATGCCGAACGGCGATTCGATGCGCTCGGCGATCAAGCAGGTCGCCTCGGGACGTTTCGGCGTGACGACAGAGTATCTCGTCAACTCCGACATGATGCAGATCAAGATGGCGCAGGGTGCAAAACCCGGCGAAGGCGGACAATTGCCCGGCCACAAGGTCGACGCGACCATCGCGCGGGTGCGGCATTCGACGCCCGGCGTTGGCCTGATCTCGCCGCCGCCGCATCACGACATCTATTCGATCGAGGATCTGGCGCAGCTGATCTACGACCTCAAGAACGTCAATCCGGACGGACAGGTGTCCGTAAAGCTCGTCTCCGAAATCGGCGTCGGCACGGTTGCCGCCGGCGTCGCGAAGGCGCGCGCCGACCACGTCACCATCGCAGGCTTCGAGGGCGGCACCGGCGCGTCCCCCCTCACCTCGATCAAGCACGCCGGAAGCCCTTGGGAAATCGGCCTTGCCGAAACCCACCAGACGCTGGTGCGCGAGCGGCTGCGCAGCCGCATCGTGGTCCAG
>DASXJV010000135.1:0-13799 GCA_036497205.1 Bradyrhizobium sp.
CAAGGATTGGGTCGATGTCGAGGCCGGCATCGCCCGCAGCTACGGCACCTGCATGACCATGGGCACCGCCTCGACCATGACCGCGATCGCTGAATCGATCGGCATGACGCTGCCGGGTGCGTCGTCGATCCCGGCCGCGGACGCTGGCCACATCCGCATGAGTTCGGAATCCGGCCGGCGCATCGTCGAGATGGTCTGGGAAGATTTCACGCCGAATAAGATCCAGTCCCGCAAGGCGTTCGAAAACGCCATCACGGTGGCGATGGCGATGGGCTGCTCGACCAATGCGATCATTCACCTGATTGCGCAGGCGCGCCGCGCTGGCCAGGACATCGGCCTCGACGATTTCGAGACCGCCAGCCGCAAGGTGCCCGTGATCGCCAACGTACGGCCGAGCGGCGACACCTATCTGATGGAGGATTTCTTCTACGCCGGAGGATTGCCTGGCTTAATGAGCCGCATCAGCGATCATCTGCATCTCGATTGCGTCACGGTGACCGGCAAGACGCTTGGCGAGAACCTCAAAGGCGCCGAAGTCTACAACGACGATGTTATCCGAACGGTTGCAAATCCAATCTATGCCGAGGGCGCGCTCGCCGTTCTGAAGGGCAACCTCGCCCCGGATGGCTGCGTGATAAAACCCTCAGCCTGCGAGCCGCGTTTCCTGAGGCACAGCGGTCCGGCGCTGGTCTTCGACGACTATCCGTCGATGAAGAAGGCGATCGACGATCCGAACCTCGATGTCACCGCCGATCATGTCCTGGTTTTGCGCAATGCCGGACCGCAGGGCGGACCGGGCATGCCGGAATGGGGCATGCTGCCGATCCCCACAAAACTGGTGAAGCGGGGCGTGCGTGACATGGTGCGGTTGTCCGACGCGCGCATGAGCGGCACCAGCTACGGCGCGTGCATCCTCCATGTCTCGCCGGAGGCCTATATCGGCGGGCCCTTGGCGCTGGTGAAGAAAGGCGATCGCATCACGCTCGACGTCGCGGCGCGCAGCATCAATCTCGATGTGCCGGAAGCCGAGCTTGCGAAGCGCCGTGCCGAATGGAAGCAACCAGAGTCTCGTTTTGAGCGCGGCTATGGCTGGATGTTCACCAGGCATATCAAGCAAGCCAATGAGGGCTGCGATTTCGATTTTCTCGAAACTTCATTTGGAGCGCCAGTCGACGAGCCTTCGATTTACTAAAGTTACCGCGCAAATGCGTAGGCGATGGCGACTTCGTCCAGGCGGTTGAAGCGGCCCGAGGCGCCGCCGTGGCCGGCGCCCATGTTGGTACGCAACAATACCGGGCCGCCGCCGGTCATGGTGGCGCGCAGCCGCTGATCCATTTTGCCGGTTCCCAATAGGTCAGGCGCGGATTGGTCAATCCGCCCGCGCCGGCATCGCTGGATGGTGTTGCGTCACAAAAATTTCGTAAGGCGAATAGGACCGGATGGTTCTAGTCCGCTTCGCTTTCGTTTGGGTTGTTCCATTCGGCGGAACAAGATCTCGTTAAGGCCTGCATGTAGAAACAGCAACAGACAGCAACAGCAACATTTTGAGATGATCGACAGCCAGGATAGCAAAAGTGTATCGGCTGAGACCCTGGCGTTTCCTGCATTCGCCTCGCCTCGCAAAAAGCTCGCGCCTTATCAGACGGCTTGTGTAAACAGTCGAGGCACATTAAACGCGCAGATTGATTTTGAAATATCGGTCCGGAAGCTTCCAAGAAGAAGTTGCCTGGGACCTTGGGAGGCGCAATGCAACGTTCTCGGTCTCACTGGAGTTGGGTGCTCGGCGGCATGGCCTCCGTGTTCGCGCTGGTCGGCCCGGCGCTCGCGGCCGACCCATTTGCATCCAATTTCGGCGTCTACCCGCCGGCCGGTTCGAACCCGCCGCCTTTCGAGGGGCCT
Organism: Bradyrhizobium sp.; assembly: GCA_036497205.1. Taxonomy (GTDB): domain Bacteria; phylum Pseudomonadota; class Alphaproteobacteria; order Rhizobiales; family Xanthobacteraceae; genus Bradyrhizobium. The sequence goes on from DASXJV010000135.1 coordinate 1,900, forward strand.
TTCAAGTTCCGGAAGCTGAGCCATGATTATCCGACGCAGCCGCCTGCGCGATCATGGCTGGATGTCAAACCCAAGGGTCGCATTACCGTCGACAACGCCGGCGACTACATGGCGCGTCTGAAGGAGTACGTCGCGGCATCCATGCGCAATATGATCGAAGCGCCGGCGAAATGGGATCCCGCTTCCAACGGCTGGTATGACATGCCCTGGATGGGTGAAATGGATCGGCCGCTGGACTACGACGGCGGTCGCGACCCGATCATCGGATCGTTCACGGGCCAGATCATTCTCGCCAACAGCGAGCACCAGGGCGTGCTCAAGGCGGACACCGAGAACCACACCGTCGTCTACTATGATCCGATGTCGGCGACGATGCTCGGCAAGATATGGAAGGACGTTCATAGCCCCGATATTACGGCGGCAACGTTTCCAGAAGGCGGACTTGTGGTCAAGGCGGGTGGGGTTGCGGCGACGCCGACCGATTGGCCGGTCGTCGATGGCGCGGCCGTCTGGCGCGTATACCGGCCCCCGCTCCAGGAAATTATCGATCATCGCTACCACGGTTCAAAAAAGGACTACACGCTGCAAGTGACAGACCTGCGCGTGATGCAATTCGATATCATCGTCAAGGACACCGACGCATCGCCGGACACAGGCTGGGTATTCACGACTTTCGTCTATGACAAGGATGCGCCCAAGGGAACAGGACCTTGGGACCAGATGGTGCCGCTCGGCGCTAGCTGGGGCAACGACCCGGAATTCAATCTCCTTCCCGAAGGACACCCGCCCTCCGATCCCAAAAACCCCGACGCGTCGGCGCTCAAACAATTCTGGCGCAATCCCAGCGGCCCAATTTATACCGCAGCTACTCTTGGGTGGGGCGGGCGCATGTCAGGGCCGATCGATATCGCCAAGCGCCACGGCATCATCTTGGTCGAAGGCGTGGAACCCGGACAGCTGAAGACCGACGCCGACTGCCAAACGGCTCCGCAGCACGTCGATGTGCCGGGCGGTTTCCGCGCGTCAGGATGCTTCAGTTGTCACGGCACTTCGCAATCGACGTCACCGGCGCGGATGTATCCCTCGCCGATCGCCGATCATCTGCCGCCGGATGGCAACCCGTTCTGTCTCTACACGCCGGGCGGCAAGCATTGGGCTGACTGGTACATGGATCGGCGCGGCAGCGACCCGCAACTGCCGAAGAAGGCGATCCGTGCCGCGGCCATGACCGTGACCGCAAACAGCCTTGCGGCCATACCCTATCTCCGCCTTGCCCCGACCCCGTCCAAGCCCGTCGATCTCAGCGCTATCCGGCGGGCCGTCGACGAGACACCGCGCGGACTGGACTATGACCTGCTTTTGATGTTCGCGGTTGGCAACGCTCAGCTGACCACGCAGGGCTTCACCCTGCTGCCGCGACGGACCCCGGTGCATTGAGCGCGTTCTGCACCCAATGCGGCGCGGCGCTCGGCGAGGGCGTCAAGTTTTGCGGAGCCTGCGGCGCGCGGCGCGCGGAGGCCAAGTCCGCGACGGTCGCGCTTGCGCAAGGCGAGCGCCGCAGCATGACGGTGCTGTTCGCCGATCTCGTCGGCTCGACGCAGATGATCGACGGGCGCGACCCCGAAGAGCTGATCGACAGTCTCGAAGCCTATCGCACGGCTATTCGCGAGAGCGTCGACCGCTTTGGCGGCTTCATCCTGCACCATCTCGGTGACGGCGTAGTCGTCTGCTTCGGCTATCCCATTGCCAACGAAGATGCCGCCGAACGCGCGGTGCGCGCGGGGCTTGCCATCGTCGAGGCAGTCGCCAAGCTCAGCGGGCCGATCGGGGGCGGAGTTAACCTCCAGGTCCGCGTCGGAATCGCCACCGGTGTCATTGTCGCGCAGGGAAATGCCGCGACGGCGCGCATCGAGGATAATTTCACCGGCTCCGCCCTCAATATCGCGTCGCGACTCCAATCGGTCGCCGCTCCGGGCGAAGTCGTCATCGCGCAATCGACGGCGCGTCTGGTCGAAGGCGTGTTCGAGGCCCGGGCGCTCGGGCCGCAAACCCTGAAGGGCTTTGCCGATCCGATCGACGCTTTTGTGCCGAGCGCCGTACGCACCGGCCGCAGCCGCTTCGAACGCCGGATCGAGGTCGCCCGCGCGCCGTTGATCAACAGGCACCAGGAACGGGACGTTCTCAACCGCCTGTTCAACCAGGCCTGCACCGGTTCGGCGCAGTTCATCAACCTCGTCGGCGAAGCCGGCATTGGCAAGTCGCGCCTCGCACATGTGCTTAACGAGACCACACCCGAAGCAGCGTTTCAGTTCGTCAATCTGCAGTGCAACGCAGCGCTCGCAAACACCGTGCTGCATCCGCATATCGATCTGCTGCAACGTCAATGCGGCATAGCCGACCATGACGGAGCCACGGAGCGGCTAAATAAGTTGCGCGCCTTTCTCGACAAGCAGTCGCTGGCTGACCTCGATACGCCTGCTCTGCTCGCAAGCTTGCTGGGTATCACAAGCGAGGATGCACCGCCCGTTCGTATGAGCCCGCCCGAGCAGCGCGCGCGCACGCTCGCGGCCTTGCAGGACTTGCTGCTCGCAGAGGCGCGCGAGAAACCCCTGCTCCTCGTCTATGAAGACCTGCACTGGGCTGATCCGACTTCGCTGGACTTCCTCTCCGGGTTGCTCGCGGCAAGCCGCACCGCGCCTCTGATGGTGATCGCAACGACACGGCCAGGGCACCGGCAGGAATGGGCGGCGAACGACGGCGTGACCACGCTCCAAATCGAGCGGCTGACCGCAGGCGATTCCTCCTTGTTTGCCGAGGCCATCGGACGCGAAGCCGGCCTTTCCGCTGCCGATGTTTCGCGCATCGTCGCCAAGACAGATGGCGTGCCGCTGTTTGTCGAAGAAATGACGCGGATGATGCTGGAATCGCCTGACCGCACGCGGCGCGGCGACTTGCCCGAAAGCCTCTCCGACCTTTTGACCGAGCGGCTCGATCGCCTGGGACCTGCCCGGCGCCTGATGCAGGTCAGCGCGGTGATCGGGCGCGAGTTCTCACGCGAACTGCTCGCAAGGGTGACGGATCAGCCGGTCGAAGCGTTGGGTGTGTCTCTGGAGGCAATCCTGGCTTCGGGATTGGTCGAACCAGCGCCGGGCAACGTCCTCAGTTTCAAGCACGCGTTGATCCAGGACGCTGCCTATGCCTCGCTGCTTGCGCGGCCGAGACGCGAGTTGCATGGGCGCGTCGCGGAGTGCCTGATCGCCGACTTCGCCGAAGTCGCCGAGCGCGAACCTGAAATGGTTGCGCGCCACCTGACGCTCGGCGGGAAGCCGCATGCAGCGGCGGGCTGGTGGCTGCGCGCCGGAGGCGCGGCGATCGGGCGCGGCAGTGCGCAGGAGGCGGCGGCGCTGCTGCAATCCGGTCTTGATGCGCTCGCGGACCAGCCGAACGACGAGGCGCGCCGGCGTGAGGAACTGAGCCTGCTGGCGGTGCTTGGCCCGGCTCAGATGGTGATGAAAGGCCCCGGGAATCCCGACTTCGGCGCTGTGCAGCGGCGCGCCTACGACACGTGCCGATCGCTTCCGGACGCCCCGTCGCTGTTCCGGATCACCTACGGGCTCGCGCTGTTTCATTGGGGCAAGGCTGAATTTTCCATCGCGCTGCCGCTCGCCGAGACGCTGGATTCGGTGAAAGACGCAGATCCCGGCGAGGAGCATACGTTGGCGGCCGGCAACATGAATGGCATGGTCCGCCTGCATCTCGGTGACGCCATGACGGCCCGAAACCGACTGACCGAAACCGTCGGCCTTTATCGGCCGGAACGCCACGCGCCACTCTATCCCCACTACATGATGGACTTCGGCGTCTTCGGCCGCTTCTACCTCGGCATTGCCTGCGCGATGACAGGGGCGGGCGAGATCGGCGCGGCGCATGCACGCGATGCGGCGGCCCTCGCCGAGGCGCTCGGCCAGCCGCATTCGCGCGGGTTTTCAATGCTGGCCAATTTCATCGTGGCGATGCTGCGCGACGATGTCGCGACGGCACGCGAATGGGCGACGCGCTGCCGTCCCTTCTGCGCCGAGATGGGCTTTCCCGAATTCGTCGCCTTCGCCGACGTGGCGCTGGGCTGGGCCGACATTCGCGAGGGCGCGGTCGAGGCGGGACTGCAGCGCCTGGAGAGCGGGATAGCCGCCTGGAAAGCGACCGGATTTGAAACCTGGCAGACCTGGTTCGGGGCCCTGCGCGCGCAAGCGCTGGTCAAACTCGGTCGTACCGAAGAGGCTCGCGCCGAAATTGCCGAGCAGTCGCTTCGTGCCGCGCGCAATGGCGAACAGTTGTTTGCAGGCTATCTGGCGACAGCGGCCGGTTGAATCGCCCCGACGCGCCGCGAACATGTCGCGCCGGATTTTGGTGATCCAGGCTACGAACTCATCGCGCCATGCTCCGCCAATCCCACCGCCCATAATGCAAAGGCGTAGGCGATGCCGACTTCATCGAGCCGGTTGAAACGGCCTGATGCGCCGCCGTGGCCCGCGCCCATATTGGTGCGCAACAATACCGGGCCGCCGCCTGTCATCGTCGCGCGCAGCCGCGCGATCCACTTCGCCGGCTCCCAATAGGTGACGCGCGGATCGGTCAGCCCGCCCATCGCCAGAACAGCCGGATAATCCTTCGCCGCGACGTTGTCGTAAGGCGAATAGGACAGGATGGTTCGGAAGTCGGCTTCGCTTTCGATCGGATTGCCCCATTCCGGCCATTCCGGCGGTGTCAGCGGCAGGGTGTCGTCGAGCATGGTGTTGAGCACGTCGACGAACGGCACTTCGGCGACGATGCCTGCAAACAACTCGCCGGCGCGATTGGCGACCGCGCCCATCAGCATCCCGCCAGCGCTGCCGCCATGGCCGACGATTCGTTTGGCGCTGGTATATCCGGCATCGATCAGCGCGCGCCCCGAGGCTGCGAAATCATCAAAACTGTTGGTCTTCTTCTCGCGCTTGCCGTCGAGATACCAGCCCCAGCCTTTGTCGGTACCTCCTCTTATATGCGCGATGGCATAGACAAAACCGCGATCGACCAGCGACAGCCGGTTGGCGGAGAACGACGCCGGCATCGCCATGCCGTAGGAGCCATAGCCGTAGAGCAGCAGCGGCGCACGGCCGTCGCGCTTGAGATCGCGGCGGTGCAGGATCGAGACCGGCACCTGCGCGCCATCATGCGAGGTCGCCATGATGCGGGTGGTGACGTAATCGGCCGGGTTGTGGCCGGACGGAATTTCCTGGCGCTTGCGTAAAGCTCGTGTCCGGCTCGCCATGTCATAGTCGTAGACTTCCGATGGCGTGGTCATCGACGAATACGAGAAGCGCAGATTTGTGGTGTCGAATTCATAGCCGCTCATGGTGTCGAGCGAATATGCCGCCTCGTCGAAGGCAATAGCGTGCTCTTCGCCGGTCTTGAGATCCCGGATGACAATAGCTGGTAACGCATTGGCCCGCTCCAGCCGCACCAGATGGCCGGCATAAAGCTCGATATCAAGGATATAGATGCCTTCCCGGTGCGGAATCAGGTCGCGCCAATTGGCGCGTTCCGGTGACTTGAGCGGCGCGGTGACGATCTTGAAGTCGATGGCGCCATCGGCATTGGTAAGAATGAACAGCTCATCGCCGCGGTCGGCGACCGAGTATTGCACGCCGGCTTGGCGGGCCGCGACACGGCTCGGCGGCGCATCGGGATCGGCAAGATCGATCAGCCGCTGCTCGGACGTTTCGTGGTCGCCGCCGGCGATCACGCAGAAGCGGCCGCTGGCGCTTTCATGGATATGGGTGAACCAGCCGGAATCTTTTTCCTCGTAAACCAGAACGTCGTCCGCCTGCGGCGTACCCAGGCGATGACGCCAGACCTGCATCGGCCGATGATTGTCGTCGAGCTTCACATAGAAGAACGATTTGGCATCCGCACTCCACACCACGGCGCCGTCGGTTTCCTCGACGACGTCGTCACGATCGACGCCACCAGCCCAATCGCGCACGCGGATCGTGAAATATTCCGAGCCTTTGATATCGGCGCTCCAGGCTTCAAGCCGATGATCCGGCGAATGCCTGGCGCCGCCGAACTTGAAATACCTGTGGTTCGCCGCCAGCTGGTCGCCGTCCAGAATGATTTCCGCCTCGCCGCCGTCGCGCGGCGTGCGGCCGAACATCTCGTGCTGACCGCCCTCCCGGAATTTGCGCAAATACGCATAGGGACCATCAGGCGCGGGCACGCTGGAATCGTCTTCCTTTATCCGCCCGCGCATTTCGGCGACCAGCTTCTTTTGCAACGCCGCGGTATGGCCGAGCAGGCCCTCAGTGTAGTCGTTTTCCGCTTCGAGATATTTGCGAATATCCGCGTTCAGGACCGAGGGATCGCGCAGCACCTCCTGCCACTTGGCATCCTTCAGCCACGCATAGTCGTCGACGACCCTGATGCCGTGGAGGGTGAATGAATGCGGTCGGCGCGGCGCGATCGGCGCCTGCTGCGTACTCTTGTTTAGCTTGTTCAGCGCTTGTGTCACTCGGTCCTCATTTCGTGCGCGTACGGCCGCCGCCCCAATGCCATATCGGTTCGATTTAGCGGATTGCCAGAGGCGCGGCCGTTGCGCCAGACCCGCGGAGGCTTGTTGACCGGCAGGTTGTATGGTTAGGCTTTTCGGCCCCGCCGCCCCAGAGATTAAGGACTTATGCTCTTCAACTCCTACGCTTTCATTTTTTTGTTCCTGCCGATCGCCTTGATCGGCTATTTCGCGCTCGGCCGGCTCGGTAATCTGGCTCCCGTGATATGGCTGGCGCTGGCGTCGCTGGCTTTCTACTCCGTGAGCAACTGGCAGTTCGTGCTGCTGCTATTGGCGTCGGTCGCGTTCAACTATGGCGTCGGCTTGTTGTTGATTTCAAAGCGGCTCCGCGCCATCCCGCGTTTTACGGTGCTGACGGTCGGCGTCGCCGGCGATCTTCTGGTGCTTGGCTATTTCAAATATGGCGGCTTCCTCGCCGCCAACCTTGATGCAATCTTCTCGACCGGCTTCGCCGTCAACACCCTGCTTCCGGTCGGCATCTCGTTCTACACCTTCACCCAGATTGCATTCCTGGTCGACGCTTATAGCGGAAAAGTCGCGCGTTACGCACTGCCGCATTATGCGTTGTTCGTCACTTATTTCCCGCATCTGATCGCGGGACCTATCCTCCATCACAAGGACATGATCCCGCAGTTCGAGCGGGCGGCGGCGAAGCGGCCGGATGCGCATTTGATCCTGTGCGGCCTGATCATCTTCGCCATCGGTTTGTTCAAGAAAACCTGTTTGGCCGACAGCATCCAGCCGCTGGTCACGCTCGCGTTCGGTCCAAATGCGCCGTCGTTCGATCAGGCGTGGATCGGCGCGCTCGCCTACACCTTTCAGCTCTATTTCGATTTCTCCGGCTATTCCGACATGGCGATCGGGATATCGCTGATGTTCGGCATCTTCCTGCCGCTCAATTTCAATTCGCCCTACAAGGCCGTGAGCATCATCGATTTCTGGCGGCGCTGGCACATGACGCTGTCGCAGTTCCTGCGCGACTATCTTTATATTCCGCTGGGCGGCAATCGGCGTGGCCGGACCTTGCGTTATGTGAACCTGATGATCACCATGGTGCTCGGCGGCCTGTGGCACGGTGCGGCCTGGACATTCGTCGCATGGGGCGCGCTGCATGGGGCGTATCTTTGCATCAATCACGCCTGGAACAATTATGGCCCCGCGGTTGCGCCACGCTTCGCGCGGCTGGCGAATGTTGCCGCCTACATTCTGACGTTCCTGTCGGTCGTGGTCGCATGGGTGTTCTTTCGCGCCGACAGCATGTCATCGGCGTTGCACGTGCTGTCGAAGATGGCCGATCCCACGCAGATCGCATTCGGCCGCCTGGAAATCGCGCAAACCGTGTTCATTGCTGTCTATGCCGCGATCGCGTGGTTCGCGCCGAACACGCAGACCATCATGAGCTATGATCACGAGAAAAGAGCCGTGGGCCAAGGGCTCGGCGCGTGGCAGAAGCGCTCTGTTTTCCTCTATGCAGCTGCGGCGGTGCTGGCTTTCGGGATTCTGGGGATCCAGCAGCACAGCGAATTCATCTATTTCAGGTTCTAGAGCATGATCCGGAAAAGTGGGAACCGGGTTTTCCCTCGCGACAAACGCGAAGCGTTTGCGCGCAGATCATGCTCAAACAAAGAGATGAGATCATGATTCGATTCGATCCAATCGGGTTCATGATCTCATGAGCGCCGCGCCCAAGAATCTGCTCAGGTTTCTGTGCGCGAGTGGGCTCATCATTGTGATGGCGGCCGCGCTCAATTTCGTGGTCGACCCGCTGCAGCTTTTCAGGCCGGCGCGCCTGTTTCCGGCGATGTATTCGCCGGACAGCCGCATGCAGGACGCCGGGCTGGTCCGCAGCCAGGAATTCGACTCGGTATTCATGGGCACCTCGCTTGCGATTCACTTTCGGCAGAGCGATATCGACAGGCTGCTTGGCGTCCGGTCGGTGAAGCTGGCGATGAGCGGCTCGAATTCCCGCGAGCAGAGCTTTGTGCTTGCCGCGGCGCTCGAGCGTCATCCCAAGCGGGTCATCTGGCAAATGGACGACTGGATCTTCCGCGATGCGCCGGACATAGACTCGGACATTTATCTTCCGGCCGATCTCTATCGGAGAAATGCCAAGGGAATCGCAAGCTACCTTTTCAGCGGCGCCATGGCGCGCGAGTCGGCATGGATACTGGCGCGGTCGATTCCGCCGCTTGAGCCCCTGGTCGCGCGGCTGACCACCGGCGTGCTGTTCAAATTTCCGATTTCCCGCGTCGACGACATCAACACCCTCAGGCCCGATTTCGACGTGCCCGGATTTTATAACGCGAGAAAAGCGCTCGCCGAGTTCACGCGCATCACAGACCCGGTGCGCAGCGCCTACCTGGCGGAGGGCTACGACTACGCCGCGATGGTCCGCAGGTTCGAACACGACGCGATCGGCTTGATTGAGAAAAATCCGGACGTTAAGTTCGACATCTACTTTCCGCCCTATTCAATCCTGCAATTCGTGGCGGTGAGGGACGCTTCACCGGCGACGCTGAAGGTTGTTTACGATTTCTCCGCCTATGCGGGTCAGCGATTGATGCAGTTTCCAAATGTCAGCCTTCACGATTTTCGCGCGGCCAGGGAAATAACCCACGATCTGAACAATTACGGCGACGTCATTCATCATTCGCCCGCGATCGACCTGAAGGTGCTTTCGCTGCTGGCGGAGGGAAAATATGTCGTTGACCGCGCGGCGCCGACGGCGTCGCTCGAGCGCCTCAAGGCACAGGTCGAGGCTTACCGGGTTGACAATGTAGAGCGGTAGGCAAAACAACCCTTTGCGAATTCTATCTTACCTCTCCCATGGGGAGAGGTCGGAGGGAGAGGGGCTCACCGCCGTTGTCGAGACACATCGAATAAAAACGATTGTACACTAACCGTTGCGCAACCGCGCGCCGGCATTGGCGCCGAACATTGGAATCCTGTTGACGGCGAGCACCACCGCGAAGGTGATGACCAGCATTGCGATGCCCAACACGGAAATCGCGGCGAGATCGCCGCTTTCGTTGAGGTCGTAAATCAGCACGCTGAGCACCTTGGTCTGCGACGTAAACAGCACAATCGCCGCGGAAAGTTCGCGCATCACGCCGATAAAGATAAAGCACCATGTTGCGATCACGCCGGTGCGCAGCAGCGGCGCGGTGATCTGGCGCAGCGACTGCAGTCGCGTCGCGCCGAGAATGCGGCTGGCGTCCTCAAGCTCGGGATGGATGGTGGCGAAAGCCGCCTGCAATTGCTGATAGGCCGAGGGCAGGTTGATGGTCAGGAACGCGATCAGCAGGATCCACAGTGTGCCATACAATACAAAGGGCGGCCTTGTGTAGCTGAGGAACAAGCCGACCCCGAGCACAATCCCGGGAACCGCGACCGGTGCGGTGGCGAGAAAGCCGAGCACGCGCGAGCCTGTGATTACGCGCCGCGTGGTGACATAGGCGATGACGAGCGCGAGCATGGTGCCAATGGTCGCGGTCGCGGTGCCGAGAATCACGGTGTTCTTGAGCGCAAGCTGGGTCGACGACAATTCGGTGAACACGAACACGATGTTATGCAGCGTCAAAGTCGACGGCGTCACCAGCGTCGTCGCGTTCGGCGAGAACGCGGCGTTGAACAAGGCGAAATATGGCAGGAACACCGGATTGAGCAGCACCACGAGGCAGAACGCCAGCGCCGCCCAGCGCCACTTCTTCATTTCAACGCGGCGCGGCGCGCCGTATTTGCCGCCGACCACCGAATAGCCGCGGCGGCCCAGGATGAACTTCTGCGCCTGCAGCAGCACTATGGTCAGCAGCAGCAGCGGCACCGCGGCGGCTGCGGCAAGTTCGAGCTTCGGCGGATACTGGAACAGGCTCCAGATTTTCGTCGTCATGGTGTGGAAGCCGGCGGGCAGCGCCAGGATTGCCGGCGACCCGAACAGGGTCATGGCCTGCAGAAACGCGATCAATGCGCCGGCGACGAGGGCAGGGAGCGCAAGCGGAATCGTGACGCGCCGCGCCGTGGTCCAGGCCTTGCCGCCGAGGATGGCGGAAGCATCCTCGAGTTCGCCGGGCATGTTGTCGAGCGCGTTCGCAACCAGCACGAACACAAACGGGAACGTGTAGCAGGAGATCACAAAAATGATTCCGGTCATCGAATAGATGTTGAACAGGTGCTCGCCGGCGTCCGCGCCGGTGACAAAACGATAGAGCTGGTTGAGCAACCCACTGTTGGGGGCCGCCAGCAATTCCCAGGCGACGGCGCCGAGAAACGGCGGCGTCACGAACGACGCCGTGACCAGCGCGCGAATGAATTGCCGTCCCGGCATGTCGGTGCGTGACACCAGCCACCCCATCGGTGCGGCGACAACGCAGCAGATCGCGGCCGATGTGGTGGCAATGATGGCGGTGGTCAGCAGCGGATCGAGGAAATCCGGATCGGTGAACAGTGTGACGAAATTTTGCAGCGTGAGGTGGCGGGCCTTGTCGGTGACGCTGAAGACCGCAAGCCACGACAGCGGCAGCACGATCAGCACCACCAGGCACGCCGCAAACAGCCACAGCACCGGCTTGGTCCAGTCGATGCGGGGCTTTGGGCTGTCGATGGCGGTGATGGTCATACGAAGACTCTCTCCTCGTCATTCTCCGATGTGCAGTTGCACATCGTAGATGCTCCTCTTGGCGCAGGCCCGGAATCCATACTCACGATCGCGCGTGCGGCCCGCTGCATTCGCGAAACACAAAAGAGGCGCGCTTGTCTCATTGGGTATCGCGCGAATGACCCAAGGGCCAAGCGCGCTGTGGTTATGGATTCCGGGCTTGCGCGCACGCGCGCCCCGGAATGACGAACGTGGAGAGGACGCATCATCTCACACCCGAAACAATTTCGCATAGCGCGTCTTGATCTCTTCGGCCATCGCCTCGACGCCGGCGGGATCTTCCTTCATTAGCTTGATGTCGGAAAGCTTGCGGCGTCCGGGCTTGGATTGCACCTGTGCATGAGCCGAATATTGCGCGGTGAAATCGGTGAAGAATTGCTGGGTCTGTCTTGTGTGCAGCCAGGCCTGGAACAGTTTTGCGGCGTTGGGATGTGGTGCGCTGGCAAAAATCCCGGTCGGCCCCGAGATCGTCGGCGCGCCCTCGGTCGGATACACCGGCTCGACCGGCTGGCCCGCTTCCTTGAGCAGCACGATCCCGTATTCATTGCCATCGGCCATCACTGCGCGTTCGCCGAGCGACAGCTTCTTCGGCGGATCGGTCGACGACTGCACCTGCATCACGCGCTGCTTCGATAGCTTTTC
>DASXJV010000136.1:0-13637 GCA_036497205.1 Bradyrhizobium sp.
CCGTCGCTGGTTTGGTCTGCGGTTGGCGAGCCGCCTTTGGCGGCCCGCGGCATGATAATGCGAAATGTAGTGCCTTGTCCCGGTCTTGACTCCAGCATCATCCGGCCGCCGAGCTGCTGGGTGACAAGGTTATAGACGATGTGCAGGCCAAGTCCGGTGCCGCCCTCGTTGCGGCGGGTGGTAAAGAACGGATCAAAGGCCTGCCGCTGCACGTCGGGCGTCATTCCGGCCCCGTTGTCGGCAAAAATGATCTCGACGTCGTCGTGGCCGCGAGGGCGCGCTGAAATCGAAATGGTCCCGGAGCGCCCGTCGCCAAACGCATGATTGGCGGCGTTAAGGAAGAGATTGGTCAGAATTTGCCCATAAGAGCCCGGGTAGCCGTCGATGACAAGGCCCTCCGGCATGTCGACCGAAAGTGTGATCGGCGCCCGCTTCAGGACCGGCCGCAGGCTGGCGATGATCTGGTCGGTCGCCTCGCTCAGGCTGAATGGCCGGCGTTCGGCATGCGAGCGGTCCACCGCGACTTGCTTGAAGGACTGGATCAGCTCGGCGGCGCGATGAAGGTTCGCCACCAGTTGCTGGGCCGCGTCGCGCGAGGTCCGGACGAATTCCTCCAGTCGAGATCGGCGCAACTGCCCATCGGATTTCAAATCGGCCTCGAACATTTCCGCGCGTCGCGCGAAACTGGACGCCACCGTCAGGCTGATGCCGATCGGGTTGTTCACTTCATGGGCGACACCGGCGACCAGACCCCCGAGCGCCGCCAGACGTTCAGCGTCGATCAGGTTTTGCTGGGCGGCGTTCAGTTCGAGCAGGGCGCCCTCGGCTTTCTCCTTGGAAGTGCGCAATTCATCTTCGGTCTTGCGCTTGGCGATGGCGTTTTCGCGGAAGACCTCCACCGCGCGGGCCATCGCGCCGACCTCGTCCTTGGCGCCCGTCCCCTGCAGCTGCCGATCGTAATCGCCCGATGTGATCGCGTGCATTGCCGCCATGATCTGCTGCAAGGGCAGCCGGATGCTCAACGCGATCACCACCCCCGCAGCGATGATGATGCCGAGAAAAATTACGGCGATCGACAGCACCTTACGGGATATATCGGCCAGCGTTCGATCGAATGTTTCCTGCGCTTTCTGCTCGCGCTGCCGCATCTTGACCGACAATCCGTCGATGACGCCGATGGCTTCGGCCTGGCTGGCGTCGATGGTGTTGCGCAACAGCTCGGTTCGGCTCGCGAGCTGCTCGGACAATCTCGCAAAGCCTTCGCGCAGCGCCACGGTTCGCGTGTTCAGTCGCTGCAGAGCCATGCGCTGCAGGTCGTTGTCGGCGACGTCGGCCATGACCGGGATGGTTTTCTCGATCGTATCGGTGTTCCGGCGAGCTTCCTCGGCGGAGGCCGTCGCCAGCGAAAGATAATAGGCGTTGGCGGCGACCAGCATCGCGGTAAACGCCTCGCGGGATTTTCCAAGCGACGGCCAGATCAGGGCGTCGCGGTGTCCTGTTGCGCCCTCGATGATCGAGTAAAGCCCGGCCATATCCTTGGCGGGAGCCAGCACCTGGTCCTCGTAGGTTTTCGAAATTGTGGCCTGGACGCCGCGCAGTTCGCCGAAGCCGTTGAGGAAACGCTCGGTAACGCGCTCAAGCTCCTCCACCGATCCGGACAGCATCGGATCGGTCGAGGCGCGTGTGGTCAGCGTGCCGAGCACCGCTTCGCGTAGCAGCAATATCTCGGCGAAGAATTCGGGGCTCGGCTGATTGATGTAGCGATGGATCAGGTTCTGCAGGCGGCCGGTCTCGCTCTCCAGCAGCGCCAAAATCTTGTCCGACTTCCGCACCTGCCGTACGTCATCCCAGGCCGAACCGAGCACCTGGGCGCCGTTCCATATCATGGCGGCAAGTACCACGACGACCGTCGAGTTCAGCGCGGCAATCGACAGGATGCGCCAGCGGATCGGTACCGCGCGGGCCAGCCCGACGATGCGGGAACGGGCTCGCGCGGCGAGGCTCGCCGGCCGTTCCGCAATTTCGTCCTGCTGCGGTGTTCCCAAGGCTAACTCACTCCACCCGGATCTGGTGGCGGCCGCCGCTGCGCTCGGCGATCAGGGGGCCATGTACTGCAGTGTCTGAACGGTCGGATAATCCTCGCTTTGGGTATCGGCGGCGCGAAGTTCCCGCGCGACTGCGCTCGTCGAGATCGCAAAACTGCGCGACAACGATTGCTACGGTCCGCGGAAGGTGGGCGCGGCTGTACACAGGCAACTTCATCCCCTTATGATGATGTCTATGGCGGGAAAAAAAGGTTCAACGCAACTTAACAGAAGGCGGCGAGATATGGCGGTCCTGCCAGCGCCGCTGGCATCGTCAATTGCGCTGCGCCCGGCCTTTGCGGGTTGCAACCGCCGGCGCGGGTTTTATCAGGGCGCGCGATGCGCAAAATCGTGTTCAGCGCCTCGGTGAATTAGAATGGATCCATGGTGAGGCCGAGTCTGAGATTTTTGCAGCTCGCTGCTGCCACGGCGGTGGTCGCTTTGACGTCTCCCGCCTGGGCGGTCACCGACATCATGTGGTGGCACGCCATGTCGGGCGAGCTCGGCCGGCAACTGGAGAAACTTGCCGCGGATTTCAACGCATCGCAATCCGAATACCGGGTCGTACCGAGTTACAAGGGGAATTATACCGAAACCGTAACGGCGGCGATCTTTGCGTTTCGCTCGCGCGGCCAGCCTGCCATCGTTCAGGTGAACGAAATCGCGACCGCGACCATGATGGCTGCGAAGGGCGCGATTTATCCGGTGTTCGAATTGATGCGCGACGAATCGGAGGCGTTTTCCCCGGCCGCATATCTTCCGGCCGTTACCGGCTATTATGCCGATGTCGGCGGCAACATGCTGTCATTCCCGTTCAATGCCTCGACCCCGATGCTTTACTATAACAAGAACCTGTTCCGTGCCGCCGGCCTCGACCCTGAAATGGCGCCGAAGACCTGGCCAGAGGTCGGCGCGGCGGCGAAGCGGCTGCGCGCGTCCGGTGCGGTTTGCGGGTTCACCACGTCCTGGCCCTCATGGATCAACGTCGAGAATTTTTCCGCATTCCACAATCTGCCGATCTCGACCAAGGCTAACGGCTTCGACGGTTTCGACGCGGCACTTACCTTCAATAATCCGGTTATGGTGCGCCACATTGCGCAGCTCGCGGAATGGCAGACCACCAACGTGTTCGACTACAGCGGACGCGCCACGATGGCGGAGCCGCGGTTTCAAAATGGCGAATGCGGAATCTTCGTGGGCTCGTCGGCGACGCGCGCCGATATCAAGGCCAATTCCAAATTCGAGGTGGGCTACGGCATGCTGCCGTACTGGCCCGATGTGGAAGGCGCGCCGCAAAACACAATTATCGGCGGCGCGACCTTGTGGGTGCTGCGGGACCGGCCGCGCGCCGAATACAAGGGCATCGCCAAGTTCTTCGGATACCTTTCCAAGCCGGAGATTCAGGCAGCGTGGCATCAGAACACCGGTTATCTGCCGATTACCCGCGCGGCCTTCGATTTGACCCGCGCGCAAGGCTTTTACGATCGCAATCCCGGCACGGCGATCTCGATCGAGCAGATCACACTGAAGCCACCGACGGAAAATTCAAGAGGCGTCCGGCTCGGATCGTTCGCTCTGATTCGCGATCTGATCGACGACGAACTGGAGCAGGCCTTCGCCGGCAAAAAATCCGCGCAAGCAGCGCTTGATTCCGCCGTCGAGCGCGGCAACCGGCTGCTGCGTCAGTTCGAGCGGGCCAATCCGGACCGGTAGTTGCCATTGCGGCTCAGCGGTAGTCTTGAATCTTCTGCACGACTTGAAACAGTCGATGGGCATGAGTTATTTGTTTGTGTCGCACGATTTGAAGGTGGTGCGGTTGTGTGCGATCGTGTCATTGTGATGCGGGCGGGACGAATCGTCGAGCAGAATCCGTCCGAGCGCGGACGACCCGCAGGATGCCTATACAAGGGACCGCTGACGGCGATTCCACATCCGCCGTTGCCGGTTCACTGAACTTGCCGACCGATGAGAGAACACCGACGAGAGAACAATGACTGTTGATCCGCTTGATAACTATATCGACGTCGTCTCGAAAGCCTTAGGCCTGCCTGTCGACGATGCCTGGAAGCCGGCGGTCAAGGCCAATCTCGAGGTGTCGCTGAGGCTCGCGCGTTCTGTGGATGAATTCGTGCTGCCTGATGAAACCGAGCCGGCCAGTGTCTTTGCAGCCTGATATCGCCATGACTGTTGACCGCGATGGGCTGTCGGCCTCGGAAATAGCGCAAGGAGTGGCAGGCCGAAAGATGTCGGCACTTAGCGTCACCGAAGCGGCGCTGGCGCGGATCGCCAAACATGATCCGGTCTTGAATTCCTTCACCGACGTGACCGCGGATCGGGCGCGCGCGAAAGCGCGCGCGGTCGACGCCGCTATTGCGGCCGGGCAAAATGCCGGCCCGCTCGCCGGCGTGCCGTTCGCGGTCAAGAACCTGTTCGATGTGCAGGGTCTGCCAACCCGTGCCGGATCGAAGATCAACCGCGACCTCAAGCCATCGCCGCGTGATGCCACGCTGATCGAGCGGCTGGAGGCGGCCGGCGCCGTTCTGGTCGGCGCGCTCAATATGGGCGAATACGCCTACGACTTCACCGGCGAGAATGTCCATGACGGCCCGTCGCGCAATCCGCATGACGCGACCCGGATGACCGGCGGCTCCTCGGGCGGTTCCGGCGCCGCCGTTGGCGGCGGCCTAGTGCCGCTGGCGCTGGGGTCCGACACCAACGGCTCGATCCGGGTGCCGTCATCGTTCTGCGGAATCTTTGGACTGAAGCCGACCTACGGCCGATTATCTCGTGCAAGGTCGTTTCCGTTTGTCTTTAGCTTCGATCATCTCGGTCCGTTCGCGCGCAGAGTCGGCGATCTGACGCTGGCCTATGATGCGATGCAGGGACCTGACCCGGACGACGCGGCCTGCACGACCCGACCGGCTGAGCCGGTGACGCCAATGCTGGCTCAGGACATCGGCGACTTGCGGATCGCCATCGCCGGCGGATATTTTCAGAAGAACGTTTTTCCCGAAGCCGTAGAAGCCGTCGCCCGCGTCGCCAAGGCGCTCGGCGCCACGCGAACGATTGAAATCCCGGAAGCCGCGCGCGCCCGCGCCGCGGCCTATGTTATCACCACTGCCGAAGGCGCGTCGCTGCATCTCGATCGTTTGCGGCAAAGGCCTGATGATTTCGACCCGGCGGTGCGCGACCGGTTGCTGGCTGGCGCGATGATCCCTGCGTCGCTGGTCGACCGCGCCCAAAAATTTCGCCGCTGGTATCGTGCCCGGGTGATGGAGCTATTCAAATCGGTCGATGCGATCATCGCACCGGCGACGCCCTGCGTCGCGCCGAAGCTCGGGCAGGTGACATTCGTGCTTGACGGCGTCGAACTGCCGGTGCGCGCCAATATCGGCATCCACACCCAGCCGATTTCCTTCATCGGACTTCCCGTGGTCGCGGTGCCTGTTCCGCTGGAGCCGATGCCGATCGGCGTGCAGATCATTGCGGCACCCTGGCGGGAAGATATCGCGCTGCGCGTCGCCTATGCGCTGGAGCGCAATGGCGTGGTTGCCGCGCCGCGGCCAAGAGGACTATAGCAATGGACCTCGATCTCCCCGACGTGCTCGCTGAGGTGACCGAGCAGTTTGCGCGTTACGAGAAGGCGCTGGTGTCGAACGACGTCGCCGTCCTCGGCGAACTGTTCCGCGCCGATCCCCGCACGCTTCGCTACGGCATCGGCGAGAATCTCTATGGCTATGAGGCGATCATGGCGTTTCGCGCCGCGCGCTCAGCGGTGGGGCTGATGCGCACGACCGCGAAGACGGTGATCACAACCTATGGCCGCGACACCGCCGCAGCATCGACACTGTTTTATCGCGACTCCGCTCCGGGCAAAGTGGGACGGCAGATGCAGACATGGGTGCGATTTCCCGAGGGGTGGAAAATCGTCGCCGCACATGTCAGCATCATCGACGAGCCGCGGGATCAAAAGACATGAGTCTTGATGATCTTCGGGCCGGTGCACGAGATTTATGCGGTGTCGGTGTAATTCAGCGCCAGCGGTACGTGCCCCGGATGCGGCGCAGCGCGTGAGCGGTGCGCTGCTGATCCCGTCCGCGCGCTGCATCGTGGGTCCCGGCTCTGCGGTGCATCGTGAAGAACGCTGCACCGCGTCCGGACACGAAACCCTAATCCCGTGCGGCCGCGGCTTCGGCCACGAACGCGCGCCAGCCGCCGAAGGCGGAGATATCGCGCGCGCCGTCGACATCGGCGGCTTCGACGATGAAGCCTTTGACGCTGCGGCCGTCGGCCAGACGAACGGTGCCGATCGACAGCGGTGGCGGGACCGCGGCGACGAATTTTCCGAACGCCGCTGCGGCGAGCGCCCAGAGTTCCAGCTCGATCGAGAATCCCGTTCCCGCCTCCACCCGCAGCATGCCGGGCTTGGGCGGCGTAGTGGGAAGCGCATAGAGCCTGTAGTCCGGCGCGGTTCCGGCTGCCTCCAGCAATCGTCCGCCGAGCGCCTTCAGTTCGCAGTTGAGCGCCATGCCGGAGAGATGCGCGCCAACCACCGCGATGGCGATTTCGTCGCCGCTCATGCACACCGGCAAGGGCGCAAGCGGCGGCTGCGGCGAGCCGCCGGCGCCCATCGGCAGTTTGGTATCGGCATGAAAGACGCGGCCGATGCTTGCAAGGTGTGCGTCGCGTCCCGCGGGCGCCAGCAGCGTGATGCCGAACGGGATATCGTCCGGCCTGATCGCGGCCGGCAAGGCGAGGCCGCAGAGGTCGAGCAGATTGACGAAATTGGTGTAGGTGCCGAGCCTGGAGTTGAGCTCGATCGGATTGGCCAGCACCTGCGCCGTGGAGTACACGGTCGGCGCCGTCGGCAGCACCAGCGCGTCGAGGCCGGCGAAGGCGCGCTCGGCACTCTTGCGCAGCGCCTGCAGCCGGTACAGCGCGGCAAAGGTATCGGCGGCCGAAAGCCGCGCGCCGGCGATGACGATCTCGCGCGTCACCGGATGGATCGCATCTGGCGATGACGCCAACAGGTCGCGGATCACGAGATAACGCTCCGCGACCCACGGACCTTCATAGAGCAGCCGCGCGGTTTCATGGAACGGCTCGAGATCGAACTCGACCAGCGTGGCGCCGAGCGAGGTCCAGCGCTTGAGCGCTTCGCCGTAGGCCTTTTCCGACGCGTTGTCGCCGAAGAAGATCAACTGGCCGCTGCGCGGCACGGCCAGCCTGAGATCGGCGGGAAACGCAGTCATCTCCGCCAGCGGGCTGTGGCGCGAATAGGGATCGGCGCCATCGGGGCCGGCCATCGCGTTGAGCGCGGCAATCGCGTCGTCGACGGTCAGCGACAACACCGACACGCAATCCAGCGTCCGGCATGCCGGCACGACGCCTGCGGTAGAGATCAGTCCGAGGCTCGGCTTCAGCCCGACGATGTTGTTGAGCATGGCGGGCACGCGGCCGGAGCCCGCGGTGTCGGTGCCGAGCGCCAGCGGCACCAGTCCGGCCGATACCGCCACCGCCGACCCTGAACTCGATCCGCCCGGAATCAAATCGCCGCGCAAGGGATTGTTGGGAATGCCATAGGGCGAGCGCACGCCGACGAGGCCGGTGGCGAACTGGTCGAGATTGGTCTTGCCGATCACGATGGCGCCGGCCGCGCGCAGCCGCGCCACCGCGGTCGCGTCGCGCGCAGGCATATAGGTAAACGCCGGGCAGGCGGCGGTGGTGGGCAGACCTGCGACGTCGATATTGTCCTTCACCGCAACCGGAATGCCGTAGAGCGGAAGCTGCGCAGCATCCTTGGCGCTCAGGGCGTCCGCTTCCGCCAGCGCCTGTTTTTCATCGCGCAGGCTGATGAAGATCGCGGGATCGTTATGGTCGCGAACCCTCGCGAAGCTGCGCGCGACGGTCTGCGCGGGCGATACGGTACCGGCGCGATGCGCAGCGACAATCGCGGCGATGGTTTCGCTCACGCGCGGCCCCGATCGGAGATGAGCTCAATCGGCAGTTGCGGCAAGGGCGGCATTCGAATCCGAGACGGGAAGGGTGGGCTGAGGTTCGCCATTGCTGAATGCACTCCGGGAAGGCGGAAATCCTTGCCCGATCGAAGCAAGCGGTATGCCAGGTGTTCACCCGCGCGTCACTTTGCCACCTTGCTGCTTCCCTGGGTAATCAGCCGCGCGGCGCGTTGATCGCGCGTGTAAACCCACAGCCAGCTGATCGCGACGCTAAGCCGGTGGCGCAGGCCGATCAGAAAATAGATATGCGCGATGCCCCATATCCACCACGCGATGGTGCCGCGCAGCTTGATGCGCCCGAAATCGATCACCGCCTTCTGCTTGCCGATCTGCGCCAGGCTGCCGGCGTGCTTATAGCGGAACGGCGCGGGCTTGCCACCGCGCAGGCGCGCCTTGATGGTTTGGGCGACATGACTTCCCTGCTGCTTGGCTGCCGGTGCAATGCCTGGGACCGGCTTTCCATCAGGACCTGCGATAACAACGGTATCTCCGATGGCGAAGATATCCGGATGGCCGGGAACGGTGAGATCGGGCAGCACTTGCAGGCGGCCAGCGCGGTCGGCCGGTACGCCGAGCCATTCGGCCGCAGGCGACGCGCGCACGCCGGCAGCCCAGATCAGGGTCTTGGCTTGCAGCGTCTTGCCTCCATATACGACGCCATCGGCGCTGCATTCGGTGACCGCCTGTCCCAGCACGACTTCGACGCCGATGCTTTCGAGCGAGCGCTGCGCGTAAGTCGAAAGATCATCGGCAAAGCCCGCCAGCACGCGCGGACCGGCCTCGATCAGAACAACGCGCGCCTTGTGGGTGTCGATGTTGCGGAAGTCGGGCGGCAGCGTGTCCTGCGCCAGTTCGGCGATGGTGCCGGCAAGTTCGACGCCGGTCGGACCGGCGCCAACAATGACGAAGGTCAGGAGCGCCGCGCGCCGCTGCGGATCGGTTTCGCGCTCCGCGCGTTCGAACGCCACCAGAATGCGCCGCCGCAGCGTAGTGGCATCCTCAAGGGTCTTGAGGCCGGGTGCGAAGGGCTCCCATTCGTCATGGCCGAAATAAGCGTGCCGCGCGCCGGTGGCGAGAATGAGGGTGTCATACGGTACCGAATCGCCATCCTCGAGCAGCACGCGCTTGCCTTGCGTGTCCACGCCGGTCACGGTGGCGTACAAAGTCGTCACCTCGGGGCGACCGCGCAACAAATAGCGGATCGGCCAGGCGATCTCCGAGGTCGCCAGCGATGCAGTCGCAACCTGGTACAATAATGGCTGGAACAGATGGTGGTTGCGCCGGTCGACCAGCGTAACGCTGACCGGCGCACCGGCAAGGCGATAAGTCGCCTCCAGTCCGCCGAAGCCGGCGCCGACGATCACCACGCGATGGGGTTCTGCCGGTCGCGCCTGCTCTGTCGTCATGTGGAAAGCCGCCCTCGGTTTCAGATTTCCCCGCACGTTCAGTTTATGTAGGCGTTTAGGGGTATCGGTCCAAGGCCAATTTGCCAATTGATCGATAACGAAAACGTAACGTCAGCACCCGAAATTCAGGAGCGCTGGCGCATTCGATGTCAGGCACTCCGCGGCGCCTGCGCAAGCCTCAAGCGACGGCGCGCCGGCAGCCACAACCCCGCAACGGCTCCCAGCAATGAAAGCGCGGCCGCAACCGTCATGGCCGCCGCAAAGCCGGCGCTGAAGGTCGCGGCTGAATCGACAGATCCCTTGCCGGAAAATACCGCCACCAAGGCGGCGATGCCGAACATGCCGCCGAGGAAGCGTCCCATATTGAAGATGCCCGACGCCTTGCCTATTTCGGCCACGGTGACCGAACTCAAAATCGCATTCTGGGCTGACGGCATCGCCATCGAAACGCCGACACCTGCGAGAACCAGCGGTGCGATCAGGGTCGAATAGGCCACGCCGGGTGCGGCGATCATCGCGATCCAGCCAAGGCCGATAGCCTGCATCAGCAATCCAACGACGACAAGCGGCCGTTCGCCGGCTCTGTTGACGACACCGCCGGCGATCGGCGCGGTGACGAACAGCGTCGCGGTCCAAGGCAATAACCGCAGGCCGGCGTCGAGAGGCCCATAACCCAAAGCGGTCTGAAGAAATTGCGGCAGCAGAAACAACACGCCGTACATCGCCGCATAAAACAGAAAGCTCGCGGCAATACCCGCGGAAAACGCCCGCGACCGGAATAACCGCATCGGTACCATCGGCGCGCGCGCACGCAGTTCCCAAACCACGAATGCCGCCGCCAACAGCGCGCCCGCAGCGAGCGTGCTCATAACTTCGGTGCTGGTCCATCCCGCAACATTACCGCGCAACACGCCCCACACCAGCGCCAATGCGGCGGCAGCGACAATCCACAGCCCCGGAATATCCAGCGCGGCCGCCGGTCCGAAACTTTCGGGAAGGCGCGCAACCACTAGCGCGATGGCGATCAGGCCTATTGGAAGATTGATCCAGAAGATCCATCGCCATCCGAAACTCTCGGTGATGAAACCGCCGATGCCGAGGCCGACGATGAGGGCAAATCCGGTCACGCCGCTGAAGATGCCAAGCGCCCGTGCGCGTTCTTCCCGGGCAAAGGCGCCGCTCAGAATTGCCATCGCCAGCGGCATCACCAATGCGGCTCCAGCACCTTGAGCGGATCGTGCCGCGATCAGCCATCCGACGCTGCCGGAGAGTGCACATGCCACGGAAGAGAGGACAAACAGGGCGATGCCGGCGGCAAACATCCGGCGGCGACCGAAACGGTCGCCCAGCGCGGCGCCGGTCAGCAACAATACCGCGAAGGCCAGATTGAAGGCGTTGACCGTCCACTGCAGCGCCTCGACCGAGGCGCCAAAATCGCTGCGGATGGTGGCAAAGGCTGTCGTAATGACCAGCGCGTCCAGCGCCATCATGAAGGATGCCAGTGCGGTCACGCCGAGCACCCAGCTTTTTCCCCGCCTATCGTAAGATTCCGGCATTGCTTCTCTCCGCTTGGTCCATGGCCGCGTCATGCGGCGCCTTACGGCCCAGACGAAGCGGAAGCGGCAAAGGATGCGGTACAAAATATTTTCTTTGCGGCCGAATCCTTTTGTTTGCGCCAAACGTCTACGGGGCGAGACGCGGTGATCTCGCATCGCGCAACATGGAACGGAGAGAATGATGAAACGGACCTTGATCAGGTATAAGACAAAGCCGGATATGGCCGACACAAACGCGGAGCTGATCGCCGGGGTGTTTGAGGAGTTGAAAGCCGCGAAGCCCGAGGGCGTTCGCTATCTCTCGCTGCGGCTCGACGACGATACTTTTGTGCATTTCGTCGAGACCCAAGCCGGCGACGGCAGCAGCGCCCTGCCGAAATTGGCTGCTTTTCAGGCATTTCAGAACGGGATTCGTGAACGTTGTGCCGAACCTCCGCTCGCCGGCGGCGTTACAATCGTCGGCAATTATCGAATGCTTGGCGAGCCATAAGTCAGGGGTCGAATTGCAGGAAGCAAAATGAAACTGGTCCCTGAATCATCGGCCGCCGCTGATATTGACGGCCTGCTCGCCGAGATGCGGCCGAAGCTGCATCGCTACTGCGCGCGCATGGTCGGTTCGGTGATCGACGGAGAGGACGTGCTGCAGGATGCCCTGATCAAGGCGGTGGAGTCGTTTCCATCCGCCGGTCCTATCGGCAATCCCGAGGGCTGGTTGTTCCGGATCGCACACAACACCGCGCTGGATTTTCTGCGCCGCCGCAGCCGCCAGGAATTCCTCCGATCGGGCGAGGATGTGGATATGATTGCCGACCCGGCCGATACCGTCAGTAGCCGTCAGATCGCAAGCGCAAGTCTTCGTACATTCATGCGCCTTCCGGTCGCCCAGCGCTCCAGCGTGATACTGATGGAGGTGCTCGGTTGCTCGCTAAGGGAAGTCTGCGAGGTGATGGATTTCAGCCTCCCCGCGGCGAAAGCGGCGCTGCATCGCGGACGCACGCAGCTCCGGGAACTGGCTGACGAACCGGACGATCTGCCGCATCAAAAATTGTCGGACGCCGATCGCGATCGCCTCGGCGCCTATGTCGCGCACTTCAACGCGCGGGATTTCGACGCGCTCCGTGCCATGATCGCGGACGATGTGCGCCTCGACCTCGTCAACAAGACACGCCTGAACGGCAAGGCCGAGGTTTCCAGATATTTCGGAAATTATTCGAAGGCAGGCGACTGGCACCTGGTGCCGGGGCTGGTGGAAGGACACCCCGCCGTCCTGGTGTTCGATCCCAGCCAACCGGGCTCAGCGCCAAAATATTTCATGCTGCTGCAGTGGTCTGCCGACAAGATCGCAACCATCCGCGATTTCCGCCACGCACCCTACATCATCGATGGTGCTGAATATCTCATTTGACTAGCTGCGATAAGGAGGACGGAGATGACAAGCAACGCAATTCCCCATCCGCCAATTGTCTCCCGCGACCAATGGCTCAGCGAACGAAAGAAACTTTTAGCGCACGAGAAAGAGCTCACCAGGCAATACGACCGAGTCAACGCCGAACGGCGCCGGCTGCCGATGGTCAGAATCGAAAAGAACTATATGTTCGAAAGTCCGGGCGGCGAGCAATCGCTCAAGGATCTTTTCGAGGGCCGCCGGCAGCTTGTGATCTATCACTTCATGTTCGATCCCTCATGGGAGAAAGGCTGCACGGGCTGCACCGCTTATGCAAACGCCATCGGTGATCTCAGCATGCTGGACCAATGCGACACCACGTTCGTCATGGTGTCCCGCGCGCCGCTTTCCAGGCTCGAGGCCTACAAGGAGCGACAAGGATGGCGTTTCCCGTGGGTTTCCTCGCTCGGCAGCGACTTCAATTACGACTTTCACGTTACCAATGATGAGAAGGTCGCGCCGGTCGAATATAATTACCGGAGCAAGGCCGAGCTGGAAGCCAACAAGGTCCCCAACGCGATCGTGGGCGAAGAGCACGGCCTTAGTGTCTTCTTCCGCATCGGCGACGACGTCTTTCATACCTATTCGGCCTACGCACGCGGTACCGAGGCCGTCACGGATGTCCGCGCGTTGCTCGACATGACGCCCTACGGGCGGCAGCAGGACTTTGAGGACTCGCCGCCGGGCTGGCCGCAGAGGCCGACCTATGGATAGGGCGAGCTGACGGAGCGGACATCGCGCTCGGGTAAATATTCGCGCGGGCGAACCGCCCGCCTAGCCTTTTCCGTTTCGATTGAATCGAAACGGGGCTCTAGATTCTTGATTTGACGCGCTTTCTCAATGCGAACCAGTCTCCACTTCGCTTGAAAACGCTCTAAATGCCTGGTCGGATTCAGACCGGCCTGCATGAGGGCGAATCACGGCCCGCAACCAGAACTATAATTCTTGCCATCAGCGGCTTATACGAATTATGGTGCACAAGCACTTGCATTGAGCCGAAGGTTCTAAGGCGAGGCCTTCGGTTCTTACTTGCTGCTGACCTGCGATTTCGCCACAAAGCACGCCACCCGAGAAAGAGGCCCGACAATGGAGCGGAGACGGCTCCCCGGTCGGGTAATTTGTCTCGCGGC
>DASXJV010000137.1:0-6894 GCA_036497205.1 Bradyrhizobium sp.
GCGCCCATGTAGCGGCCCTCGCTGGACAGCCAGGTCCAGCCGCCTTGCGTCGATGAAATCACGCTGTAGAAGGCACCCAGCGAGTCGAACATGCTGTCATTGCAATACAGCCGGCGCATGGTGCCGTTCTCGGCGACATAGAGCGAGATCGATCCCCGGTCGCCGGTGCCGTCGAGCACTGCGATGGCGACGGGTTCATCGTTGTCAGCGAAAGGCGATGCTGCGAAAGAAAACCATGCATGATTGTCATGGTGCGGCATGCAGATCAGCGGCACACGCTCTGAAAGGCCAAGCTGCCGGCTAAGGATTCTCGGCGTGCGGGTCATTTGATCGAGCCGGCGGCCGTCAAACCCGGCGGCTTCGGTGGTGCGGAGCAGTTTCAGGCTTTGCGGCACTTCCTCCAGCACCGAGCGGGCCAGCGTCCCGGCCAGATCAGGGTAATCCCAGCTGGTGAGCCACGCGGCGATGTCTTCGATATTGCGTCCCATGCCGCGCAGCGTCGCAACCATCGCATCGATCGACCCCTTCGGATACTCGGTGGTGTGCTTGTTGCCGGTAAAGCGCTCTTCCTCGTTGTTGACGATCAGCCGCGGGCCATTTGCCTGCGTCACCTGAACCAGCGCAACGCCCGAATTGTGCGTGCCGGGAGGCCCGATTCCTGCGAGATAAACGGTCTCCCCGCGAACAAGCTTTTCGCGGACGTGCGCAATCCGCGCATCGGCAAAGTCCGAGCCGAGCTGATGAAAGCCCGCCGCTCCCATCAATCGCGCGCCGAGCCATCGCGCGGCGCGAAATCCGACAGCTCCGAGCCTGGGATGTCGCGGACCAACTCGTCTGTTCAGTTTCAAGCCGTCAGCCTTGTGGCAATCCAGATGCTGCCCTGCATCAATCATAATTGGCGACGAGCAACAATGCTGTTTCGGCCGGCGCAATAAGCCGATGCTTGCATGCGCGCGCGATGCGGATGCGCGCAAACGTCATGAAGCAGGCCGCCAATCTCGGGGATTTCTCAACCGACATGGTGCTGCCAGGCATCGAGGCCAACACTAGCCCGGAGATTACTTTCTGGTCGAACAGATGCAGTTGATGAAGTTCGACGGCGAGGCCTGGCGGTTGTTCGGCGACGTCATCAACGGCAAGGTCGGCCAGCCGTTCGTTAACCGTTTTAGCCGGCGCTCAGCCGCACGCCGGCCCGCAAAAATTTCTGCGGGTCGACCGCTTCGCCGTCGATCCTGGTTTCGTAGTGCAAATGCGGACCGGTCGATCTGCCGGTTGAGCCTACAGCGCCAATCACCTGCCCGATCCTGATCTGATCGCCAACCTTGACGCCGATCTCCGACAGATGGCCGTAGCGGGTCGACAGACCGTTGCCGTGGTCTATTTCCACCATGCGGCCGTAGCCGCCGGCCCATCCTGCAGATACCACTTTCCCGTTCGCGGTCGCGCGCACCGGGTCGCCCGTTGCTCCGCGGAAATCGAGGCCGGTGTGCATGGCCGGCCGACCGAGAAACGGGTCGATGCGGACCCCGAAGCCGGAAGTGAATTCGACTTCCCCGATCACAGGCTTGCGATACGGCACCAGCGCAAGCGTCCGGTTGAGACGCTCTACTTCGACCCGGGTGCTATTGATCCGGTAGAGCTGGCGCTCGAAAGCGCCTGCGTTGGGTGGAAGCTTGACTGGAATGTAGGGACCACCCATGCCGCCACGCGGCGTCGCAGCTTCCAATTGCGCCATATCGAGACCGAGATCGGCAAAGACGCCCCGCATGCGGCGCACACGGGATTCCATGCCATCTTCGAGCGAGCTAAGCGCCGCCATCTGGCGGCTCTCGACCTTATCGAGTGAGGTCTGCAGGCGGACCAGAACGTTATCGACGCCCTGAACCTTGGCAAACTGGTTCGGTTGCGTCTGAGGAACGATAGGAGCTCGCGATTCCAGACGCGCTTCGCGATCCGGCGGAGCCACGAAAATCACGGTATCACTGATCGGCGACGGTTTCGGTGTGACCGAAGAAGCTCCGTTGATCGCCGCGGCTCCTCGCAATGGCGTCCTGATCGATCCGGTCACCGACGCGTCTGGAATGGCGCCCAGCGCGGTGGCGCGCGATTCAAGGGCGGTCTGGCGACGCACGATCTGGTCGAGTTTCTGGTCGAACTGTTCCTGATCGAGGAGCTGGCGGCTGGTAGTGCGATCTACCTTAGAGCGCAGTTCGGCAATACGATCTTCGTAGGCGTATTGCATCTCCGCCTGACGTGCGATCAGCCGTGTGAGAACGTCGTCGCGGAACGCGAAATAGGTCGCTGTCGCGGCCGACCACATTCCGAGTACTGTCACCGTGCCGATCACGATCCAGAACACCACCGGACCAAAGCGGACCTGTTTGCCGGCGTGAACGAGGGTATAGCCCTCACGGGCGCGCGGGGCCGGGGCCACGGCATGGCTCGTCGCCGGACGGCGAGGGGCTGCTCTGCTGTGGTCACGTGGATTGCGTTGGGGATATTCGGAATAACGACCGGAATGGTACGACATCGGCACTCCCGCGCCGGTCGGACATTAGTCCCATACGGCTAAATATGCGGGGGTGATTTGACCTTCGCGTGGTTAATTTTTAGCGAATGGAACCGAACAAATTACGAGGCGCGTACGGCCGCAAGCACCTCGTCAGCATGGCCATCCACCCTCACATTGCGCCAAATCCTTATGATCCGGCCATCTGCGCCGATCAGAACCGTCGTGCGAAGAATGCCTTGGAAGGTCTTGCCATACATCAATTTTTCGCCCCAGACATTGTAAGCCTCCAGCATCTCGTGCTTTTCATCGGAAACAAGGGGAATGGAGAGTTCGTGCTTGTATCGAAAGGCTTCCTGCGCCTTTAGCGGATCGGCCGAAACACCCAGTATTGAGGTTTGGCTTTCAGCAAAGGCGCTCGCCAATCGCGTGAAGTCGATGGCCTCCTTGGTGCAGCCCGGCGTGTCGGCGCGCGGATAGAAAAACAGCACGAGTTTTCTCCCTGCATAGTCGGACAAGGATACGGTGCTGCCACCATCGCGGGGAAGGCGGAAGGCGGGCGCCCTTGCGCCCTCCGTCAACGATTTGCGAGCGGCCGGTGCGCCGGCCTTTCCGCCCAACTGATTCCCCGCGGATGGATCTCCGGCCTCAGGCTTCGCGGCGGTCGCCTTCGATCCTGCCGCAGCCCTTCGAGCGGATGCTCTCGGGCCGGACGATTTTAACGGTTTTGATGGGTCCTTATGTGATGTTCTTGGGGTAGCTTGTTTGTTTGTATTCTTGCTTGACGTGCTCGCCGTTACCCGGCGGGTTTTCGAAGGCGCCGTTTTCGCCGATGTCGTCGATTGAGCACGGGCCACCTTCCCCGAGGACGGCTTGGGGGATTTCTTGCGCGTTTTCTTGGACATACGCCTTCCTTTCGTCGCTTTCGGCGGATCAACCATTGAGGTATTGCGGGTCTTGTCCCGGCAAGCCGGAATCGAGCCGACTACTGGGCAAGTCTTATGGCCACGGAGTATGGTTACAAGGAATTCGACGTACTACCCGTCAGCTCGTTGAACGCGCTCCTTGGGCCGGATCACGAGTAACAGTAATAATCGAGGATTGGCAGCGATGCCGGCACAGGAGCGCTCGATACGCATCGACGAGCGAGGCCTTGGCGGCGATCAATCCTACAATCAGCGCCAGCACCGAGAGGCAATGGCAAAGAACACGTCGCCCCAGGGATCGAATCCGCGCGATGACGTCCAGCCCTCGCATTGGGATGATGCCGGTTGGGATCAAGACCATGACGAGGCGGCGGGCAATCGCGCGCGCCGGCTGTTGTCCGGGTCGAACTCCGGTATTCATCGGCTCGGCGATCACCTCGGAGCGCTACGCCGATGGCTCGCTGGAGAACGCTGGGTAAAGCGCCTTGCCGTGGTGATCGCGGTTTTAATGGTGATCTTCGTCGGATGCTTCGGCGGACTGTGGTGGCGGCTCGGCGCCGGTCCGATCGATCTCGAGATGGCCACGCCATGGCTGGCCGCGGCGATCGAGGAAAATATCGGTCACGGCAATACCGTCGAAGTGGGCGGCACGCAAATCGAGCGTGCTGGCAGGATCCGAATCGCTGTGCGCATCCGCGATATCATTGTCAGGGATCGTGACCATATCGTCGTGGCGAGCGCGCCCAAAGCCGAGGTGAAACTATCAGGCACCGCGCTGCTGATGGGCCAACTGCGTGCCGAGAGCCTCAATCTGGTCGATGCCGAACTTGCGGTGCGGATCACGCCGGAGGGCTACGTCACAGTTTCCACAGGTGACACCGCGCGACCGCTCGCGACCGGCGTCGCCTCGAAGAGAGAACCGGGCGTAACGCCGTCTTCTCCGGCTCAATCCGGCGCAACGATGCCTGTCAGCCCGGTTGCCCCGTCATCGCCCGGCGCCGAATCCAGGTCGACGGCAACGATTTCCGATAATCGCGATGCGCCCAACGGGCTGCTTGCCGGCCTCGACTGGCTCGACAGCCTGAGCTTGACCGGACTTGACGGACAAAACCTCAATGAAATTGGTTTGAAGAACGGAAACCTTATCGTTGACGATCAGCAGCGCGGCAACAAATGGAATTTCGAGAACATCACCCTCAGTCTTCGCCGGCCTAGCGGCGGCGGCGTGGCGCTAAGCGTAGGCGAAGAGGGTAGCCATGCCTGGTCCCTTCGCGTCGTGGTCGGACCGCCCGCGAATGGCGTGCGAGCGGTCGATATTCGTGCCGACAAGGTCTCGACCGCGAATATCCTGCTGGCCTTGCGGCTGAAGGACCTGACTTACAGCGCGAATTTGCCGCTGACCGGCGAACTGAAGGGTGAACTGGGCCGGGACGGGCTGCCGACCTATTTCCGCGGCAAAATTACAGCGGGCGCGGGAACCGTCATCGACATGGATACGCCCGACTATCCGATGGCGATCGATTCGGCGGAAATCAGTGTCGAATGGGATTCCGGAAGACGCGTGCTGGTGGCGCCGTTCAAGATCATTTCCGGTCCCAATCGGATCACACTGCTGGCCCATCTTGAGCCGCCCAACGACAGCATTGCCGATTGGCAGCTAGGCTTCAGCGGCGGCACCATCGTGCTTGCAGGGATCGACGACGAGCAACCGCTGATTTTTAATCGCATTGCCATTGGCCTGCGCTTCGACACCGACAAGCGGCGCGTGGTGCTCACTCAGGCCGACGTCAGCAACGGTGAGATTGGCATTGCGGGCACTGGCAGTGTCGACTATTCGGCGGAGCCGCGCCTGACGCTCGGTTTCGCCGGCACGCCAATGTCGGCGTCCGCACTCAAGCGGATGTGGCCGACCCTGATCGTTCCGGAGGTTCGCGAATGGGTCGTCGAGCGGGTCGAACGCGGCTCGCTTCAGCGCATCGAGGTTGGCGTCAACTCGCCGGTTCGAAATCTTTCGAGGCGAGGCCCGCCGATCCCGGATGACGGTCTTGCCGTCAACATCGTCGCCAATGGCGTGACATTGCTTCCCGTAGACGAACTGCCGTCCGTGCGCGATGCGGATTTGAAAGCGCATGTTACCGGCCGCACCGCGACCGTGACGATCGGGCAGGCGGTGTCCGAAACGCCGGCGGGCCGCAAACTCAACATTTCAGAGTTTGTGTTCGAGGTGCCGGACATGGCGCCCAAGCCCGCGCCGGCCAAAGTAAGATTCCGGATCGATGGCCCGGTTCCGGCGGCGGCCGAGATTCTCGCTTCGGACCGCCTCAGCGAATTTTCCGGCACGTTGATCGATCCCAATTCGAGCAAGGGAACGGTTTCGGCGGTGGTCACGCTCGGCCTGCCGATCAAGCGCGAACTGACGAAGGCTGACACGACCTACGCCATTACGGCCGACCTCGGCGGATTTGCCGCGGATCGCCTCGTGATGAATCAAAAGCTCGAAGCCACCACGCTGAAAGTCATCGCCAACAATGCGGGATATCAGGTCAAGGGCGACGTCAAAATCAACGGGCAAGCGGCCTCGCTGGATTATCGCAAACCGAACGAAGGCGATTCCGACATCAAATTGCAGGCGACGCTCGACGACGCGAGCCGCGCACGCCTTGGACTGGATCTGGGACCTGCGGTCAGCGGCGCTGTTCCGATCAAATTGATCGGCAAGATCGGAGGCCCCGATCGCGACAGCCGCATGGGCATCGAGGCCGATCTGACCGCATTGAGGCTCGATAACATCCTGCCGGGCTGGGTCAAATCGCCGGGCAAGTCGAGCCGCGCGGTTTTCAACGTGGTGCAGAAGCCGCAATCGACCCGCTTCGAAGACATCGTCATCGATGGCGGCGGCGCATCGATCAAGGGGTCGGTCGAGGTCGATCAAAACGGCGACCTGATGAACGCGAACTTCCCGAGCTATTCGCCGTCCGAAGGCGACAAGGCATCGTTGAAGGCTGAACGCGGCCCTGATGGCGTCGTGAAAGTAACGATGCGCGGCGAGGTGTTCGACGGTCGCGGCTTTCTCAAATCCGCCATCTCCGGCAAGGAAGCCGACACCAAGAGCAAAACCAAGAGCATCGATTTTGATGTGGACCTGAAGCTCGGGGCGGTAGCCGGCTATTTTGGCGAGGCGCTGCGCGGCGTCGACTGCAAGCTATCGCGGCGCAATGGTGTGATCAGAAATTTTGCGCTCAGCGGCAAACTTGGACGGGATACGTCGCTGACGGGAGATTTGCGTGGGCACGCTCAGGGCCGCGACGTTATCTATCTCGAGACCAAGGACGCCGGTGCATTCTTCCGTTTCACGGACACTTACTCAAAGGTGGTTGGAGGCCAGCTTCAATTGGCGATGGATCCTCCGACGGTCGAACCTGGCGCGAAAGAGGGGCTGATCAACGTTCGCGATTTCTC
>DASXJV010000138.1:0-3112 GCA_036497205.1 Bradyrhizobium sp.
GATGGCCGTGGACGGAAACTGGAACATCACCATGAGCACGCCGATGGGCGAGCGCAACGCGACGCTGACCCTGAAGAATGCCGGCGGCGTGCTGACGGGGACGCAGGGCGCCGACGGCAATTCGGCCGAGATTTTCGACGGCACCGCCAACGGCGACGACGTCGCCTGGAAAGTCTCCATCACCAACCCGATGCCGCTGACGCTGGCGTTCACCGGCAAGGTCTCGGGCGACAGCATGTCCGGCGAAATGGGCATCGGCCCGATGGGCAGCTTTCCGTTCAACGGGACGAGGGCGTAGGGCGTTCGCGCGGGCGCTCTACGCCGGCCGCCGCGGCACGATTCCGATCGGATTGAAGGTATAGACCGCCTCGCCATGCTGGTTGTAGGCGGTCCATTTAATGCGCGCGATGCCTTGCGGCTTCGTCTTCGACGGCACCAGCTCGACCACCTCCCCTTCGAGATGAAGCGTGTCGCCGGGCCGCACCGGCTTTGGCCAGCGCAGATCGTCGACGCCTGCGCCAAGAAGCGGATGCGGGCCGAACGGCCGACAACTCGTGGCAAGCCGCATCGCAATCGCCGCGGTGTGCCAGCCCGACGCGGCAAGCCCCTTGAACACCGTGTTCTTGGCGGCCTCTTCGTCGAGGTGGAACGGCTGCGGATCGAATTCGGAGGCAAAACGCAGGATGTCTGCTTTCGACACCGTGATCTCATCGCTTTTAAATTTCATGCCGACCTTCAGGTCGTCGAACCATTCAATCACGCTTAATTCTCCAATCTACCTTCAAAAAATCAAAACCAGATCTGCATCGGCAATCTGTAACCATCCAATTGCGGCAATCCTTCGGGCACGCTGCCGGCCGGTTCAAAGGCCGCAACGGCCACGGCGCAGGCGTCAAGGACATCATCGCGCTTGGCCCCGGTCCCGATCCGCGCCTCGGCGACCCAGCGATCGATCTCCCGAAAACCTGCTCCCTTCAGCAGCCTGCAACGGAGTGAATCCCCTTCCTCCGACTTCTTTGTCGGCAAGGGTTTGCCTCCATTCAGCCTCAAGAACACCAACTCGGGATGAACCTCGCGAATGTCTCGCGCGCGATTTGCGCGCAGGAAGGCATCTACTTCCATGATCTTTGGACCGAGGTGCCAGAGCTGGCGCGCAACGCCCCTTTGGTTGCGTCGCCACGCTTCCTCGTTCGCTCGATCCGGATTATCGAATTCCTGCCAAAGCCAACGCCGCGCGCCAAAAAAGACACGCGAAGAATGCGGCCGCAGCCTTTCCGATGCAAGCCGGTCGCACGCCCGCCCGCCGTCGTCGGTCAAGCCGATCGGGATGTCTATGCCCGCGCGATCGAACGGCACGGACAGCGCCTCGGCTATGTCAGGATGAAAGGCGATTGTTCGCGCGTCGCCGTCGAGAAGGACGGCGACCCAGCCCTTGCCGAATCCGTCGAGGCCGATCGCCCTCACCCCAGATTCAATTCCTTGAAGAAATCATTGCCCTTGTCATCGATGATGATGAAGGCCGGGAAATCCTCGACCTCGATGCGCCAGATCGCTTCCATACCGAGTTCGGGATATTCCACCACCTCGACTTTCTTGATGCAGTGCTCGGCGAGGTTTGCCGCCGCACCCCCGATCGAGCCCAGATAAAATCCGCCGTGCTTCTTGCAGGCCTCGCGCACCGCGACCGCGCGGTTGCCCTTCGCCACCATCACCATCGATCCGCCCGCCGCCTGGAACTGATCGACGAACGAATCCATCCGCCCCGCGGTGGTCGGGCCGAACGCGCCGGAAGCATAACCATCCGGCGTCTTGGCGGGACCGGCGTAATAAACCGGATGATCCTTGAAATAGTCCGGCAGCGGCTCGCCCCGCTCCAGCCGCTCGCGCAATTTGGCATGCGCCGAATCGCGCGCGACGACCATGGTGCCCGTCAGCGACAGCCGCGTCTTGATCGGATGCTTCGAGAGCGTTGCCAGAATATCCTTCATCGACTGGTTGAGATCGATCTTCACCACCTCCCCGCCGAGCGACTGCTCGACCGCGGGCAGATATTGCGCCGGGTTGTGCTCGAGCTCTTCGAGATAGACGCCATCTTTTGTAATTTTGCCGAGCACCTGGCGGTCGGCCGAACAGGAAACACCGAGCCCGATCGGCAAGGACGCGCCGTGGCGCGGCAAGCGGATCACCCGCACGTCATGGCAAAAGTATTTGCCACCGAACTGAGCGCCGACGCCGAGCGACTGCGTCATCTTCAGAATCTCCTGCTCCATCTCGAGATCGCGGAAGGCGTTGCCGTCAGCCGAGCCGTGGGTCGGCAGCGCGTCAAGATAGCGTGCGGAGGCAAGCTTCACCGTCTTCATGCAGAGTTCAGCCGAGGTACCGCCGATCACGATGGCCAGATGATACGGCGGGCACGCCGCGGTGCCGAGCGTCAGCACCTTCTCCTTCAAAAACGCCAGCATGCGTTCTTTCGTCAGCACAGAGGGCGTCGCCTGGAACAGAAAGCTCTTATTGGCGCTGCCGCCGCCCTTGGCCATGAACATGAACTTGTAGGCCAGGTCTGATTCCAAAGAACCGCCCTCGGCGTAGATCTCGCACTGCGCCGGCATGTTGTTGGCGGTGTTTTTCTCCTCATACATCGACAAGGGCGCCACTTGCGAATAGCGCAGATTGCGGCGGAGGTAAGCATCGCGCGCGCCCTCGCTCAATGCTGCCTCGTCGTCGCCGTCGGTGAGAACGCGCGCCCCCTTCTTGCCCATGATGATCGCGGTGCCGGTGTCCTGGCACATCGGCAGCACACCGCCGGCGGCGATGTTGGCGTTCTTCAGGAAATCGAAGGCGACGAACTTGTCGTTGTCGCTGGCCTCCTTGTCATCGAGGATGCTGCGCAACTGCTTGAGATGCCCGGGCCTCAAGTAATGATTGATGTCGCCGAAGGCGGCTTCGCTGAGCGCCCGCAGCGCCTCGCGCGACACCACCAGCATGTCCCTGCCCATCACCTTCTCGACCCGCACGCCTTCCGTCGTGATCTTCTTGTACGGCGTGGTGTCCGGCCCAAGCGGAAACAGCGGCGTGTGCTTGTAGGGCGGAACGGGTGTTGGATTGGGGATGG
>DASXJV010000139.1:0-2676 GCA_036497205.1 Bradyrhizobium sp.
AACGAATCGCATGAGGTCGCATCGGTTTGTTGTAGCAAGCGTGAGCCGCGCAAGTCAGCCCCGAAACCTGCGCGGAGGGCACGCGTCCCCTTACTCCTGCTCGACGCCGCTGGCCTTGACCAGCTGCGACCATTTCTTTTCGTCTCTATCGATGAAATCGGCATAATCTTCCGGAGTGCCCGGCGTGATCTCGGTACCATCCAGCCCCAGTTGCTTCTTCACCTCATTGGAGGCCAGCGCTGCGCGCAATTCCCTGTTGAGTTTGTCGATGAGAGGCCTCGGCGTGCCGGCCGGTGCCACCAGGCCGTAATAAAGCGAGGCATCGAATCCGGGCAGACCCGATTCGGCAATCGTCGGGACATCAGGCAGCAGGCCGGAGCGGGTCGTGCTCGTCACCGCCAGCGCGCGCAACAGCCCGGCCGATACGTTGGCGTGGGAGGCCGGGATCGGCGCGAACGCCATCGGGATGTGCCCGCCCAACAGGTCGGTCAGCGCCGGGCCGGTGCCCTTATAGGGAATATGCACCAGCGTAATGCCGGCGGAGCGGGCGAAATATTCGCCGGTGATGTGACTGGCCGTGCCCGCGCCGGCGGAGCCGAAATTGACCTTGCCGGGATTGGCCTTCGCATAAGCGATCAGTTCGGCGACCGATTTGGCGGGGAACGAGGGATGCACCACCAGCGAATTGGGCGCGTTGCCGATCAGGCCGATCGGCGCAAAATCCTTGCGGGGATCGTAACCGACATTTTTATAGAGCGACGGCCCGATCGCGAGCGTGCCGGTGTAGCCCAGCAGAATGGTATAGCCGTCGGGATCGCTCTTCGCGACTGCCTTGGTGCCGACGGTGCCGCCGGCGCCGGGACGGTTATCGACCACGACTTTTTCGCCGAGCAGCTCGCTCATTTTGTCGGCGATCACGCGTCCGACAATCGAGGTGCTGCCGCCGGGCGCGAACGGAATGACTAGCGTGATACTCCGGTTCGGAAAGGTCTGCGCCTGCGCATCGACTGACGCGCCCGGCAGGCCGAACATCATTGCGGCGCAAAGCAATATCTTCCAACGCATTTTAGAAAACCTCCCGGGAATTATCGTTTTCATTTGGGCGCATCGTCGTCGAAAGATCCGGTGTCCGCAAGCCGACTTCCGGACAACGTGCGCTTGCGCCGGGTGGTATCGTCAAATGACCGGACCATTCCGCTTGACTACAACACGTCAGCGCTTGATGAAATGACCGGAAATCCGAATTCATCGCCGATGGGAAGACCAGATATGACCGATAAGGCCACGGAGAAGCTCAAAGCCTCCGGCTGGACCATCGTCGACACCACGGGGTTCCTCAGCCTGGTCGGACCGCTCTGGCAACGGGTCGTGAACGGCGAGCATGAATATGCGCTGATCGCGCAGGACAAGCACCACAACCGCCGCGGCCTGGTGCAGGGCGGGCTGTTGATGACGTTCGCGGACCGCACTTGCGGCATGACGGCGCGATACGTGTCGGGCCGGCCGACGCTGGCGACCGTGCAGATGGATACCCATTTCGTCGACGGCGCCAAAATCGGCGAGATTTTATTGTCGAAGCCGCGCGTGGTCCGCTCTACGCGCAGCCTGATTTTCACCACCGCGGAGGTGACGGCAGGCGATCGCTGTATCGCCATGGCCAGCGGCGTGTTTAAGATATTGAAGAATGATCCATAGCGTCTCCCGTCGTTGCGAGGAGCGAAGCGACGAAGCAGATTCCGTTATTCCGGGATGGTGCGTAAGCACCAGACCTCAGATGTGCAATTGCACATCGGGGAATCTCGAGATTCCGGGTTCGATGTTTCGCATCGCCCCGGAATGACGGCCCACAAAGGACCAACCGATGCAATATCGTCAACTCGGCCGCAGCGGCCTGAAAATCTCGCCGATATGCCTGGGCACCATGATGTTCGGCGGGCCGGCCGATGAGGCGACTTCGACACGGATCGTCGCGAAAGCGCGCGAGGCCGGCATCAACTTCATCGATACCGCGGACGCCTATTCAGGCGGCAATTCCGAGCAGGTGGTCGGCCGCGCCATTTCCAACAGCCGGCTCAACTGGGTACTTGCCACAAAACTTGCCAATCCCATGGGCGACGATCCCAACCGCGGCGGGCTATCGCGCCGCTGGGTGTTGCAGGCCGCGGACGAAAGCCTGAAGCGGCTCGGCACCGACTACATCGACATCTACTATCTGCATAAGGAGGATCATTCGACGCCGCTGGACGAGACCGTGCGCGCGATGGGCGAACTGGTTCAAAAGGGCAAGGTGCGCTATTTCGGCGTCTCGAATTATCGGGCCTGGCGGGTCGCCGAAATCTGCAACATCTGCGATCGCCTGGGCATCGACCGCCCGGTCGTCAGCCAGCCTTATTACAACGCGATGAACCGCATGCCCGAGGTCGAGCATTTCCCGGCCTGCAATTTCTACGGCCTCGGCATCGTGCCCTACAGCCCGCTGGCGCGCGGCGTGCTGACGGGCAAATACCGCCCCGATGCGCCGCCCGACAAGGATACCCGCGCGGGGCGCAACGACAAGCGCATGATGCAGACCGAGTGGCGGCCGGAATCGCTTCAATTGGCGCAGGAGTTAAGACAGCACGCCGAAGCGAAGGGCATCACCGCCGGGCAATTCGCGGTGTCATGGGTGCTGAACTC
>DASXJV010000140.1:0-4538 GCA_036497205.1 Bradyrhizobium sp.
GACCCAACCCGGACATTGGCCTGATGATCGGTTCAGGCCAATTGTGTGCCATTTCTCCGCTCGCCGATTCTCCTGAACCTGATACACTTTTGGAAATTTGCAGAAGGCGTGACCTTCTTGGTGGAGGAGCATGCAGCGCAGGGATTTTGTCACGCTTGTCGGCTGCGCGGCGTTGACGTGGCCTCTGGCGACGCGCGCGCAACAGCCCAAGGTCGCACGGATAGGCGCACTCTACATAGGGGTCGCCGACGAGGAGTCGTTCAAGAGAGAACTTCGGGAAGGACTGCGTGAACAGGGCTATGTGGAAGGACGGGACATCGCCTTCGAGTTTCGCTCTGCAGAAAACAAGCTGGATCGGCTTCCCGAACTCGCGGCCGAGTTGGTCCGGCTCAAGGTCGACGTGATCGTGGCGCTCTATGTTCCCTGCGCGCTAGCAGCGAAGCAGGCAACGCGTGACATCCCCATCGTGATATTGGCGGGTGAGCCGGTTGAAACTGGCATCGTCCCCAGCATTGCGAGTCCCGGCGGCAACGTTACCGGCGTTTCCCTGATGGCTTCCGCATCGCATGGAAAAAGTGTCGAACTGTTCAGGGATATGTTGCCGTCGGTGCGGCGCGTGGGCGTGTTGGGTCACGCTACAAATCCTGTATTCGCGAAAGCCATGCTTGACGAAGTTCGTTTAGCCGGCGACCCGACAGGCACGGAAATGCAGCCGGTCGTGATGGTCCGCGGAGCTGACGAACTCGAAACTGCCTTTGCGACTTTCGTGAGCGAGCGGGTAGACGCCGTCGTCGTTCAGGGTAGCTTGTCGATCAAACCCGTGACCGATCTGGCGATCAAACACCGTATTCCAGCGGCTTCGACCCCGCGCGCATTTGCGGAGATCGGAGGCTTGCTGTCGTTCGGGGCGGATGGGCCCGCCGCTTTCCGGCACGGCGCTAAGTTCGTGCACAGGATTCTACAGGGCAAGCATCCGAAAGACATGCCGATCGAGCAGCCCACGAAGTTCGATCTAGCCGTCAATCTCAAGACCGCGAAAGCTATAGGCCTTACGATTCCGGAAGCGTTCTTGCTGCGCGCCGACGCAGTGATCGAATGAGAAGCCGACTTCTGCTGTTGGCATTTAGCGGACCTGACAAGATGTCCGCGTTAAGTCCGCTGTCCGATGCAAAGCGGAGGTCGGAGACCTCGGCTGTCAGGCGCCTTTTGACCCAGAAGAGAAATAGCAGAGGCCGGCGTGCGGTGCTAAAATCGGGGATCGTTGATCAATGCTCAGGGAGACGCCGCCATGTCAATTTATGTTCTTCGCGGTCGATATAGCTCGGAAGCGCTCAAGGGAATGATCGCAAGCCCCGAAGATCGCGAGGCCGCTATTGCCAAGGTCGTGGAAAAAGCCGGCGGCAAGCTGCTTTCGTATTACCTGACGTTTGGGGACGATGATTGGCTAGTGATCTTTGATTGTCCGAACAACGAAGTCGCCTTGTCCATAGCGATCGTCAGCGCAGCAGGGGGCAGCAACACGGGCACAAAAACCACGGTTGCCATGACTGCAAAGCAGGCCATGTCTGCCTTTGAGGCTGCCGGTGAGTTGGCGAAATCGTTTAAGAGCGCCGGGCGCTGATCCAAATTCCACGCTGCCTTGACTTGAGATCATCTTGTCGTTGTCTCTTTTAGCTAGCGCCGCGACACCCGCGCCCGGCGCAAGCACGATAGGATGATTTCTGGAATCGGCACCTTTGAGACGCGCCGACCGGCCCTCCGAACGTCCGCTAATCGGGAAGCACCGGGCGACGACCAGACCGACGCGTTTGACCCCAACTCGGACATTGGCAGGGCATTGCCGCCATGGTTTCGGAGCCGCTAAGATGCCTTCGCTTTTAGCTTTGGGGACGGCATGAGGCGGCGGGAATTCATCACGCTTCTCGGCGGCACAGCGGCAGCTATGTCGTCCGCCGGGCGAGCGCAGCAGCCTGAGCGCGTGCGCCGTATAGGCGTCCTGCAGGGCGCGGCTACCGGCGACCCCGAGTTGCGAGCCGCTTTCGCCGCATTCCAGCAGGGGCTTCAGCAATTGGGCTGGATCGACGGCCGTAACGTGCGCATCGACCATCGCCTAGGTGCGGGCGATGCCGACAATCTCCGCAAAAGCGCAGCCGAATTGGTGGCGCTCGCGCCGGACGTTATTGTGGTCAGTGGCAGCGCTGCTCTTGCGCCGTTGCTCCAGACCACCCACGCCGTGCCCATCGTCTTCGTGTTTGTCGCCGACCCGGTCGGCTCTGGCTTCGTCAAGAGTCTGGCGCGACCAAGTGGAAACGCCACTGGCTTCATGGCGTTCGAGTACAGTCTGAGCGGGAAATGGCTCGAACTGCTCAAGGAGATCACACCGGGCCTGAAGCGAGTAGCCGTCCTATGGGATCCTACCATAGCCGCGGGGATTGGGCAGTTCGCTGTCATCCAGTCTGTCGCGCCGTCGCTTGGCGTGGAGTTAACCCCGGTCGACGTTCGCGACGTCGAACAGGATTTGGCAGCCTTCGCTCGCTCCGGCAGTGGCGGACTTGTTGTGACGGTGAGCGGGTTAACGGTGGTTCGTCGCGCCTTGATCGCCGAGGTTGCTGCCCGGCACCAGCTGCCGGCGGTCTATAGCTTTCGCGGTTTTGTTGCTGCCGGCGGCCTGATCTCGTATGGAGCCGACAATATCGAACAATACCGGGGCGCAGCCCGCTATGTCGACCGTATTCTCAATGGGGAAAAACCGGCTGACCTGCCGGTACAGGCGCCGACAAAATATGAGTTGGTCATCAACCTCAAGACCGCCAGAACGCTCGGCCTCACGCTACCTCCATCGCTGCTCGCCCGCGCCGATGAGGTGATCGAATAGCAGGGCATGTCTGTTATGGCACGAACCGGACATTGCGATCGGTGGGTCTGACGTCTGCTTTCAAGGGTTAAGCGGAGACCCTTCCGCGTTCGCCCTTCTGGCCTGGACGGAGAAGTCGCGCGGACTGTTGTCGCGACGACGCGCGCAAAACACCAAAAACCCGCCGCCTGTTTTGCCCGACGAGTCAAGCTCGCCCCGCAAAAATATATGTCTTTCCGTAAATCGGAAACCGGCGTATATCTAAGCCATCCCGCCCGCATGAGGGGCGTTTCGCGATCGTCACGATTCGTGGTGCGGGCTGTGATGGACGCGTGGCGCCGCCAGACGTGCGGCGCAACGCGTACGGTCAAGCCGTGTGGTTCTGGCTCCCCGATGCTGGAGTCAAGTTTGCGGGATGCTTTCCGCAGGCGATGGTGGCTAAAAAGCCCGGCACACCAGGAAGAGCACGGAGCAGCCGTAAAACCATTGCGCAGGGAGTGCCGGTCGTTTCGGCCTACCTGTACTGACTTGTGGGCACCTTTCCTTTTCAGCCCACAGGGCCTGCGGGTGCGGCCAGCGCCCGGCATTCCCTGCGCCCTCTGCTTTCGAGGGACGATGTCGATGCTAAGCCCGGACGCAAATCGCGCCCCGGCAATGCTGATTGCTGTCTTCTCGGTGTCGTCGCCCGCGCAGGCGGGCGACCCATTATTCCAGAGACAGCAGTGCTTGACCGAGATGCCTGGAATATGGATGCCCCGCTTTCGCGGGGCATGACAGAGAAAGGAGCGCGAAGAGATGAAGGAAAGGTCACCCATTCTGACCATCTTTTGGCATTGCGGCGGCTCGGCTTTCTCGTCTAGAAACACCCCACGGCGCACCTCTGGCAACCAAGCGTCAACCGTTTTGGCCGAGGATTTCCGCGTCATCCAAGGGTTTGGCATGCTGATTCGCAGCGAAATGTCGGGAGTTCGGATCGGGGCAGAAGCCGCCGATGCGATTTCCGCTGCGTCCCTGTCCACCCGGCTTCTTGGGCTTCTGCTTCTTATCTGCCCCTGAGGGCCGACTGGGCGTTTGCGCCTGGGCACTCAGGGGTTGTGTGAGATCACCGGAACCCTCAGCGCCCCCTTGAGACGGCGCACCACCCAAAAGGAATTTTTGCAATGACCACCGCCAACAAGTCCGAAAAGGACCGCGTCATCATTTTCGACACCACCTTGCGCGACGGCGAGCAGTGCCCCGGCGCCACCATGACCTTCGAGGAAAAGATCGAGGTCGCCGAAATGCTCGACGACATGGGCGTCGACGTGATCGAGGCCGGCTTCCCCATCACCTCCGAGGGCGACTTCCAGGCCGTGAGCGAGATCGCCCGCCGCTCCAAGAACGCCGTCATCGCCGGCCTGTCGCGCGCCAACCCAAAGGACATCGATCGCTGCGCCGAAGCGGTGAAATTCGCCAGGCGCGGCCGCGTCCACACCGTGATCGCGACCTCGCCGCTGCACATGCGCGTCAAGCTGAACATGACGCCGGAGCAGGTGATGGAGCTCTCGATCGCCAACGTCACCCGCGCGCGCAACCAGATCGACGACGTCGAATGGTCGGCCGAAGACGCGACCCGCAGCGAGATGGACTACCTCTGCCGCATCGTCGAGGCCGTGATCAAGGCCGGCGCCACCACCGTCAATAT
>DASXJV010000141.1:0-2201 GCA_036497205.1 Bradyrhizobium sp.
AATCGAGCTTGCTACAAGTGCAATATGGCTCGTGCCTATAGCACCCCACGCCCGGTCTTTCCCAAGGTGATTTCGGGCCTGCGGAGACCCATCGCAATCCAGGCGGCGATCAGCTTCAACATGAACTTGCCGGAGTGACCATTATAATTCGGCAAGTCATCGGCAAGCTCGACGCCGACGCGCCGCTCTTTCGTCATGAGCCGCATTTCAAGTG
Organism: Bradyrhizobium sp.; assembly: GCA_036497205.1. GTDB lineage: Bacteria > Pseudomonadota > Alphaproteobacteria > Rhizobiales > Xanthobacteraceae > Bradyrhizobium. The sequence continues at coordinate 215 of DASXJV010000141.1, forward strand.
GCGGCGCGCCTGTCGGAAAGCGGTTCCGGTACATCGACAGCCAGTGCCCTTTGGTGAAGTCGAGGAACATTGCCGAATTGCAGCACGTGGCAACGACCCGTCGGGTCGGGGACACGGGCTTGAGCCGATGCTCTTCGAGATACTCCTGCCCCATCACGCATTGCACGCGATCCTTTCGATAGAGGATAAAGGCTGATCCACTGTCGGAGTCGAGCACGGACGGCGCGGAGGCCAGCTCCTCGAACCGGCGTCCGGCTTCTTGGCAGCTCGTGCAATAGCAGGAGCCGGTCAGAATCGGCGGGCCAACGGCTTCGAATTTCACCTTGCCGCACTCGCATATCGCGGAAAGGTGTTTGTGCTGCTTCTGGTTCACTGCGACTTCCCATTCTTGGATCGCATTCAAAAGGCTATTTTGGCAGTGGTGCGAAATGTCCGCAACGGGTCGTAGGCGGAAGTAGCACGCGTCTCCTCCAACGGTCTGCCTCCGCCTTGGAGCGGTCTCCTATCCGCCAAGCAGGGCGCGCCGGGCCACGAGATCTTCTTCATCGCGCGCGGGGGCGCCAGCGTGCGCCTGAAGACCGGCGGCCGCGGCATCCGCCTGGCGACGTTCACGGCGGCGACGGTGTTCGGCGAGCTCGCGCTTCTCGACAAAGGCACGTGCTCGGCTTCCGTCGTCGCCGACGAGGAGCGGGTCTGTCACGTGCTGAGCGACCACGACTTCGACGCGCTGTCCAGAACAAAATGGCCGAGTGGTGTCTTCACATGGCAACCGCTGAAGCGTGCCCTCTCAGACGTTCGAGCGTGCGGTGTGCGATCGCGGCCGGCGCCTCATCGGGTATCGCGAACACGCAGCTCACGTTGATTTCGCAGAGGACGTAAGTGTCCTCGCCCGCATCGGTTCGTGGCCCGTAGAGAAAGTCAGCATCCCAGATGATGGGAAGTGCATGCGCCTCAAGACCGAGGACCGTCATCATTTGCGGCGTCCACTCCGCCTCCATCTTCGTCCGAAGCGCCTGAAATGGCAGGGCATTCGGCCCATGCATCATGCGCGGCCCTGGCTTGGCGGCGGGCGCATCCGGGCCTTCGGGCGGCGGCGCGATCAGGGCTTTTATTTTTTGATGGCCGAAGCCGGCAACCTTGTCCCCGCTCATGTAGCAGCGGATCATCCCGTCGGGCAGGCGTTCCTGAAAGGCCTGATCAATGATGCAGCCGCCCCAGTTGAAATAACGTTCGCAGCGCGCCATGAAGCTTTCGAGCGGCAGCGTTTCCGGCCGGCTGCCGCTGCGAGCCTCGAGCACGGTAACGGCGGGCGCAGAGCCGGTCAGTTGGTCTATCGCTTCGACCTTCCAGACGCCCTGACCGGCATTGCCGCGGTTCTGTTTGATGACGCGCGCTCTGCCCGATCGCAGCTGCATTGGAAATGCATCGCGGAATTCCTCGGCGGTGCGATAAAGGCGCGTGTCCGTGCCCCAGCCGAGATGCCTGGTGCGATACAACACTTCCTTGACGCCCATTTTGAGAATCGTATCGGGATGGGCACTGACCCAGGGTCCGCTGGCTGCGACGTCGCGTAACAGTTGATCGAGCGTCTCCCGAGTCCGGCCGTTTTCGAGCGGATTGACCCACACGAGGACGCCATCGACGTTTGCGAGTTGCGCGCGAACCTCGCTTTCGAATTCTTCGGCATAGACGGCGGGCTCGGCTTCGACGCCGAAGGCGCGCAGCTCCGCAAAGACGCGGTGGTAGCGATTCTTCTGCGGCGTTGCGGTAGCGCGCGTCTCACGGTCGCCGCGCCAGACGATCGCCACTTTGTAAGGCTCCATGCTCGCTCCTTTTCGCAAATCGGGTGCTGCTCAGGGCGTCGGTCGAAACAGCCAGATCGCAGCGGACGTCGTGCCGCGTGCCGGGACCGCGATGGCGAGGCGGTCAAGCTCGGGAATGAACAGCGCGGTGCGCGCGCCGCTCGCGGTCGGCATATGCGCGATGC
>DASXJV010000142.1:0-8187 GCA_036497205.1 Bradyrhizobium sp.
GATTTGCATGCGGGTGCGTAGACCGCGCTCAAAATGGAGTTCGATCGATGACATCGCTCAAAGGTAAAACGCTGTTTGTGTCCGGCGGCAGCCGCGGCATCGGGCTTGCCATCGCGTTGCACGCCGCGCGTGACGGCGCCAACGTCGCGATCGCCGCGAAAACGGCGGAGCCGCATCCGAAACTTAAGGGCACCATCTACACCGCAGCCGACGAAATTCGCGCCGCCGGCGGCAAGGCGTTGCCGATCCTCTGCGATATCCGCGAGGAGGCTCAGGTGGTGGCAGCGGTGGATCAGACCGTCGCCGAATTCGACGGCATCGATATCTGCGTCAACAATGCCAGCGCCATCAGCCTCACCAACTCGCAGATGACGGACATGAAGCGGTTCGATCTGATGATGGGTATCAACACCCGCGGCACCTTCATGGTGTCGAAATACTGCATCCCGCATCTGAAGAAGGCGGAAAATCCCCACATTTTGATGCTGTCTCCGCCGCTCGACATGAAAGCGAAATGGTTCGAACACTCGACCGCCTATACGATGGCGAAGTTCGGCATGAGCATGTGCGTGCTCGGCCTGTCGGCCGAACTGAAAGCCGCCGGGGTCGCGGTCAACGCATTGTGGCCGCGCACCACCATCGCCACCGCCGCGGTCGGCAATCTCCTGGGCGGCGACGCCATGATGCGCGCCAGCCGCACGCCGGAGATCATGGGCGACGCCGCCTATGTTATTTTCACAAAGCCGTCGCGCGAGTTCACCGGACAGTTCTGCATCGACGACAAGGTGCTTTACGAAAGCGGGGTGCGCGATTTTGAGCGCTACCGCGTCGATCCATCGGTGCCCCTGATGTCGGATTTCTTTGTGCCCGACGACGACGTGCCGCCGCCCGGCGTCAACATGACGGCGCTGCCTTCGATCGGCGAGGTTCAGAAGTCGCGCTAGGGGCGCCGCAATGGTTTCGCGAAAGCTTATCGCAAGTACATGTGCGGTAATCCTGGCCGTGCCGATCGCCTTGTTCGCCATCTTCCGCCCCGACCGCGCCATTCACGTCGCCACCGGATTCGTGGCGCACATTATCTGCACGAAAACCTTCGTCTCCGGGTTCGATCCGCAAATGGTGTTCGCGGAAACCACGGATCGTGCCGGCATTCGCCGGTTGCGTTCGGTTCTGGGATATAAGCTCGATCGCGCCGGCAAAACCGTCGATGCGTCGATGGCAGGGTTATTCGGCAGCCGTGCTGCGTTTCATGACGGTTTCGGCTGCGTCCTCTTGCACGGACCCGATGAACCCTATCTTCTCAAGAGCGACATCGCCGCGTTGAAGACGCCAGAAGAGCCGCCGCTGCTCCCCGAGATTGCGGGACCGGACGTCATCGAGCCCTCTGCTCCGGGATTGAAGGCGGCGCTCGATCACGCCTTCGAGGAGCCTGCGGCGCCACCGTTTCGAAGGACCAAGGCGGTGGTTGTGGTGCATGACGGCACCGTCATTGCCGAGCGCTATGCCAGTGGCGTCGGCGTCGAGACGCCGCTGCTCGGTTTCTCCATGACCAAGTCGATGGTCAACGCCCTGATCGGCATTCTGACCCAGCAAGGCCGCATCTCCCCCTCGCTGCCGGCGCCTGTTCCGGAATGGCGCAGTGCGACCGACCCGCGCCGCGAGATTGAGGTCGAGCACCTCATGCGCATGACCACAGGCCTTGCCCTCGACGAGACCAACTCCGGGTTCGATCCCTCAAGTCAGATGGTTTACCTGCACAACGACATGGCTGGATTCGCCGCAAAGGCCGCAATCATTGCCCCGCCGGGAACACGGTGGGCTTACAGCAGCCCCAGCACGCAGCTATTGGCGCGGATCATCCGCGACGCCGTCGGCGGTCCCGAGCAAACGCTGGCCTTCGCGTGGCGCGAGCTGTTCAACCCGCTGGGAATGCGAAACGTGACGCTGGAGTTCGATGCCACCGGCACGCTGCAGGGTTCGGCCTACATGCTGGCAAGCGCCAGGGATTGGGCACGATTCGGGCTGCTTTATCTAAACGACGGCATGATCGGCGGCCATCGCATCTTGCCGGATGAATGGGTGGATTTTTCCGCCAGCCCAACCCTCGGCACCGACTATGGCGCCGGCTTCTGGACCAATCGCAGTGAGCACGAACATGCAAAAGGGCTTGTCAGGCGCGGGATTCCGCGTGACGCGCTTTTCGCACTCGGCGATCTCGGCCAACGATTCGTCGTGCTGCCATCCCAGCATCTCGTGATCGTTCGTCTCGGCGATTCCGTCGATCCCACCGGCGACCTCCGTGGCTTCGAACGGCTGGTGAAAGAAGTGATTGCGGCGACGCAACGTTGAGAGCGTCATTCCGGGGCGGTGCAAAGCATCGAACCGGGAATCTCGAGATTCGCCGATGTGCAATTGCACATCTGGGGTCTGCTGTTAGCGCACCGTCCCGGAATGACGGTGGATGACGTCGCCTACCTTGCCATCGAATATGGTCCGCCCTTCTCAAGCGCGCGCTTGTATGCCGGGCGGGCGTGAATGCGTTCCAGGAAGGCCATCGCGCTGGGGTGACCCTGGTCAAGCCCGCCGCGCGCCGCGGCGGCCTCAAGCGGAAAACTCATCTGGATGTCGGCGGCGGTGAATTCACTGCCGGAGAACCATTCGCTTTTTCCGAGTTCGCCTTCCCAGAACGCCATGTGCTGCTTGAGCTGCGGATTGACCAGCGTAGTCAGCGCCTGATTGGCGACCTTACGCACCAGCGGGCGCAGCAGCGCCGGCGCGCGCTTCGGCATCAGCGTGAACAACAGCTTCAGCAACAGCGGCGGCATCGCCGACCCCTCGGCGTAATGCAGCCAATATGTATAGCGCAGCCGCTCCGGCGTTTTGGGCGGCGGTATCAAGCGCCCGTTGCCATAGGTGTCGATGATGTATTCGGTGATCGCGCCTGACTCCGCGATGGTGTTGCCATTGTCGGTGATGACAGGCGATTTTCCGAGCGGATGAATCGCGCGCAGCTCCGCCGGCGCGCGCATGTCCGGCTGACGCTGATAGCGGACGATCTCGTAAGGAAGCCCGAGTTCTTCCAGCAACCACAGCACTCGCTGGGAGCGGGAATTATTGAGATGATGGACGTTGAGCATGGCGATTCCCCCAGCAGCTTTTGGCACGCCGTTGGTCGTGCCAGCCGGGCGCCGGAAAGTGGAGACACCCCCGGCGCGCTGTATATTACCCGATATTACCCGGATTTTATTGACCAAGCTAATTTACCCGGATAATACTTGTCCTAAGGATCGAGGAGTTTTCAATGAATCCAAGGGCCGACATCACTCACATCGCCTTCGAGGGTGACCGCTGCATCGCATCAGGCGATCTGCGCGATGTCATCAGCGCGGCAAAACAGACGCTCGATCGGCGCCAAGATGCGTCAATTGCTGTCTTCGATGGCAGAACTGGCGGCCCGATCGATATCGATTTTCGCGGCACCATCGACGATATCCTGGCGCGATTGCCTGACATCGCCGGCCCGCCCACCCCAGCAGAAGAGGCCGCGGCCCCCAACCCGCGCGGTCCTGGCCGGCCGAAACTGGGCGTGGTCGCACGCGAAGTCACGCTGCTGCCGCGGCATTGGGAATGGCTGGCGCAGCAGAGCGGCGGCGCCTCGGTCGCGTTGCGCAAGCTGGTCGATGAGGCAAGACGCGCCAACAAGGATAGGGACCGGATCAGACACGCGCAGGAGGCAGCTTACCGCTTCATTGCGGCGATCGCGGAAAACAAGCCACACTACGAGGAAGTGACGCGCGCGTTGTTCGCAGGCGATGCCGAGCGATTCGAGGCATGGACGGTGTCCTGGCCCGCCGACGTGCGCGATCATGCGCGCCGGCTCGCCGCGGCGGCGTTCGAGCGCGCGGCCCCGCACGAGAGCGCCGCCGGTTGATCCCGTGGACGTTGACCGATACGCTGGTTGAAATGATAGCGATCATATAAGGACCCCTCATATCAGGGAGACCGCCGTGAGCCCCATCGCCCCGCAATTTATGTTCGATTTCGGCAGCCCTAATGCTTTCCTCAGTCACGAGGCGATCCCTGCGATCGAAAAACGGACTGGCGTGAAATTCGAATATGTGCCGATTCTGCTCGGTGGCATCTACAAGGCCACCAACAACAGATCCCCTGCCGAATCCCTTGCCGGCGTCAAGAACAAGCGCGAGTTTCACGCGCTGGAGACGGAGCGCTTCGTGAAGCGCTTTCAGGTCAAGCCCTACACATGGAATCCGTTCTTTCCGGTCAACACCCTCAATCTGATGCGAGCCGCTGTCGCCGCGAAGTTCGAGGGCGTGTTTGAGAGATACGTCGACGCGGCGTTTCATCACATGTGGGCGGAGCCTAAGAAAATGGACGACCCAGAGGTGGCGCTCAGGGCTTTTACGGCGTCCGGCCTCGATGCGGCAAAACTGTTCGCCCGCGCGCAAGCACCCGACGTCAAGGCGAAGCTGATCCTGAACACCCAATCCGCGGTCGAGCGCGGCGCGTTCGGCTCGCCCACCTTCTTCGTCGGCAACGAAATGTTTTTCGGCAAGGAGCAGCTGCGCGAGCTCGAAGAACTGGTTTCGGGCAAGTAATCGCACCGTCGTTGCGAGCGCAGCGAAGCAATCCAGCGCCGCGGAAAAAGACTGGATTGCTTCGTCGCTTTGCTCTTCGCAATGACGAGGAGAGGCCTCGTAGCTCCGCGAGGTTTGTGGAGAGTGGAATGCAGAAACGCAACGCAACGGCCGCGGTGATCGGCGCCGGAGACTATATCGGAGCCGAGATCGCGAAGAAATTCGCCGCCGAGGGGTTTACCGTATTCGCCGGACGGCGCGACGGCGCCAAGCTCGAGCCGCTGGTCAGGGAGATCGAGACCGCCGGCGGATTGATCGTCGCGCGGGCACTCGACGCACGGAAGGAAGACGAGGTCGCGGCTTTCCTCGACGACGCCGACAAGCATGCGCCGCTGGAAGTGTGCATCTTCAACGTCGGCGCCAACGTCAACTTCCCGATCCTGGAGACCACCGACCGCGTATTCCGCAAGGTCTGGGAAATGGCCTGCTGGGCCGGCTTTGTCGCCGGGCGAGAATCGGCGCGATTGATGGTGCCGCGCGGCAAAGGCAACATCTTCTTTACCGGCGCCACGGCCAGTCTTCGCGGCGGCAGCGGTTATGCGGCCTTCGCCAGTGCGAAATTCGGATTGCGCGCGGTGGCGCAATCGATGGCACGCGAACTCGGACCGAAGAACATTCACGTCGCGCATCTGATCATCGATTCCGGCGTCGATACCGCGTGGGTGCGCCAGCGCCGGGAACAGCTCTGGGGCAAGGAAGCGCTTGATAATCCCGATTTGTTGATGCCGCCGGCGTCGGTTGCGGCCTCCTACTGGCAGCTGTATCAGCAGCCGCGCAGCGCCTGGACGTTCGAGCTTGAAATCCGCCCGTTCGGGGAAAAGTGGTAATAGACCTCATGGTAAGGAGCGCGTCTTCGCGCGTCTCGAACCATGAGCCCGTTCAAGCCTATCCTTCGAGACGCCGCGCAAAGGCGTGGCTCCTCGGGATGAGGCAGATGACAAGAACAAGAAGGAGTCTCTAGATGCGGATTCTCGTGGTCGGTGCCGGCGCGATCGGCGGATATTTCGGCGGCAGAATGCTTCAGGCCGGCCGCGACGTGACATTTCTCGTCCGTCCGCGCCGCGCCGCTGAACTGGCTGACGCCGGCCTCGTGATCAAAAGCCCCAATGGCGACGTGACGCTGAAAAATCCGCCGACAGTGCAGGCGAACAAACTCACCGAAAAGTTCGACGTTGTCTTGCTAAGCTGCAAGGCGTTCGACCTCGACGACGCGATCAAGTCGTTCGCGCCCGCTGTTGGACCGCAGACGGCGATTATTCCGCTGCTCAATGGCATGCTGCATCTGGATGTGCTCGCCAGCAAGTTCGGACGCGAGCGCGTGCTCGGCGGCCTCTGCGCGATCGCCGCCACGCTCAATGAACATCGCGAGGTCGTTCAGCTCAATCCGATGCAGTCGCTCAATTTCGGGGAACGCGACGGCAAGCTGTCGGATCGGGTCCGTGCTATCGCCGAGGCCATGGCGAGCGGCAAATTCGGCTCGGTGGCCAGCGAACATATTGTGCAGGAGATGTGGGAGAAATGGGTATTCCTCGCCACGCTCGCGGCCTCGACCTGCCTGATGCGAACGTCGATCGGCAATATCCTGGCCTCGCCTGGCGGAAAGGATTTCATCCTTGGCACGTTCGATGAATGCAGCGCGGTCGCGACAGCCGAGGGCTATGCGCCGCGCGCGCCCTTTCTGGAACGCACGCTCGGAATGCTTACCATGGAAGGCTCGCAGATGACGGCGTCGATGTCCCGCGACATCAAGGCGGGCGCACCCGTTGAAGCCGATCACGTGATCGGCGATTTGGTCTCGCGCGCCGATGCCGCGAAGGCGCCGGTGCCGAGACTGCGCACGGCCTACACGCATCTCAAGGCGTATGAGAAGCAGCGGGGGTAGCGGCACGCCATTTTCTTCGTCGTCCCGGCGAACGCCGGGATGCATAGCTACCGGCGTTGATTGTTGCGAAAGCTCTCTCCCCGATCGTCCAAACGATGGAGCACGGCGTATAGGTCCCGGCCCCGTTTCGCTTGGCCGCGACGCCGAACATTTATAAATGCGCAAGATAATGCGCGAGCGCGGTGATTTCCTCTTCGCTCAAGGGATAGGCGACCTCCGCCATCGCCGCCATGCCGCCGCCGGATCGTACGTTTGACTTGTAGTCATGCAGCGCCTTGATCAAATAGTCCTCGCGCTGGCCGGCGATGCGGGCAACCGCTTTCGTTCCCGCATATGTATCGGTGTGGCATGATGCACAGCGTCGTCCCGCGGCAGCCTGTGTACCCTTCTGAGATAAATCGGGATTGTCGTCGGGTTTTGACGCTTTGGGCGCAGCGAGCGAGGCGAAGTAGGCCCCGAGATTGCGAATATCGTCATTATTGAGTTGCTCGACGATCGGCTGCATCTGCTCGTTCTTGCGCGTGCCGCTGCGGAAGAAGACCAGCTGCCACTGAATGAACTGGTCGGGCTGGGCTGCGAGCGAGGGAATGTTCTCGGTTTGCGAAATACCGCCTTCGCCGTGGCAGCCGACACATAGCTCGGCCTTTTCCTTGCCGGCGGCGACGTCGGCTGCGTGAGCCAAGGACCCGCAGACGATTGCAACCGATAGCGTCCCGATCAAAGCAATCCGCATCACCGCTCCTGTCCCTCGTCATTGCCCGGCATCGCCGTCTGCCCTTACGCAGATTACGTAACTTATCGGCGCTCCCGCCGATCCATCTCTCACACGATGTTTATTGTGATGGATGCCCGGATTCCTCCAATCAAGTCGGGGACAACCGGCCAGGCATGACGACCGCGATTAGATCGCCCCGTCTGCTGAATAAAAGCAGGCTGCGGCCGCACCTAGCAGCCGCAGCCTCGGTGACGCAGGGCTTACTTGTTATAGCTGATGCGATAGATCGCGCCGGCCCAGTCATCCGCAACAAGCAAGGAGCCATCCTTGGCAAGCACGATATCCGCCGGACGGCCGAGATAGCCCTGGTCCCCCTCGAGCCAGCCTGACGCAAAGATCTCCTGCTTGGCGTCCTTGCCATCGGGGCCGACGATGACACGTTTGATCCGCGCGCCCTGATATTTGTGCCGGTTCCAGGATCCGTGTTCGGCGATGAAGATGTTGTTCTTGTATTCGGCGGGAAATTGGTCGCCGGTATAGAACTTCATGCCGAGCGGAGCCACATGCGCGCCGAGATTAAGCACCGGCGGTGTGAATTCCGAACACTTGTGACCCATTGCGAACTTCGGATCGGGCAGGTCGCCTTGATGGCAATACGGATAACCAAAGTGCTCGCCGATCTTCGAGATCATGTTGAGCTTGTCGCTTGGCAGATCGTCGCTGATCCAGTCGCGCGCATTTTCGGTGAACCAGTATTTGCCGGTGCGCGGATCGACGTCGCCGCCGACGCTGTTGCGGACGCCGAGCGCCCAGATTTCCGCATTGCCGGTCTTGGGATCGACGCGGCGGATCTGCGACACACTGGTCGGCGGAATCCCGACGTTGAAGGGAGGTCCGAACGGCACGTAGAACCAGCCGTCCTTGTCAGGGGCCAA
>DASXJV010000143.1:0-2726 GCA_036497205.1 Bradyrhizobium sp.
GTAGTAAGCGATCTTGATCACGTCCTCGCTGTTGAAGCCCTTGGGAACGCAGATCGCCGAGACCGTGTCCGAATGCCACTTCGGCTCCTTCGCGCACAGCGTCAGGCCCCAGGCCGAGACCGCGACACGGACGCTTTCAGCCAGGCGGTGATGACGGGCGAAGACATTGTCGAGCCCTTCGGCAAACAGCATGTCGAGCGAGGCGCGCAGGCCGCGCATCAGCGTGGTGGCCGGCGTGTAGGGGAAGAAACCGTCCTTGTTCGTGCGGATCATGTCCGCAAAGTCGAAGAAGCAGCGCGGCAACTTGGCCGTTTTGCTGGCTTCGAGTGCCTTCGGGCTGGCCGCGACGATGGCAAGGCCGGTCGGCAGCATGAAACCTTTTTGCGAACCGGACACCGCGAGGTCGACGCCCCACTCGTCCATGCGGAAATCGATGCTGGCGATCGAGCTCACGCCGTCAACCATGAGCAACGCGGGATGGCTTGCCGCATCGAGCGCCTTGCGCACGCCGGCGACATCGCTGGTCACGCCGGTGGCGGTTTCGTTGTGGCACACGAGCACGGCTTTGATCTTGTGCTCTTTGTCCTGCTGAAAACGCTCGGCGAAAATGTCGAGCGGAACGCCCTCACCCCAGTCAACCTGGACGGCGTCGACGACCAGACCGTGCCGCGTGCAGAGGTCGGCCCACAAATGCGAAAATTGTCCGAACACCGCGATGAGCACTTTGTCGCCGGGCGACAGCGTGTTGGTGATGGCCGCTTCCCATCCGCCCGTGCCGGAGCCGGGAAACAGGAAGACCTGGCCCTTCTCGGTCTTGAACGCTTTCTTCAGATCGCGGAACAGCGGCAATGTGAACGCCGGAAAGTCGGGCGCGCGCTGATCCTCGAGCGGAATATCCATTGCCTGACGAACGCCGAACGGCATATTCGTCGGACCAGGAATGAAAAGGCCGTGAAATCCTGACATCACTGTCTCCCTGTGTTCGCGGCGCAATGCTCTTGAGCCGGCGTTGTCGTTTCATTTGTCAGCGGCGCGGACTCATCGTCCATAAATCGGAAAGCGTTCGCACAGCTTGAGCGCTTGCGCCTTTCCCGTTGCTTCGATTTCCGTATTGCCGCCCTCGCCGTTTTCCGCGAGGCCATCGAGAACCGTGGCGATCATCCGGCCGATCTCGCGGAATTCCGCAACGCCGAAACCACGCGTCGTTCCCGCCGGCGTGCCGAGACGGATCCCGGACGTCACGGTCGGCTTCTCGGGATCGAACGGAATGCCGTTCTTGTTGCAGGTGATGTTCGCGCGGCCGAGGCTCTTTTCCGCGACGTTACCGGTCAACTTCTTCGGCCGAAGATCGAGCAAGATGAGATGCGTATCGGTTCCGCCGGTGACGAGATCGTAGCCCGAAGCCCGCAGCACCTCGCCCATGGCCTTGCAGTTCTCGACCACAGCCCGGGCATAGGTCTGGAATGAGGGCCGCAGAGCCTCGCCGAATGCCGCTGCCTTCGCCGCAACGATGTGCATCAGCGGCCCGCCTTGCAGACCGGGGAATATCGCCGAGTTGATCCTCTTTGCGACTCCTTCGTTGTTGGTCAGCACCATGCCGCCGCGCGGCCCGCGCAGCGTCTTGTGCGTGGTGGTCGTCACGACATCGGCATGGGGCAGTGGCGACGGATGGACGCCGCCCGCGACCAGCCCGGCGAAATGCGCCATATCGACCAGCAGGAACGCGCCCACCTCATTCGCAATCGCGCGGAAAGCTGCGAAGTCGATGATGCGCGGATATGCCGAACCGCCCGCGATGATGATGCGTGGTTTATGCTGGCGCGCGAGCTGCGCGACCTGGTCCATATCGATGCGCTGGTCGTCGGCGCGCACGCCGTAGTGGATCGCGTTGAACCATTTGCCTGACAGGTTCGGCGCCGCGCCGTGAGTCAGGTGTCCTCCGGCAGCGAGCGACAGTCCAAGGATCGTGTCGCCGGGCTGTGCCAGCGCAAGCAGTACGGATTGATTTGCCTGGCTGCCTGAATGCGGCTGCACGTTGGCGAATTGGCAACCGAACAGACTCTTGGCGCGCTCGATAGCGAGCGTTTCGGCTTCATCGACGAATTGGCAGCCGCCGTAGTAACGCTTGTTGGGATAACCTTCGGCGTACTTGTTGGTCAGCGCCGAGCCCGCCGCCTCGAGCACGGCGCGGCTGACGATATTTTCAGACGCGATCAACTCGATCTCGGTGTGCTGGCGATTGACCTCGTGGTCGATCGCTGCGGCCAGCGCGGGATCGGCCTGGGTCAGCCCGCTCGAGAAGAAATCGGCCAGGTCGCCAAAATCGATGTTGCTCGCAGCCAGATGCATGGGGCGCTCGCTTGTCACGGTGGCACTGTATCATCTGTAATACTGTATACCAGATAGACCACCTTGCAATGGAAATGTTTTCCATTTTAATGGCGCTTTGGTGGCGCGCATTTTTGTATCGAACTATCAACGAGTTGAAGGCCCCACCGGGCAAACTGTCGCGCGTCCGTGCCGCGAATAGCAGATCGTGCTACAAGTGCTTGAATCGGAATGAGAGGGTGCATGGTTGGAAGGCCGCGATCAGTCCGCCCCACTCCATTTGAGCCGCAAGGCGGGGGCCATTTGGCAGGTTCTGTCCAGGCGCTCGAGCGCGGGCTGAACCTCCTGGCCATTATTGCGGAGGCCGACGGACTCTCCTTGACCAGCATTGCGCAGCG
>DASXJV010000144.1:0-2600 GCA_036497205.1 Bradyrhizobium sp.
TCGATGAGAACGCTGGTGCTCATTACAATGGGCCAGTCGTTGATGGCGAATGCCAACGCGAATACAGCGACACCCGTTTACGTTCCGGCCAACGCGGCGGCCGTGGATAACTTCAATATCTATGATGGCGCGGCCTATCCGTTCTCGGCCCGGCCGGCGCTCGGATGCAACGGCGACCACAGCAACGTGGCACCCCGCATCGCCGATATGTTGATCAACAACGGCAAGTTTGATCGCGTTATCGTGGTGCCCATCGCGATTGGATCGACAATCATTGCCGATTGGGCAACCGGAAATTATGCCGGACGTTTTCCGGTCGCGATGAAAAGACTTGCCGCCGCCGGCATCACGCCCTCAATGCCGGGTGTCACGTTCGCAGCGGTGTGGGGCCAAGGAGAATCAGACACCGGTAAGGAAACTTCGCAGGCTTCCTATGCGGAAAATCTGAGGACGATAGTTGGCACCATTTTCGCCACCGGCTTTACCGGGAGATTATTCGTTAATATCGAGACGTATAACGCCGGAACGGTTTCACCTGGAGTTCAGGCCGCCCAGGCTTCGGTCGTGAACGGGACCAACGTTTTTCAAGGAGGAAATTGGGATATGCTCGGAAGTTCATATCGCAACCCAGATGATACGCATCCGAACGATGCGGGCGGCCCTCTATTTGCATCTCTGATCTACGACTCCATGCACGCCAGCGGAGCGCCATTTTAATATCACTGCAATTGAACACGTGGTTAGCTTAAGCGCCAGCGAGATCCCGAACGGAAACTAGGCCTGCTTCAAGGGCGCAGGGGTCACGCAAGGTGCGATGCCACCGCCCCTGCTTCGTTCGTCTCGACCACGCAAGAGCGGGACGAGGGAGAAGAAAAGAGCCTCATTCCGCGGCTTGCGCATTCACTTCCGCCGACACCTGCCGGATGGCGCGGGCGAGCTGCTCGGCCGGCTGCGCGCCGGATACCGCATACTTCTGCGCAAATACAAAAGTCGGCACGCCGGAGATGCCCTTGTCGGAAGCGTCCTTGGCCTGCGCCGAGAGCAGATCTACGTCTTCGTCGGTCGCCAGACGCTTGCGCACATCATCGGCGTCGAGCCCGCAATCGGCGGCCGCCTGCACCAGTACGTCGATATCGGTGAGATCGCCGCCGTCCCGGAAGTACAATTCCATCAACCGCTGTTTCATTTCAGCGGATTTGCCTTGCGCGTCGGCCCAGTGGATCAGCCGGTGGCAGTCGATCGTGTTGGGCTGGCGCCTGACCAAGTCGGGCCGGTACACTAGGCCCTCTTCGGTGGCTGCGGCGACGACACGTCCCGCGATGCCCTTGTAGGCCTCGACCGAACCGAATTTCGCGGTGAGGTATTCGTCGCGGCTGATGCCCTCGCGCGGCACCCAGGAATTGAGGAAGAACGGCCGCCAGTGGATCTCCACCGGCACATCCGGCGCCAGCGCCAGCGCGTTCTCGATCCGGCGTTTGCCGATATAGCACCATGGGCACACCACATCGGAGACGATGTCGATTTGAAGCGGTTTTAGGGTGCTCATCGGGGCCTCCTCGCTTGCGGAAGTCCCAGAGATAAGGGGCAATCCGAGCGCGAGCAAGGTGGCTATTTCAGATTAGCCGCCATCGCCCGCATCCGCTTGGCGGTCAGATCGTCGGCGGCAAAGAACGTCTCCAGCGCCAGCTCCGACAGCGTGACATCCACCGGCGTGCCGAAAATCATCGTGGTGGAAATAAAGCTCAGCACGTCGCCATCGAGCCGCATCTTGAAGGGGATTGCGACGTTGTCGGCCGACAGCGGTGCGGACCGCGCCGGGATCGGATAGGCTTTCAGCTCATGATAGAGTTTTATCAACTCGGGATCGGCGGTCGACTCGCATTGGCGGTGCAGCCGCTCCAGCAGATGGCTGGACCATTCGGCGAGGTTGACGGTACGCGGCGCCAGCGCCTCGGGGTGAAAGGCAAGACGCAGAATGTTGAAAGGTTAGTTGAGCAGTCGCGCCGGAACGCCCGCGAGCAGGGGCATCACCATGCGGTTGGCCGAAACCAGATTCCAGTGCCGGTCGTATGCCAGCGCCGGATTGGGCTCATGCGCTCTCAATACCAGATCAATCGCAGCCCGCGCCGATTTCAACGCGGGATCGTCGAGCGAGCGCTGCGGAAACGCCGGCGCATATCCCGCCGCCACCAGAAGCACGTTGCGCTCGCGCAAGGGCACGTCCAGCCGCTCCGCGAGCTTCAGCACCATGTCGCGCGACGGCGCGGCGCGGCCGGTCTCGACGAAGCTCAAATGGCGCGCGGAAATCTCGGCGTCGCCGGCGAGATCGAGCTGGCTGAGATGGCGGCGCTGCCGCCATTCGCGCAGGTGATCGCCGACATGGGCGGGTTTGGTTCGGTCGGCTCGCGCCGCGGCGGTCTGTGCGTTCATGAGGCAAAACCTACCATGCGGATTTCATGCCTTCCATTACCTCCGACGTAATCGAATTGCTGATCGAGCCGAGGCATCTTGGGGATCACAGGAGATAACCATGCCCACGCCTTCCCGATTCAGCCCCCTCTCATCAGTCGCCGGCACGGTGCAATGGATGCTCAATCTGG
>DASXJV010000145.1:0-2628 GCA_036497205.1 Bradyrhizobium sp.
TGGAGTGCTGCTTCTCCAAACTCAAGCAATTCCGCCGCGTCGCAACTCGTTTCGAAAAGACTGCCCGAAATTACCTGGCCGTCGTTACTCTCGCTGCTATCGTCTTATGGCTGCGATAAGTGTCCACAGGACCTAGTGCGCTTCCTTGCACCTCTCCCGTTGGGAGAGGTCGACGCGAAGCGTCGGGTGAGGGGTTCCCAACCCTCTCCCAACGGGACAGGGAGCGCACCACCGTTGCCGGAAATGTCGAAGACCTAACGCAGAGCATTGTCCGCAGGCAGCGTCTTCGCGCCCTCGCCGAGCGCGCGCTGCATCATTACGGTGTCGAGCCAGCGGCCGAACTTGAAGCCGACATCCGGATGGGTCCCGATCATCTGGAATCCGCATCTTGTGTGCACGCCGATCGATCCCGCGTTGGCGGAATCGCCGATCACCGCGATCATCTGCCGAAAGCCGCGTTGCTCTGATTCGGCGATCAGCCTTTGCAGCAATTGGATGCCGATGCCGCGGCGGTGGATCGCGGGCTGCAGATAGACCGAATTCTCCACCGTGAATTGATAGGCCGGCCGCGGCCGGTACGCGCCCGCATAGGCATATCCAACCACGTCGCCTTCGAGAACGGCGACGAGATAGGGAAAGCCGCCTTCCATCAACACTTCAAAGCGCCGCGTCATCTCAGCGAGATCCGGCGGGATCAGCTCGAACGTCGCGGTGCCGTGACGTACTGCGTGCTCGTAAATCTTGGTAATGAAGGGGAGGTCGGCTGCGGAGGCGGCTCTGATTTCGGGCGAGGACATGCGACGAGATTATTTTTGCTTTCGGCAAAAGAAAAGCCCCGGCCGCAAGGCCAGGGCTTGAATTCGCAATCTAAAGCGCAGAGCGATCAGTCGCGCTGACCGAGCAGTTGCAAGAGCAGCGTGAACAGGTTGATGAAGTTCAAATACAGCGACAGCGCGCCGGTGATGGCCGCACGCTCCGCCACGTCACCGCCCTGCGAGGCATAGCCGTAGATGTAGTCGTTCTTCAGCCGCTGGGTATCCCAGGCGGTGAGGCCCGCAAATACCAGCACGCCGACCACCGAGACGACGAATTGCAGCATCGTACTGGCGAGGAAGATATTGACCAGGCTCGCGATGATCAGGCCGAACAGGCCCATGATCAGAAACGAGCCCATGCCGCTCATGTCACGCTTGGTGGTGTAGCCGTAGAGGCTCAGCGCGCCGAAGGTCGCCGCGGTGATGAAGAACACCCGCACGATCGAGGTGTGCGTATACACCAGGAAGATCGACGACAGCGAAATACCCATCAGCGCCGAGAACACCCAGAACAGCATCTGGGCCGTCGCCGGCCGCAGCCGGTTGATGCCGGCCGAGATCACAAACACCATCGCCAGCGGCGCCAGTATGAACAGCCATTTCAGGGGGCTCACGAACATCGCGTAGCCGAACGGCGTCAGGAACGCGTTGCCGATTTTTGCCGCGGCGCCCGACGGATCGGTTGTCACCGCCGCCATATAGACGCCGAGCGCGGCGAGGCCAGTGATGGCGAGGCCGATGCTCATGTAGTTGTAGATGCGCAGCATGTAGGCGCGCAGACCGGCGTCGACGGTCGCGGCGTCAACGCGCCCGGCGGCCCGGCCGAAAGGAGAAGCGTAGTTACGGTCTAGGTCCGACATGGTCGAATTCCCGTTGGTTGCCCGGCGGAGCGCAAGGGGTGTGCGGCGCCAGTTAAGAAACCTATCCCAGATACCGCCATTTGCTGACATTTATTTTGCGTCATCAAACCGGCGTCTGACCCAAGCTGATATGTGGGAAACTAGCACATTCACTGCAAGCTTCCATGCGCGGCTGAATGTCGCTCCGCAAGCCAGCATTCGGGCGAAGCCGATCCCGGTGCCGCCAGCAAGCGCCTAAGGATGGAAATTGGCGCGTATCGGCGTCAAAGGCCTCGGCGCCTGCTTCAATTTGTCATAGATTCCGCAACACCGAGGCCGGCTTCTGGTTCAGGGCCAATAGGGTGCCGGCGAGCCCCAGTCCCACCGTCACAATCAGCGCCGCGGCGACCACGCCCGCGGCGCTGCCGGCCTGCCAGACGAAGCTCAGCGTCATCAGGCGGGTCACGATCAGCCAGGCCGCAACGGAGCCTGCGATCACGCCGAAAATTGCAGTGGCGAAGCCGATCATCAGATATTCCAGCGCATAGGCGCCGAGCAGCCGGGCGCGGGTAGCGCCGAGGGTCTTGAGAATGACGGCGTCGTAGACCCGATGCCGATGGCCGGCGGCGAGCGCTCCGCCCAGCACCAGAATTGCAGAGATCAACGTGACCGCGCTGGCGCCGCGGATCGCCAGCACCAGGTTGGTGACCACCGTGCCGATGGTTTCCAGCGCCTCGCGGACCCGCACGCTGGTCACCATCGGGAAAGCGTCAGCAACCGATTTGATGATCCGGGCATCGCCGGCGGAGTCCGGGTGGGTCTCGGTCAGCGTTGCGATATGGGTATGCGGCGCGCCCTTGAAGGCGTTGGGCGAGAACACCAGCACGAAATTGATGCCGAGACCTTGCCAGTCCACGGTGCGCATGTTGCCGATCGTGGCCGGAATATCGCGGCCGAGCACGTTGACGACGATC
>DASXJV010000146.1:0-6280 GCA_036497205.1 Bradyrhizobium sp.
GCAAGACGAACTCGAAGCCATCCTTCGAGGCGCGGTGATCGGACTGCGCGACGGCACCCTCTCAAGCGACGGGCTGGATACGTTCAAGCTCGGATATGAATTCGTGCGCGACGAGATCGGCATGCGGCGCGAGAGCCTGAAGCGGCACGCTGGCCATGACGACAATGTGGTGATCGTCAAGTCAGCGCAAAGCGCGTAGTCGTCTTCCCTAGGTTAGTGAAAAAAACCGGTTCAACCCGCAGCGGCATTCGCGCCAGCACCAAGCGCCCGCGCCCTGATCTCCGCGATCGTGCGCTTGAGCGCGACCTGCCGCGGATCGGGCATGACGGCGGTGCGCGCCTCTGCGACGGCGGTGGCAAGATCGGCTAAGGGCAGCACGCCATCGAAGGCCGGAGCCGCGCTCGCGCCGCCCGGGGCACAAGCTTCGCGGTGCGCTGCTGATCCGGGCCCCATCGTCCGGGATACGTCGCGTTTCACGCCTTGAAGGCCTCGTTCCGAGCCCGGTGATAACGCTGTTGTCGGGTCGTCGTTGACGGCCTCGCCCCGGCCGGGCACTTTGTGGCACCGGTCACGCCTTGCAGGGCCGTAGCAGGGTTTCTTCCATCGACAGGCGCCCCATCTCCAATGTCCAAGCCGGTTGTTTTCCCCGCCCTGACGCAATTCGTGGCCGCAACGGCCGGCCGCAACATGACCAAAGCGGCCTATGTCGCGGTCGCGACCGGCGTCGTCATGATGGTTCTGCTCACCGTCGATCCTGCCTATGAGGCTGCGCATCGCTCGGTGGATATGCTGCTGTGGGCGTGTCTGGCTTTCTTTGTGTTCGAATGGGTGGTCCGGCTTCGCCACGCCGTTTTGGCGCGGTGCGGATGGGCTTATGCGTTATCCGGCCGCGGCCTCGTCGACGCCGTCGCCGCCGCGGCAGTACCGCTCGCCCTCATCCTTGGCGCCAATCCGAAATCGGCGTGGCTGCTGGGCATATTCTGGATGCTCAAGCTGGTTCCGGGGATTCCGGGATTGCGGCAGTTGCGCCGGGTGCTGGTGCTGGAATCCCGACCGCTCTTGAGCGTGCTGGTGATTTTCCTGATGGTGCTGTTCCTGGCCTCGGTGGCGGTGCATTTTCTGGAGCGCGACCTCCAGCCGGTCGCCTTCGGCAGCGTGCCTGCGACATTGTGGTGGGCGGTCGCGACCCTGACCACGACCGGATATGGCGATGTGGTGCCGATCACGCCGCTTGGCCGGCTGGTCGCGGCCTTTGTGATGATCTGCGGCCTCGGAGTGTTCGGGCTCTGGACCGGCATCCTCGCCACCGGCTTCGCCGCGGAGACGCGTCGCGACAATTTCCTCAAGACCTGGGAGTCAGTGAGCAAGGTGCCGTTCTTTGCAGCCCTCGGTCCGTCGGCGATCGCCGACGTGACGCACATGCTGCGCACCATGGACCTGCCGGCGCGCACCATGATCATCCGTAAGGGCCAGGCCGGCGACTGCATGTATTTCATCGCCGACGGCGAGGTCGAGGTCGATTTGCCGGGCAAAAAGGTGACGCTCGGCGAAGGCGCGTTCTTCGGGGAGATGGCGCTGCTCGGCAAAAATTTGCGCTCCGCGAATATCACCACCACGCGGGTGTCGAAGCTGCTGGTGCTCGATCTCGTGGATTTCCGCATGCTGATGGCGCGGCATCCCGATCTTGCCGAGACCATCGACGCCGAAGCCAAACGGCGCGCGCTGGAGAACAAATAATGCAGAGACACTCCTCCGGTGCCGCCGAGGAGGCCAGCGCACCGGTATTCGATATCAACGGCGCGCGTGCGACCATCCGCCTCAACCGGCCGAAGCATCTGAACCGGCTCCAGCCCGATGACCTCGATGCGCTGCTAAACCTGTTCGACCGGATCGAATCATATCCTGCGATCCGGGTCTTGGTGCTGACCGGCACCGGCCGCGCCTTCAGCGCCGGATACGATCTTGGCTCGATCGCCGAACGCGCGGCAAACGCACAAGAGCAGACCGCCGGATCGGCGTTCGAGATTGTCGTCAACCGGCTCGAAGACCTCGCGTTACCGACGATCTGCCGGATCAACGGCGGCGTCTACGGCGGTTCCACGGATCTGGCGCTGGCCTGCGATTTCCGTATCGGCGTGGACACCTGCGAGATGTTCATGCCGGCGGCGCGGCTCGGGCTGCATTATTACAAGAGCGGCATTAAGCGCTATGTGTCGCGGCTCGGTGTCGACAACGCCAAGAAACTTTTCCTGACCGCGCAAAAGATCGACGCGCCGGAGATGTTGCGTATCGGTTATCTCACGGCGATGGTGCCGGCCGAGGCGCTCGACGAAGAGGTCGATCAACTCGCAGGCATTCTCGTCGGCAACGCGCCGGTCGCGATGCGCGGCATGAAGCGCGCGATCAACGAATTCGCCCGCGGCAGGCTGGATGAAGAGGCCGCCGACCACCGCCACCGCGACAGCATGCGCAGCGCCGAGATCAAGGAAGGCATCAAGGCGTTCGCGCAAAAACGTCCGCCGAAATTTTGACGACCTTTGCCGGTGATGAAATCTCTGCGGCCCCATCCTGAGGAGCGGCCACTTGGCCGCGTCGCGAAGGATGGGCAAACCCCGCGACCCATCCTTCGAGACGCCGCTTCGCGGCTCCTCAGGATGGGGGCGGGTTTAGTCCGCGATGCTCGGCAACATATCGTCATCTCCCCCACGAAACACTCCGGAAACGCAATTGTTCCGACCTCCCATTGAACGCGCAGCGAAGCCGATCCGACAAACGGGCAGGGACACAACAACGGCATCCCGCCAACACTGGAGAACGACAATGCTTCGCAAGATCACTCTCGGACTGATTGCTGCAGCCTCGCTGAGCGTTGCTGCTCTGGCTCCCGGATCTGCTTCCGCGCATGGCTTTCATGGCGGTGGCTGGGGTCATCACGGCGGATGGGGCCACGGCTTCGGCGGCCTCTATATCAACACCGGCGTCAGGGACTGCTATCGGCAGCAGATGGTCCAAACCCGCCACGGCCTGCGCCTGCGTACCGTCAACGTCTGCGCCTACGACCTCTACTGATCGGGCGCGAACTACCAACAATGGAAACCCTGATCGCGGTCGGCGATCGGGGTTTTCTCGCGGCGCTATTCGTCGACGAACGTGGCGGTATCCGCAACGCTGGCGCGCGTGGCGCGGTAGCTGTTGGCCTTGTGGCCACGGTCGGGGTATCCGAATGAAATGCCGCATACCACGCGCCGGTCATCGCCCAGACCGAAATGCCTGCGCACCACCTCGGAATGAAACGCCAGCGCCGCCTGCGGCACCGTGGCCACTCCCAGCGCCTGCGCCGCCAGCATGAAGCTCGTGACGTAGCCGCCGCAATCGATCGCGCCGTAGACACCGAGTGCCTCGTCGGTGTGAATGATGGCGACGTGCGGCGCGCCGAAGAAATTGAAATTCTCCAGTGCCTGCTTGGCGTAGGCCGCCTTGTCGCCGCGCGGGATGCCCAGCGAGTTGTAAAGCTGAAAGCCGCTTTCGCGGCGTCGTTCCAGATAGACGCCGCGATATTCGCGCGGGAACGGAAAGTCTCCGGTGTTCGGCTTGCCGCTAGAGGCGGCGCCGTACATCGCATCGCGAAATTTTTTCGTAGCGGTGCCGGAGGTGATCCCCAACCGCCACGGCTGGCTGTTGCACCACGACGCGGTTTTCTGCGCCGCCGTCAATATGCGCTCGATGGTGGCGCGCGGCACTGGTTGCGGCAGGAACGCGCGGCAAGAGTACCGTTCGCTCAGCAATTCCTCCAGCACGCCGATCCGCTCTTCGACGCTATACCGGCTGGCCGGCACTTCCACCGCGGCATCCGGCATGCTCATCGCCCCTTGGTCGGAATCTTGTTGAACGGCACGTCCTTGTCGACACGGATGTCGCCGGGCAGACCCAGCACGCGCTCGGCGATGATGTTGCGCAGGATTTCATCGGTGCCACCGGCGATGCGCATTGAGGGCGAACTCAGCAGCATTTGCTGGAACTGGCCGCGCGCCTCTTCATCGGCGGCGCCGGTAAAGACGCCGGCCGGACCTTCGAGATCCATCGCATACATCGCGATGTCCTGCAGCATCGATCCCGCGACCAGCTTGCCGATCGAGTTTTCCGGACCTGGACGCTCGCCCTTCGAAAGCGCCGAGATCGCGCGGTAGCTGGTATATTTCAGTCCGCTTGCTTTCACCGCCCAGTTGGCGAGCTTCGAACGCGTGGCGCGATCGTCAATCGCCAGCCCGTCGTCCGTCATCAGGTTGGCGCAAAAATCGAAGATCTCGGGAAAGCCGGTGGCAAGCCGCGCGCCGATCGACATCCGCTCGTTCATCAGCGTGGTCAGTGAGACGTTCCAGCCGTCGCCGACCTCGCCGAGACGCTGATGATCGGGAATCACGACGTCGGTAAAATAGACCTCGTTGAACTCCTGCATGCCGTTGGCCTGCTTGATCGGCCTTACTTCGACGCCCGGGCTCCTCATGTCGAGAAAGAACATCGTGAGGCCCTTGTGCTTCGGTACGTTGGGATCGGTACGCGTTATCAGCAGACCGTAGTCGGAATAATGCGCGCCTGAGGTCCAGATCTTCTGGCCATTGACGATCCAGTCGTCGCCGCGTCTCTCCGCGCGCGTGCGCAAACCGGCGACGTCTGATCCGCCGGCCGGTTCCGAAAACAATTGGCACCAGATTTGTTCGCCGGAGGCGAGCTTCGGCAGATAATGACGTTTGTCCTCTTCATTGCCATAGGCCATCACGGTCGGCCCGCACATGCCCTCGCCGATCTGGAACGGCTGCGTCAGCTTGCCGTAAACACCTTCTTCCTGTTGCCAGATCACACGCTCGATCGGGGTCGCGCCGCGCCCGCCATATTCCTTTGGCCAGTGCAGGCAGGCCCAGCCGGCTTCGGCTTTCTTTTTCTGCCAAGCCTTGCCGACATCCACGATTTCCCCTCTCTCCAGCCGGATACGGCCGAGCGAGGATTTTGAAAGCTCCGCCTCGAATTCCTTTGGCGCGTTGGCGTCGATCCACTTGCGGGCCTCGGCGCGGAACGCGGCTTCCTGCGGGGTGTCATCGAAATTCATGGCGGCCTCTTAAGTTTGCAATCTCGGATCAGCTTCTCATCCTCATGGCGAGGAGGCGCGCATGCGCCGTCTCGAACCATGAGGCCCATCCTTCGAGACGCCGCGCTTCGCGCGGCTCCTCAGGGAGGTCGTATTTTTCACGCCCGTCCCCTGGCCGGTATCTTGTTGAACGGAACATCTTTGTCGACCCGGATGTCGCCGGGCAGTCCGAGCACGCGCTCGGCGATGATATTGCGCAAAATTTCGTCGGTGCCGCCCTCGACGCGGGTTCCTGGCGCGCGCAGCAGCATCGCCTGAAATTTTCCGGCGGCCTCCGCGTCCTCAGGCCCGCTCAACACGCCGGCGGCACCCTGCAAATCCAGCGCATAGGTCGCGACATCCTGGATCATCGCGCCCGCCACCAGCTTGCCGATCGAATTCTCCGGCCCAGGACGCTCGCCCTTCGAAAGCGCCGAGATCGCGCGGAAGCTCGTATACTTGAGGCCGCTGGCGCGCACGGCCCAGTTGGCGAGTTTCGAGCGCACGCTGCGGTCGTCGATCGCGAGCCCATCGTCCAGCATCAGATTGCTGCAGAACTCGAACAGTTCCGGAAAACCGGTGGCGACATTGGCGCCGATCGACATCCGCTCGTTCATCAGTGTGGTGAGCGATACGTTCCAGCCGTCGTTGACGGCGCCGAGTCGCTGCGCGTCCGGGATTTTCACGTCAGTGAAATACACTTCGTTGAACTCGGACTGGCCATTGGCCTGCTTGATCGGCTTGATCTCGACCCCCTCGCTCTTCATGTCCAGGAAGAACATGGTGAGGCCCTTGTGCTTGGGCACACTGGGATCGGTTCGTGTGATCAGGATTCCGTAGTCGGAATAATGCGCGCCCGAGGTCCAGATCTTCTGGCCGTTGATGATCCAGTCGTCGCCTTTCTTTTCCGCGCGCGTGCGCAGGCCGGCGACGTCCGAGCCACCGGCGGGCTCGGAAAACAACTGACACCAGATGTTTTCGCCGGCCGCGAGCGGCGGCAAATAATGTCGCTTCTGGTCTTCACTGGCGTAGGCCATCATGGTCGGCCCGCACATACCGTGGCCGATGATGAACATCGCGCTGAGCTTGCCGAAGGCGCCCTCTTCCTGTTGCCAAATCACGCGCTCGATCGGCGTTGCGCCGCGTCCGCCATATTCC
>DASXJV010000147.1:0-11501 GCA_036497205.1 Bradyrhizobium sp.
ATGACGCGGACACCATCGTGCTTCCAGCGCTGCGCGGCGTCGTGATCGTGTGAATGATCGGAATGGGTATGATCGTGAGAGCCTGTCATCGTGCCGGTTTCCGAAAAATCCTTGGCCGCGAACGCTACAGAAACCTTATCCCTTCACGCCAAGCAATTCGACATCGAACATCAGCGTAGCGTTCGGAGGAATAACACCACCGGCGCCGCGGGCGCCGTAGCCCAGCGCGGGTGGAATGACCAGAGTGCGCTTGCCGCCGACTTTCATGGTGGAGACGCCTTCGTCCCAGCCGGCGATCACCCTGCCCTGGCCGATCGGAAACTCGAACGGTTCATTGCGGTCGACCGAAGAGTCGAACTTCTTGCCTTTCTTGCCGCCCTCATAAAGCCAGCCGGTGTAATGCATGATACAGATCTGGCCGGGCTTCGGTGCCGCGCCGGTGCCGACCGTCTCGTCGATGATCTGCAAGCCTGAAGCTGTGGTCATGGTTTTTCCTGCGGTCTGGGCCACCGCGCCGGACGGCGCAGCAAAGAAAAGGACGCCAACCGTGCCTATGGCAACGGCAAAGGCGATTGGGAGACTTCGAAACCGGAAACGTCGCATCTTTTCAGCTTCCTTCGTGACAGAGGGAGAAAGTCGCATGCGCTGACGCTACGCTCAATACCCCAGCGCGCAACCATCCTTGCGCGGATCGGACCCGCCGGTGAGCGTACCCTTGTCCCAGTCGATCCAGATCGCCTGACCGCCGCCGAGCGGCCCGACCACGCTGGTGGTCCGATGCCCGAGCTTCTTCAGGCCCTCGACGATAGCGGCGGGCACGCCATCCTCGAGCTGATAGACATTTTCGTAGTGCAGGCCGCGCGGCATATCGATGGCCTCCTGCACGTCGCAACCGTAGTCGAGCATGTTGGTCAGCACATGTACCTGACCGACCGGCTGATACTGCCCGCCCATCACGCCGAAGGGCATCACCGCGCGACCGTTCTTCGTAACGAGGCTGGGAATGATCGTGTGCAGCGGCCGCTTGCCCGGCGCAATGCAATTGGGATGGCCAGGTTGAATGCGGAAACCGCCGCCGCGATTTTGCAGGAGAATGCCGGTCTTGTTGGAGACGATCGCCGAACCGAACGCATGGGCGATCGAATTGATGAACGAACAGACGTTGCGGTCCTTGTCCACCACGGTGATGTAGACCGTCGACGGGTTCATCGGCGGTGACACTTTCGGCAGGTCCAGCAGGCGGTCCATCACGATCTTGCTGCCGTACTCCTCGGCGAATTCCTCCGTCAAAATCCTGGCGACGTCGACATTGACATGGGCGGGATCGCCGATGTGCTGCTCGCGCATCATGTAGGCGATCCGTGCGGCCTCGGCTTCGAGATGAAACCGCTCGACGCTCATGGCCGGGAATTTCGTGAGATCGAAGCGGGAAAGGATGTTCAGCATCACCAGCATGGTGATGCCCGGACCGTTCGGCGGGCACTGCCAGACATCGTGGCCCTTATAGATGGTGCCGATCGGCATCGTGGTCTCGGTGGTATGGCCTTCGAAATCGTCCAGCGCGTGCAGGCCACCGATCCCGCGCAACGTCTCCACCATATCTTCGGCGATCGCGCCCTTGTAAAACGCGTCGCGGCCGTCCTTCGCAATCGCCCGCAGCGTCCGGCCGAGTTCGGGCTGATGGATCACGTCACCAGCCACCGCCGGTTTGCCGTGCGGCAGCAGATAGCGCTCGGTGTTGGTTCCCTTCTTTAGTTTGTCGAACTGGTTCTTCCAGTCGAACGCAATGCGCGGCGCGACGACATAGCCTTCTTCGGCAGCCTTGATCGCGGGTTGCAACAAGGTATCGAGGCCAAGCTTGCCATGATCACGCAGGATAGTCGCCCAGGCATCGACCGCGCCGGGAATGCTGACGGCATGCGCCGACGTCAGCGGGATCCCATGGATGTTGCGCTCGAGATACCACGACGCTTCGGCCGCCTGCGGCGCGCGGCCCGAGCCGTTATAGGCGACGATCTTGCCCTCGCCCCTCGGCTGAACCAGCGCGAAGCAATCGCCGCCGATCCCGGTGGATTGCGGCTCGATCACGCCTAACAGCGCACACGCCGCCACCGCAGCATCCGCCGCGGTACCGCCGGAACGCATTACCTCGATCGCCGTCAGCGCCGCCTGCGGATGGGACGTCGCCACCATCGCGTTTTGGGCGTGAACCGTCGATCGGCCGGCGAGATGGAAATTCCTCATGCCAAGTTGCTCACTTTATCGCTGTTATTCTGCATTTTTCCCGCCGGACTCAGGCGCGGGCTTACATGGCACATTCATGCGGCGCTGGGCAATGCTTGGGACGGATAGGGGCAATGCAACCGGCTGTTTCCCGGGGTTTCCCCTGCGCCGGCCTCCTGATAAACCACTGACATGCCCTATAAGGTCGCCGCTTTCTATCAATTCGCCGCGCTGCCTGACTTCCGGGAGCGGCGCGAGCCGCTGCGCGCGATCTGCGCCGATCTCAGGCTTAAGGGTAGCGTGCTGCTGGCTCATGAGGGCATCAACGGCACGCTCGCGGGCGGCGCGGACGCGATTATCGCACTGGTTGCAGAACTGAGATGCGGCGCCCTGTTCGGCGGCCGGCTCGACAATCTCGAATTAAAATTCTCGCAAGCCTTGGCGATGCCGTTTCAACGCCTGAAAATCCGGTTGAAAAAGGAGATAGTCACCCTCGGCGATACGGAGGCCGATCCGACGCGGCAGGTCGGCATCTATGTCGACCCCGCCGACTGGAACGACTTGATCGCGACGCCGGACACGCTGGTGATCGACACCCGTAATGCATTCGAGGTCGCGATGGGCACATTCGCGGGTGCGCTCGACCCCGGCATCAAGAGCTTTGGGCAATTCAAGGATTTTGCCGCGCGCAATCTCGATCCAGCCAAGCATCGCAGGGTCGCGATGTTCTGCACCGGCGGCATTCGCTGCGAAAAGGCCAGCGCCTATCTGCTCGCGCGCGGTTTTGCGGAGGTCTATCACCTCAAGGGCGGAATTCTGAAATATCTGGAAGGCGTATCGGAAGCCGAGAGCCGCTGGCGCGGCGAATGTTTTGTCTTTGACGACCGTGTTGCGCTCGGCCATGGGTTGCGGGAACGTCCAACGCAAAGCGATTCCAATGAGTGACGCCAAAATGCTCAGCGACCGTATCGATGCGCTCGAAACGAAGCTGATGTTTCAGGACGAGACCATCGAGACGCTGAACAAGACCATCACCGCGCAGTGGCTTAAGATCGACGCGCTGGCGCGCCAGGTCGCCGCCTTAAGCGAACGCCTGCAGGAGGCCGAGACTCATGCCCCAAGCTCGGCGGACGAACCGCCGCCGCATTACTAGAGTCTTAGAGTCTTTTCCGTTTCGATTGAATCGAAACGGGGCTCTAGATTTTTGACGCGTTTTCTTAACGCGACCCGGTCTCCACTTCGCTTGAAAACGCCCTAAGGATTGCGGCCTGAAGATCGATCGCGGGATCGTTACGGCTTCATCGCAAACCAGATCGCTATGGCGACAAGCGCCGCAACGATTATGCCCCATACCACGGGGGTGACTTGCTTCGAGCTCCCGCTTCGCGGGGAATCGTTAGCGGCGTGGTTGAAATCCTGATCCATTTAAGGCGCCTTCAGGACAAAGCAGTCGGCGGTTCAAAATTGCGCCATCGTGATCTATCGAAACACCGACACGAGCTTGTCCCACAGTGATGCGCGTTCCTGTTCGCGGTCCATCTTCGACGGCGACGGCTGCGCCGCGCTGACGGGATCGGAGGCCGGGAAGCTATCCATCAGACCGGCTTCCAATTTCGCGTGGGTGTCCCGGTCGGCCTCAGCGGCCTCGCGAGGGTCGGCGGCGTGCTTGTCATGGGGCGCAGGATTGAATTTCTTAGCCATGTTGAGCCTCCGTGACAGGAATAACGCCCCGGATGTCCCGCAGTTCCGTTTCTCGCCTTGGCCAATTCCGTACCGGCAGTGTATCAGGAGCGAGAAAACGCCCGCGAGCCGGCAACGGAATATCGATTGACCCAGAAATCCGCCATTAAACCTTTCCTTGAAGTGCTTTCCGGCCGCAGGCAGACGGTACCGCCGATCTGGATGATGCGGCAGGCCGGCCGTTATCTGCCGGAATATCGCGAATTGCGCGCCAAGGCGGGCAGCTTTCTCGATCTGTGCTTCACGCCGGAATACGCCGCCGAGGTCACGCTGCAGCCGATCCGCCGTTTCGATTTCGATGCCGCGATCATCTTCTCGGATATTCTTGTCATTCCCTACGCGCTCGGCCGCTCGGTCCGGTTCGAGGCCGGTGAAGGCCCGAGGCTCGATCCACTGGATATACCGGAGAAAGTCAAAACGCTGGCGCAGCACGGCGACTTCGCCAAACTTGAACCGGTGTATGAAGCGCTGCGCCGCGTGCGCCGCGAACTCGATCCGAAGATTGCGCTGATCGGCTTCTGCGGAGCGCCCTGGACGGTCGCGACCTACATGGTGGCTGGGCAAGGCACGCCCGACCAGGCGCCGGCGCGGATGATGGCCTATCGCCATCCCCAGTCGTTCGCAAAAATCATCGACGTGCTGGTCGAGAACTCGATCCAGCATCTGCTGGGGCAGCTCAAGGCCGGCGCCGATGCACTGCAGATCTTCGACACCTGGGCCGGTGTGCTGCCGCCGCGCGAATTCGAGCGCTGGTCGACCGAGCCAACCCGGCGCATCGTCGAAGGCGTGCGCAGAGAAATTCCCGACGCGAAGATCATCGGCTTTCCCAGAGGCGCCGGCGCGCTGCTGCCAGCTTACGTCGGCGCAACCGGCGTCGAAGCCGTCAGCATCGACTGGGCGGCCGAGCCGTCATTGATCCGCGAGCAGGTGCAGAGCCGCGTCGCCATCCAAGGCAACCTCGATCCGCTGGCGCTGATCGCCGGCGGCGCCGCGCTCGATCAGGCGATCGACGACGTGCTCGCGAATTACGCCGGCGGGCGACTGATCTTCAATCTCGGTCACGGAATCCAGCCGGAAACCCCGATCGCGCATGTCGAGCAAATGCTAAAACGGGTACGGGCGTATAAGGGGTGAGGCTTGCAGCCGTTACCCCGTAATCATCGACCCGCTTTAGGATACCAAACGCCGCGGAGTACTTCATCATCCGCTTCGCGGATGATGACGTCTTCATTGCGAAAAGCCGTATTTGCGGAAAGCCGTCGTCGCCCTCACCTCGGCCGGCTGCGTTCAATGATCTCGGCCGCGCCCTTGGCGAGCAGTTCAAGCCCGACCGCACGGCCGAGTTCGCGCGGGCGGTTCGCTGGCCCGGAGAGCGAGGCCTGGATGAACAGGCCGCCCGCTTCATCCAGCACCGACGCGGTCAGCGACATCTGCGTGCCCTGAATGGTTGAAAATCCCGCGATCGGCGAATTGCAATGGCCGTTGAGGACCCAAAGCACCTCGCGCTCGGCGTCGGCGCTTCGGTGCGAGGCGGGGTCGTCGATGCCAGAGAGGATGCGCCGCGTCTGCCAATCGTTGATAGCGCATTCCACCGCGACAATCCCCTGCCCCACCGCCGGCAGCATTTCCTTAATCGAAAATTCATAGGCAATACGACTGGCCAGGCCGACGCGCTCTAGGCCTGAGCGCGCCATGATCAGGGCGTCCGCCGGCCCGATCTCGCCTCCGTCAGGAAGCCGCTGCATTTCAGCATTGTCGAGCTTGCGGACGCGGGTATCGGCAGCGCCGCGATAGTGAATCACCTCGACTTCCGGAAATAGCCGACGCGCATAGGCCGCGCGCCTGACCGCATTGGTGCCGATCTTGAAACCGCTGCCCCGCGACCGCCTGAGATCGTCGATTGAAATTCCACTGCGCAGCACCAGAACATCGCCGGGCGGATCGCGCGCCAGGGTCGCGCCGATCACGAGCCCCGGAGTATCTTCATTGCCCGGCATGTCCTTTAGCGAATGCATGGCTGCGTGCAATTCGCCCGAAATAATTGCCTTGCGGATTTCAGCGACGAATGCGCCGCCCTTGCCTCCATGTTGCAACAGCTTGCTGGTCTGATCAGAATCGCCTGTGGTTTCGAACTTGACGATCTCGACATCAAGGTCAGGCGCGACCACGTTCAGGCGGCGGGCAATTTCCTCGGTCTGGGCCAGCGCCATGACGCTCTTGCGCGTGCCGATCCGTATTCGACTTGCCACCACTCACACTCCATTAGAGGCCGTGCAACAATCAAGGCTAGTTTCAGGCCGGAAGACATCATCCCGGAGCCCTCTCTAAACCCGAATTCGGTTTTCCGAAATCTAATTTAATGGTGGAAGATTTTTGGCTCGCTATCAAGGAGCCGAACTCGCCCGAACCAACGAAAGCAGGGCTCAGCCGCAGGGATATAAGATCGGAGGATCGCTTGCAGACGTCGCTTCAGTGAGTTCCCGATAGATTTGAAGTGCGGCCGAAATCCACTACAAGCGCCGAATGGCGCGGATTAGGGAACTGGACGGTCTACGGGGGGCAGCCATACTGCTCGTTGTAGTTTGGCACTATCTCGGAATCGGCGATGGTCCTTTGTCTGCTCCCTTTCGAGCGTTTGTCTTCGGACGAACTGGCGTCGATCTTTTTTTCGTACTTTCCGGGTATCTCATCACCACCATCCTGTTGGTCAACCGGAAATCGCCGTTCTATTTTTCCGCCTTTTACGGCCGCCGCAGCTTTCGGATTTTGCCAATCTATTTCGTGATGTTAGCCATCTATCTAATCGGCCGGCAGCTCGGCGGCAGCGCGCCGCTACGGATCGCGCGTCAGCGAATTTTTCGATGGCAAACTTTACGTCGCCAGCGATCCGCTACGCGCCAGGCGCGCCATTCAAGCGTTACGAACGCAGTGCAGCGCCGAAGGCGTCCGCAGCAACGAGGGCGCACGCAGCGCCATTTCGATGCCGCCTCAACACGCCTTTATGGTCGCCTGCTAGACTAACCTACTCGTTCCACGACCGTGATATGCTCGTTACAGCGTGCGGACGGCTCTGAGACAATGCCGAGGATAGCCATCGCTTTTGGCCTTGAACAGCTTGTCATATCCGAGCGGCACGTGGATCCAGATGTCGGTGTCCTTCGGACCGGCTTCGAGCAGCAGCACCGAATTCTTTCCGTCTGCGCTCAGACTATGGCAAGCGCGCATCCGGCCGACCCCGCACCGGCGATGACGTAGTCGAATTTGATTGCGCCGTCATTGGAATGCATCAACGGCCCGCCGCAGATTCAAGGCAGGATTACATAAATCGGTAGGAGAGACCATGCCGGTCCCGAAGGCCCACACTAACCCCTTGCGCTTCCAGCTATTGTTGACCCAGACGCACGGCGTCAATCGCCAAGTGTCCCTTGAGGGCTGTCAAAAAGCGGGAACAACGGCGTTAAGAGCCAGCAAAAGTCGGGGCTACGCCGCGACGCGATGCGCGGCGATGATCTGATCGGCGGTGCGGCCCGTGACCTCGGCCATGTGATCGAACTGCCGTGTGAAACTGCCGGCGCCCGCCGTTGCCGACCGCAACTCCACGATCAACTCGCCGATCTCGGCTTCCGGCATCATGGCGCGGACGCGATCCCATCCCGGCCAATCCTCGCGAGTATCGAAGCCGAGAATCTGCCCGCGTCGCCCCGAGAGGATGGCATTGATCCTCGCGGTGGCGTCGGTGGGACAGACGATCTCCACCACATGGATCGGCTCCAGCAGCACCGGCTGGCACTTCGGCAGCGCTTCGCTGACGCCGATCCGGGCGGCGGTGCGGAATGCAAGGTCGGAAGAGTCCACGCTGTGATACGAACCGTCGGTCAGGGTCACCTGCACATCGATGACAGGAAAGCCGAGCGGTCCGCGCAGCAATCCATCGACCACGCCCTCTTCGACCGCGCCGATATAATTCCGCGGAACCGCGCCACCGACGACCGTTTCGTGAAACTCGAAGCCGCCGCCGCGCGGCAGCGGCTTGACCTCGAGCACCACGTCGCCGAACTGGCCGTGGCCGCCGGATTGCTTTTTGTGCCGGCCGCGCTGGGTGATCGATTTGCGGATGGTCTCCTGATATCCGATCGCCGGAGGATGCGATTTGACATTGACGCCAAAGCGATCGCGCAGGCGCTCCAGCGCGACGCGCAGATGCATCTCGCCCTGTCCCCATAGCACGATATCGTGGGTCGTGGGGTTGTGGATCATCGTCAGCGATAGATCTTCCTCGTTCAGCCGCAACAAGGCCTGGCCGAGCTTGACGTCGTCCTTGCGGTCCGCCGCCGCGATCGCCATCGCCAGCACCGGCGGCGACCCCTCAACACTCACCAATGCTGGCGGAGCGGTCTTGCCGCTCGACAGCGTGTCGCCGGTCTTGATGGTGTCGAGCTTGCCGAGCGCGACCGTCTCGCCGGCCTCGGCGGAGGCCCGCTTGGTGTCATGTCCGCAGTTCACGGCTGATATGCCGGACACCCGGCCGGTCTCACCGGATGAGGATTGCAGCGTCGCGCCGTCATCGAGACGCCCGGCAAGCACGCGCGTCAGCGACAGCTTGCCGCCGTGCTGCAAATGCACGGTCTTGAACACATAGGCCAGCGCATCCTTAGGTGATGAAGCGCCGAGACGCTTTGCGGTCTCCGCCACGCCAGGCGATTCATGCCGCAGCGCCTTCATCAGGCGCAGCACGCCGTTCTCGCGCGTAGCCGAGCCGAGCAGCACCGGACAGATCAGCCCCACGCGCAATTCGCGGGCGAGATCGTCGAACACCGCGTCGCGCGGCGGCTGAATATCCTCGAGCAATTGTTCCATCAGCGCGTCATCGTGATCGGCGAGCTTTTCCAGCATCGAGAAACGGGCTTCCTTCTCGCGGTCGAGATTGCCGCCTTCCAGCGCCACGACTTCGGAGGCCTTGTGTTCGCGATAGATAAAGGCGCGTTCCAGCGCCAGATCCACGAAACCCGCGATCAACTCACCGTTCCAGATCGGAATTTGCCGCAGCACCAGCGGAATCCGCGACGCAGGCTGCAGGGTCGCTAGTGTCTCGCGGATGCGCTTATTGGCGCGGTCGATCTTGTTGAGAAACAGAAAGCGCGGGATGCCGAGATCTTCGAGTTCGCGCAGGATAATCTGAAGTTGCGGCAGCTTGCGTTCGTCGGCTTCGCAGACCACCACGGCGGCATCGACCGCCGGGATCGCGGCGCGCATCTCTTGCGCGAATTCCACCGAGCCGGGGCAATCGATAAAGGTATAACTGTCGCCCATGAAACTTGTAGTGGCGGCGGTGAGGCCGACGCCCATCTTGTGGTTGCGCGCCTCCGGGCTGGAATCGCCGACGGAGGTCCCGGTATCGACGCTGCCGGCGCGCGGGATTGCGCCCGTGCGCGCCAATATCGCTTCAAGAAGTGTGGTTTTACCGCTTTGGAAAGGGCCCACCAGCGCAATGCACCGTGGACCGCGGGGACTTCTGACGTCCTCTCCCATCGCCGCCTCCTTCATCTGGAGCTCGGCCCTTGATTGGGTCGGCGGATTGATGCTCCCCCTCCCGCCACGTTTTGGCAAGTCGGAACTCGCCGTTGCGAGTCGCAAAAAAGTTACACTGCTCTCCCACGTTCTTCGCGGGTGAGAGGCAAGCACCGAACTTGCCGCTGATCCGCGCCCGCAAAAACAGGCCCCTTCCCCCACACCGCAACCGCGGGAGCGGGAGAAGCTTCACCTTCCGGGCCGAAGTTCCAGGCTTTCCAGCCCGGCCGCGACGTTAAGGCCGACCTGGCCCTGCAGGCTAAGCGGCTGCAGTGCGATCGAATTTGCCGAGCCGCCTACCAGCACGTTGCCGCCGAGCCCGACGCCGATCGTTGCGCTGCCCTGCGCGCCGGCATAATTGCCTGAGAGATCGCCCGGCCCGAGCCGCGCGACCGGCGCATAGACGCCCCAGGCGAGCGCCGATTCCTGGGTGATGCCGAGATCGAGACCGACCTTGCGGATGGTGGCGACATAGCGGTCCTCCGGCATGCCCTCGGCGCGCAGCACGCAACCGAGGTTGGTCACCGAACCGACGATGAAGCCGACGCTTGCACCGCCGCGGCATTCGAGGATGCCGACCTGTACGCGCTGCATCGGCTGCTGAGCATTGGCGCCGGCGAGGGATGCAACCAGCATGGTCGCGGCGGCACCGGCAATGATGAATGTGCGACGCATGAAGAAATCTCCGGCTGAAAATGTGACGCGAGCAAAAAATCAGGAGAGCACCATAGCCCCGGCGCTCGCTTCTCTAGAACACAACATCATGACACAAGATCGGCGGCCGTGCCAGATTTTGCCGTGCGCGCTCCCGCCAGTTACTTTGCGGGGCCGAGACCACTCGGAGCATCAACCGGCCCGCCCAACAAAAAAGAGGCCCGCTTCCGCGAGCCTCTCTTCAGTTTAGCGCTGCAGGCGCTTCCAAAACGCCGCCGTCAAAACGTCAAGGGCTTCGGCGACGAAGTGATTGACTATCTCAAATTGCCGCAAAATCGCTGAATGCGTTTGCAGGCTTCCTCGAGATCGGAGGTCTTGGTCGCGTAGGAAATACGGAATGCCGGGCCGAGCCCGAACGCCGAACCCTGCACCACCGCAACGCCTTCGGTTTCCAGGAGTTCGGTGACGAAGTCCTCGTCGTTGGCAATGACCTTGCCCGATGGGGAAGCCTTGCCGATGGTGCCGGCGCAGGACGGGTAGACATAGAATGCGCCCTGTGGCCGCGGACAATCGATGCCCTTGGCCTGATTGAGCATCGACACCACGATATCGCGGCGCTCCTTGAACATCTTATTGTTCACCGGGATGAAGTCCTGCGTACCGTTGAGCGCTTCGACCGATGCCCATTGCGAGATCGAGGACGGGTTCGAAGTCGACTGCGACTGGATCGTCGCCATCGCCTTGATCAGCTCAGCGGGGCCGCCCGCATAACCGATGCGCCAGCCCGTCATGCAATAGGCTTTCGACACGCCGTTCACCGTCAGCGTGCGGCTGTAGAGTTTCGGCTCGACCTGCGCAGGCGTGGTGAAGACGAAATCGTCATAGACCAGATGCTCGTACATATCGTCGGTCATGACCCAGACATGCGGATACTTCACCAGCACGTCGGTGATCGCCTTCAGCTCGGTACGCGAATAGGCCGCGCCGGTCGGGTTCGACGGCGAGCAAAGGATGATCCACTTGGTCTTCGGCGTGATCGCCTTCTCGAGCGCGTCTGGCTGCAGCTTGAAGCCGTGCTCCGCCGTGCACACCACCGGCACCGGTTCGCCACCGGCGAGCGCCACCATTTCCGGATAGCTTACCCAATAGGGCGCGGGAATGATGACTTCGTCGCCCGGATTGATGGTAGCCATCAGCGCGTTGTAGAGCACCTGCTTGCCGCCGGTCCCGACGATGATCTGGTTCGGCTTGTAGCTGAGACCGTTCTCGCGCTGAAACTTGGCTGATATCGCCTGCTTCAGCTCGGGGAGTCCGTC
>DASXJV010000148.1:0-8810 GCA_036497205.1 Bradyrhizobium sp.
TCGACCTTCTTGAGGAACGCCGGGTTGAAGGCGAGATCCGGAATGATCTCCTGCGCGACTTCCTTGCGCGGCTCTTCGAAGTTGACGAACACATTGAGCTGATCTTGCAGGATGCGCGCGGCATAGGCCACCGCGTCATCCGGGCTGATCGCGCCATTGGTCTCGATGGTCATCGTCAGCTTGTCGTAATCGAGGATCTGGCCCTCGCGGGTGTTCTCGACCTTGTACGACACCTTGCGCACCGGTGAGAACAGGCTGTCTACCGGGATCAGGCCGATCGGCGCGTCTTCCGGACGGTTGCGCTCGGCGGCAACGTAGCCCTTGCCGG
This sequence comes from Bradyrhizobium sp., assembly GCA_036497205.1. GTDB lineage: Bacteria > Pseudomonadota > Alphaproteobacteria > Rhizobiales > Xanthobacteraceae > Bradyrhizobium. The sequence goes on from DASXJV010000148.1 coordinate 329, forward strand.
CAGCGACCGTAAACTCCATGCGGATCTCCGCGCCCTCGTCGAGCGTGCAGATCTGCAGATCCGGATTGAGCACCACGACATCGCCGACGGTCTGGATATCGCCGGCGGTGACGACGCCCGGGCCCTGCTTCTTCACGACCATGCGCTTGGGGCCTTCGCCCTGCATCTTGATCGAGATGTCCTTGATGTTCAGCACGATGTCGGTGACGTCCTCGCGAACGCCCGCGATCGAGGAGAATTCGTGCAGCACGCCGTCGATATGGACCGACTGCACCGCCGCGCCTTGCAGCGACGACAACAGGATGCGGCGCAGCGCGTTGCCGAGGGTCTGACCAAAGCCGCGCTCGAGCGGCTCTGCGACCAGCGTAGCAAAGCGATTCGAATCAGTGCCCGGAGTTACGTGGAGCTTGTTGGGGCGGATAAGTTCTTGCCAATTTTTCTGGATCGTCACTGTTTCACCCATGCCATCTAAATCACTGGCGTTGGAGATCGCGGATCAGTCCGCGGCTTGCAAATTCTCAAAACCACCGCAGGCAGACCAGCCGCCCGCGGTTGATGCGTCAAACCCGCCGGCGCTTGCGCGGACGGCAACCATTGTGCGGGATCGTCGTCACGTCGCGGATCGATGTAACAGTGAAACCCGCAGCCTGCAGCGCACGAAGCGCCGATTCGCGGCCCGAACCCGGACCGGCAACCTCAACCTCCAGCGTGCGCATGCCGTGTTCCTGCGCTTTCTTGGAGACGTCTTCCGCCGCGACCTGCGCAGCATAGGGCGTCGATTTCCGCGAACCCTTGAAGCCCATCGTTCCCGCCGACGACCAGGCAATGGTGTTGCCCTGCGCGTCGGTGATGGTGATGGTGGTGTTGTTGAACGACGAATTCACGTGCGCGACGCCGGAGGCGATGTTCTTGCGCTCACGGCGGCGGACGCGGGTGGCTTCCTTGCCCATTCTCAACCTTTCCTATGATCTCAACGCCGCCGTAATGCCAGCGGCTACACCTGAAATGCGAGTGGCGAATGGTGAGTAGCGAATGCAAACCATTCGCCACCCCCTATTCGCCATTCGTCAACTACTTCTTCTTGCCGGCGATCGACTTGGCCGGTCCCTTGCGCGTGCGCGCGTTGGTATGGGTGCGCTGACCGCGCACCGGCAATCCGCGGCGATGACGCAGGCCGCGATAGCAGCCGAGATCCATCAAACGCTTGATGTTCATGCCGGTCTCGCGACGCAGGTCGCCTTCGACCAGATAGTCGCGGTCGATCACTTCGCGGATTTGCAGCACTTCCTGATCGCTCAACTGCGACACGCGGCGATCATCGGAGATCTTGACCTTCTCCAGGATGTCGGCCGCATTCTTCTGGCCGATGCCATGGATGTACTGGAGCGCGATCAGGACGCGCTTGTTGGTCGGAATATTCACGCCGGCAATACGGGCCACGGACTTCTCTCCTGTCGCCGATCCCTCGCGGACCGGCTGTTTTTAGCTATCTCGGGCAGGTGTCCGCAAACGCGAACACGACGCCCTCCCCTTTGGTTTCCCGGGGCCCGGCATCGTCTGAAAACTATCCGACTGGATACGGGGCTTATTAAAGTATTTAACTTCGTTTCGTCAACCGTCTCTATGCTTTAGCTCGCCTTTTCGTGACCTTTTTAGCAACCTTCCGGGTCTTCCCGGCGGCTCGGCCCTTGGAACTCGCGGCAGCCTTGCGGGACGGCGTTTTTGCCCCTCTGGAGGCCGGTTTTCCGGCCTTCCGGGGGGCCTTGGCGCCCTTCCTGGAGGCTCCGGCACTTCTGGCTGCGGATTTGGATGCTTTTCTGGCAGTCGTTTTGGTACCCTTTTTGGCACCCTTGGCGGTTTGTTTGGCCGCACCCGCCTTCTTGGATGCTTTCGCCCCCACGGCTCCGATCGCGGTAAGAATGCGGTTAATTTCCCGTGTGACGTGTTCGATGGTCATCATGCCATCGACCGTCAGCAGCTTGCGCCGCTCCGAATAATAGTGAATCAGCGGCTCGGTCAGTGAACGGTAGCTCGCCAGCCGCTTCGTCAGCACCTCCGGGATGTCGTCGTTGCGCACTTGCTCGCCGCGCGCCCGCATTTCCGCGACCCGGTTTTCGACACGCTGCAGCAGCGCGCTTTCATTGACGCGAAGCTCGATCACGGCGTCGAGCCGCATGTGCTTTTTCTTCAAGAGCTCATCCAGCGCTTCCGCCTGCGGCACCGTGCGCGGAAAGCCGTCGAGGATAAAGCCCTTCACCGCGTCCGGCTGATCCAGCCGCTCGGAAATGATTCCGACCACGATCTCGTCCGGTACCAGGCCGCCGCTGGCCATGATGTCCTTGGCCTTAAGGCCGACCGGCGTCTGCGCCGCCACTGCGGCGCGCAGCAATTCGCCGGTCGAGAGTTGGACGATGCCGTGGCGCTGAACTAGCCGTTGCGCCTGCGTTCCCTTGCCCGACCCCGGCGGCCCGAGAAGAATCAGTCTCATCCGTATTCGCCCCCCGGCTCGGTGAGCGATTAACCGCGCACCTGCATTTCGAAATCCAGACCAGCGCCAGCCACAATCAGCGCCGAGCGCAGATGGCGAAAGCGATGCAACACGTCAATTCCAGCGTCAGCGGCGACGCCCCCTCAACTTCGACTTCCTGATCAGCCCCTCATATTGGTGAGCGAGCAGATAACCCTGAACCTGCGCCACCGTATCCATGGTCACGCTGACGACGATCAAGAGCGACGTTCCGCCAAAATAAAACGGCACCGAGGCGTAGGAAATCAGAATTTCGGGAATCAGGCAGACAATCGCGAGGTAGATCGCGCCCAGCACCGTGATGCGCGAAAGTACGTAATCGATGTACTCCGCGGTGCGCTCGCCGGGACGAATGCCCGGAATGAAGCCGCCATGCTTTTTGAGATTGTCGGCGGTCTCGGTCGGGTTGAACACGATCGCGGTATAGAAGAACGCGAAGAATACGATCAGCGCCAAATAGAGAAACAGGAACAGCGGGCGACCGTGGCCGAGCTGCGTGGTAATCCATTGAAACCACTCCGGGCCCCTGCCGGCGTTGAAATTCGCGACCGTGGTCGGCAGCAAAAGCAGCGAGGAAGCGAAGATCGGCGGAATCACGCCTGATGTATTCAGTTTCAGCGGCAGATGCGAGGACTGGCCTTCGAACATCTTGTTGCCGACCTGGCGCTTCGGATACTGAATCAAAAGCCGCCGTTGCGCGCGCTCCATGAACACGATGAAGGCGATCACCGCGACCGCCATCACGATGACCACCAGAATGAGGCCGGTGGACAGCGCGCCCTGACGGCCGAGTTCCAGCATGCTGGCGAGCGCCGAGGGCAACTCCGCGACGATGCCGGAGAGAATGATCAGCGAAATGCCGTTGCCGATGCCGCGCGAGGTGATCTGCTCGCCGAGCCACATCAGGAACATGGTGCCGCCGGTCAGCGTGATCGCGGTCGAGAGACGGAAGAACAGGCCGGGATCGCTGACGACATTGCCGGCGCCCTCGAGCCCGACCGCGATGCCGTAGGACTGGAACGCGGCCAGGATCACCGTGAGGTAGCGGGTATACTGGTTAAGCGTCTTTCGGCCGGCCTCGCCTTCCTTCTTCAGCGCTTCGAGCTGCGGCGACACCGTGGTCAAGAGCTGAATAATGATCGAAGCCGAAATATACGGCATGATGTTCAGCGCAAAGATCGCCATGCGGTGAATGCCGCCGCCCGCGAACATGTTGAACATGCCGAGGATGCCGCCGGCTTGCGACCGGAACACCTGTTCCCAGATATTGGGATCGATGCCGGGCAGCGGAATGTAGGTGCCGAGCCGATAAACAAGCAGCGCACCCAGTGTGAACCAGATGCGCTTTTTCAGTTCTTCGGCTTTTCCGAGCGCCGAGAAATTGAGGTTTGCCGCCAGTTGTTCCGCTGCTGAGACCATGTTTGGCTTTCTCCCGCCGCCCTCGCGCTGTCATGCCCCGCAGGGCGGGACATTCAGCAGACGCCGGACATTATTTGGTGCTCGGCTTCGATAAGTCCATCGTCCTGTCGTGCAGATTGCCCGCACGAAGCGGGCGATGACGCAGATGTTACGCCGCCTCGCCTTCGTCCTTCTTTGCCGGTGCCAGGATTCTCACCGTGCCGCCCGCCTTCTCGACCGCCGCGATGGCGGATTTCGAAGCGCCGTGAACCTCGATATTCAGCTTGGCCTTGAGTTCGCCGCGGCCGAGCAGCCGCACGCCATCCTTTGCACGTCGTAGGACGCGGGATTTCACCAGCGATTCGGCGTTGATGGTATCCTTAGCGTCGAGCAGCTTGGCATCGATCGCCTGCTGAATGCGATCGAGATTGATCTCGGCGAATTCGAGCCGGAAAATATTGTTGAAGCCCCGCTTCGGCAGGCGCCGGTGTATCGGCATCTGGCCGCCTTCGAAGCCCTTGATGCGTACGCCGGATCGCGCGGTCTGGCCCTTGCCGCCGCGGCCGGCAGTCTTGCCCTTGCCTGAACCGATGCCACGGCCGACGCGCATGCGCTTCTTGCGCGAGCCGGCATTGTCGGCGATATCGCTGAGCTTCATCGTTCGCTTCCTTTATCCTTGGAGCATGATCCTGACCGAAAACCGGTTCCCGCTTTTCGGGATCATGCGCCCATCTTATTTCTCGTCGACGACGCGGACGAGATGTTGAACCTTCGCGATCATGCCGCGAATCGCCGGGGTATCCTGCAACTCGGTGACCCGGCCGATCTTGTTGAGCTTGAGGCCGATCAGCGTCGCGCGCTGCGAGTGGTGGCGGCGTATCGCGCTGCCGGTCTGCTCGAGCTTGATCATCTTTGCGGCCTTGGCCATCGTCATAACTCCGAAAAGCGCGAGACGCGCGTGTTGGTTATTCGGCGACCACTTCAGCGTCGCCGCCGACACGGCGCGACTGCAGCGTGGACACCTTGATATTGCGGCGCGCCGCAACCGAACGCGGCGAATCCTGATGCTTGAGCGCGTCGAACGTCGCGCGAACCATGTTGTAGGGGTTTGACGAGCCGATCGACTTCGCCACAACGTCCTGAATGCCGAGCGTCTCGAACACCGCGCGCATCGGACCGCCCGCGATGATGCCGGTCCCTGCCGGCGCCGCGCGCAGATAAACCCGGCCGGCGCCGTGACGGCCGGCGATATCGTGATGCAGCGTACGGCCTTCGCGCAACGCGACGCGCGTCAGGTTGCGCTTCGCCGACTCCGTTGCCTTGCGGATCGCCTCGGGGACTTCGCGCGCTTTGCCGTGGCCGAATCCGACCCGGCCCTTCTGATCGCCGATCACGACCAGGGCTGCAAAACCGAAGCGCTTCCCGCCCTTGACGACCTTCGCCACACGATTGATGTGGACGAGCTTGTCGACGAACTCGCTGTCGCGCTCTTCCCGGCCGCCTCTGTGGCCGCCACCGCGTTCGCGTTCACCTGCCATGGTGTTTTCCAATCCTTAAGAGGCTCGCGCCCCAGTCCTTGTGTCCGTTCAATTCCAAAACTTCCAAACCAGATAACTTAGAAGCTCAATCCGCTTTCGCGCGCCGCATCCGCAAGCGCCTTGACGCGGCCGTGATAGAGATAGCCGCCGCGATCGAACACCACTTCCGTGACGCCGTTCTTTACGGCACGTTCGGCCAGCAGCTTGCCAACCGCCTTGGCCGCGTCGATGTTCGCGCCGGTGTTGCCGGTCTCGCGCATCGCCTTCTCCAGCGAAGAAGCCGACGCCAGCGTCTCGCCCTTAAGGTCGTCGATGACTTGGGCATAGATGTGCTTCGACGAGCGGAACACCGACAAACGCGGACGCCCGCTCGCGGTACGGCGCAACGACAGCCTCACGCGTTGCTTGCGCCGGGCATTCGTTATCTTGAGTCTCGACATGACCGGCTCCGTTACTTCTTCTTGCCTTCCTTGCGGAAGATGAATTCGTCGGCATACTTGACGCCCTTGCCCTTATAGGGCTCCGGCGGACGGTAGCTGCGGATCTCCGCGGCGACTTGGCCGACGCGCTGGGAATCATTTCCGTTGATGACGATCTCGGTCGGCTTCGGCACCGTGATCGCAATGCCTTCCGGGATCGCGTAGACGACATCGTGGCTGTAGCCGAGCGCGAGCTGCAGGTTCTTGCCCTGCAGCGCGGCGCGGTAGCCGACGCCGGTGATTTCGAGCTTTTTCTCGAAACCCTTGGTAACGCCAACCACCAGGTTGGCAACCTGCGCGCGCGCCGTGCCATACATCGCCTGCGCGCGGTTGGTCTTGACCCGCGGCGCGACCTTGACTGCGCCGCTTTCGAACTTCACCTCGACGTCGTCATGCACGACGAACTGAAGCTGGCCCTTGGGACCCTTCATTTTCACGGTCTGTCCCTCGACGGTCGCGGTAACGCCCGACGGAACCGTCACAGGCCGCTTGCCGATACGTGACATGACTGATCCTTCCTCAGAACACCGTGAAGAGAATTTCGCCGCCCACATTCGCATCGCGCGCGTCGTGGTCAGCCATGATTCCCTTCGGCGTCGATAACACCGAAATTCCTAGACCGTTGTTCACGCGCGGCAGGTTCTTCACCGAGGCGTAAACCCGCCGCCCCGGCTTCGATACCCGCTCGATCTCGCGAATCACCGGCTCGCCGTCGAAATACTTCAACTCGATCTCTAGCTCGCTGCGGCCAGAGGCATGCTCGACGCTGGCATACCCGCGGATGTAACCCTCGGCCTTGAGCACCTCGAGCACGTTGGCGCGCATCTTCGAGCCCGGGGTCGAGACCTTGGGCTTGGCGCGCATCTGCGCATTGCGGATGCGGGTGATGAGATCGCTGATCGGATCGTGTGTTGACATGTCCGATCCTCCTTACCAGCTCGACTTCACGAGCCCGGGAACCAGGCCCTTGGAGCCGAGTTCACGCAGCGCGATACGGCTGAGCTTGTTCTTGCGATAGATCGAGCGCGGGCGTCCGGTCATTTCGCAGCGATTGCGGATCCGGGTCGCCGACGAATTGCGCGGAAGCTCCGCGAGCTTCAGCGTCGCCGCAAACCGCTCTTCCATCGGCTTCTTCTTGTCGGCGATGATGGCCTTCAGCTTCGCGCGCTTGGGCGCGGCGTTCTTGGTCATCCGTTTGCGCCGGTTGTTCTTCTCGATCGAACTCTTCTTTGCCATGCTTGGCTCCTGGGTTTCCGCGTTTGAGAGGCTTGTCAGCGTCTCACTGCCGGAACGGGAAATTGAATGCGGTCAACAATGCTCTGGCTTCATCGTCGGTGCGCGCCGTGGTGCATACCGTGACGTCCATGCCCCATGTTTCCCCCATCTTGTCGAAGTCGATTTCGGGGAAAATGATGTGCTCCTTGATGCCGAGCGAGTAGTTGCCGCGGCCGTCAAAGCTCTTCGGGTTGAGGCCGCGGAAATCTCGCACGCGTGGCAGAGCGACGTTCACGAGGCGATCGATGAACTCGTACATCTTGGCCTTGCGCAGCGTGACCTTGCAGCCGATCGGCTGGTTTTCACGCAGCTTGAAGGTCGCGATCGCGACGCGCGAATAGGTCACGATCGCCTTCTGGCCGGCGATCAGCGACAGATCGGCGGCAGCCGACTCCGCCTTCTTGCGGTCGTTTACCGCCTCGCCGATGCCCATGTTGAGAACGACTTTCTCAAGGCGGGGCACCTGCATGACGTTGGCATAGCCGAACTGCTCCGTCAGCTTGCCGCGGATTTCCTTGTCGAACTGCGCGCGTAAACGCGGAACGTATGCGGTCTCAGCCATCGATCTCTGCTCCCGAGCGTTTGGCAACGCGTACTTTCTTGCCATCCGCATGAATCTTGAAACCCACGCGGGTCGGCTTGCCGTCCTTGCCCACGATCGCGATGTTGGACAGGTGGATCGGCGACTCCTTCGAAATGATGCCGCCCTCCTGCGCCTGGGTCTGCTTCTGGTGGCGCTTTACGAGATTGACCCCGCGGACCAGCGCCTTGTTCTCGTCGGGACGCACCTCGAACACCTCGCCGGTGCGGCCCTTGTCGCGGCCGTTCAGCACGATGACCTTGTCACCCTTCCGGATCTTGGCAGCCATCACAGCACCTCCGGCGCAAGCGAGATGATTTTCATGTGGTTCTTGGCGCGCAACTCGCGCGGCACCGGTCCGAAGATGCGGGTGCCGATCGGCTCCGACTGATTGTTGATCAGCACGGCAGCGTTGCGGTCAAAGCGGATGACGGAGCCATCGGCGCGGCGGATGTCCTTGCGGACCCGCACCACGACAGCCTTCATCACGTCGCCCTTCTTCACCTTGCCGCGCGGGATCGCTTCCTTGATCGACACGACAATGACGTCGCCCACGGTGGCATAGCGGCGCTTGGAGCCCCCAAGCACCTTGATGCACATGACACGGCGTGCGCCTGAATTATCGGCCACGTCGAGGTTGGTCTGCATCTGAATCATTGATGCACCTCGTCCTCTTTCTGATGCG
>DASXJV010000149.1:0-12915 GCA_036497205.1 Bradyrhizobium sp.
TCGAGGTCGCGGTGATGCACGCTGCCGCGCTAAGGGTTCCCTTCGTCGTGTTCTTCGAGCAACTCCCTCGTAAGCTTGATGCGGGCGGAGACGTTCTGGAGCACTGCCTCCGAACTGGCACCTTGCGAATGCAGGAGCATCCATAGGGCTTCGGCGAGGATGATTTGGTTTTCGAGAACGGCGCGTTGGACTTTATCTATCATCATCTGTGCCCATTACCGTTGCTGCCAGCGAGAAAGGTAGGAAAACAGGTGGCCCCGGTCGGAAGGAAAGGACCGGGGCCGTGGGGCTGCGGGCTCTGGGCGATACCGGTGGTCGTCGGTCGCCCAGCCCGGCCATCCAAACTCAAGAACCAAGCTAGGGACAGTTGTCCCGAAGCACACTGTCCCGAGGTACAGTGTCCCGACTTCAACACGCGCGTCGGCTTGCCCGGTGGCCTATAGCCCTGCCGCTGCGGTGCGCTGTGCGGCTTTCTAATGGCCTCGCCGCTGACGCCTAGCCGTCGCCTGCCGCTGCCCTTTGCGCTGGAGCGTGTCCCGCTCTGTTGCGCGACCGCGTGGTGATGACGCGATGACGTGATGACGGTGATGACGTGATGCCGTGATGCCGTCCGCGATCGGTCGCCTGTCCGCGCCGTGATGCTCGCCGCTGTGACGACGTGCTGCGCCCGGTGACCCGGCAGATCGCGGCGCGTGGCCGTGTGTGCGCTGGCGCGGCTTGCCCGGCGGCGCGCTGCATGGCCTTCCTAATCGGTCGAACTTATCTTTTGGAAAGCGCTGCTGCCGCCAAGGGCTCGTGGCCCGCGAAACAAGCCTTTACCGCCGCACCCCAACGCGATTGACGCCACCATTTAAGTTACCACCGGCGTTATGACGGACCGCAGCGCGCGCCACCGGACGAGGCCTGAGCACGACGCCAGCTCTTGCGACGCAATGGGCGGGATAACCGACGTATTGGCAGTACACGACCGCCTTGGCTGGCGCTGGATTGAGAGTGAGACCTGCAAACCCCAACAGGACGCTAGCAGCAATCCCGGTAACTGTCGCTGACTTGATCGAAAGGCGCTTCCTCGGATGCATGGCGGTCTCCTCTTCGCGCTTGCGGAACTGAAAGTTGACGGGAACCGCCTCAGGTGCGGCTGGACATAGGGTGAGCGCCAAAGGATCGCTGACGTTGACCTAGATCAACGGAGGGTCTGCCTAGCGCCAAGCCATGAGACCGAGCGTCCGCTCAAACCCGGAAGTCGCGGCCTTGCGGCGGGATGTCGGCCTTGGCCACAAAAGCGGACACCCATCGTTGATGGCTCGGACCATGTCGCGGTGATGACGTGATGCGGACAGCTGGCGGGGACGCACTGGAAAAGCCTCTCGCAGCTCCCTGCCGGCGAACTGGGCCGAGGTCGGCGACGAGCCGGGCTAAAACTCTCCACGAGGTTTACCGGGCGTCAACGGTCAAAACGACCTTACGGACACGGGAGGAACCCCGTACAAGGGACACTATACGGACACCGATTTCCGTTTCCCTCGCTATCTCAATCAGTTACGTGGGGCCTCATACTCCCACAAGGGGAGAGGAAGAAGGATCGCCTCTTGCTACCCCAGTTCGATCTCGTCGGTGATCTCATGGCTGAGGCTGACGCCGCCCACGGTCAAAACCATTTTGGCCGCCAGCTTCTCGTTGCCCTTGAGGCGGCCGGATTCCACCGCGTCGCGCACTGCCTTTTCGATTTCGCGCTGCGAGGTGACGCCGACTTTCTTCAAGAATTTGCGCAAGCTGGTGTTGAAAACGTCTTCGTTCATGAAGGCCTCCTGATGTTACGGCCGCACCGGGTTATTCATCATGTATTCGCCGAGATCGCGCTGGCGGCGGTCGGCGCGCGCGGCGACGTTGTTGCGCATCACGTCGCGATCCTTTCGGCAGGCGACGTATTCCGGCGAGCCGACCGCGACATTGTTGGCGCGGCAGAACGCGTCGTCGTCCTCGCCAAGCGCATTCGCGACGGTCGGCTGTCCCCGCTCGAGGCAACCTGCGAGCAAAGGCGCGACGAGCAGGAACGCTGCAGTAAATCTCAGTTTCATAGCCGCCTTTCGAACCTCATGGTGAGGAGCCCGCTTGCGGGCGTCTCGAACCATGAAGCCAACATCGTGCCATTCATCCTTCGAGACGCGCGCGAGGGCGCGCTCCTCAGGATGAGGTTCCAGAGAAATGAGGCCCATTCAAGAACCCTCACACCCGTCCCTTCAGCGCGTCGCCGATTTCGTCCAGCACTTTGGGATCCTCGATGGTCGCGGGCATCGTCCATGCCTCGCCGTCGGCGATCTTCTTGATGGTGCCGCGCAGGATTTTGCCGGAGCGCGTCTTCGGCAGCCGCGCAACCGTGATCGCGAGCTTGAACGCCGCCACGGGCCCGAGTTTTTCGCGTACCAGCGCCACGATCTCCTTTTCGATCTCGGCATGGCTTCTGGCAACGCCGGCCTTCAGCACCAGGAAGCCGCAGGGCACTTCGCCCTTGATCGCGTCCTTGACGCCGAGCACCGCGCATTCGGCGACGTCGGGATGGGAAGCGAGAATCTCTTCCATGCCGCCGGTGGAGAGCCGGTGGCCGGCGACGTTGATGATGTCGTCGGTGCGGCCCATCACATAGACGTAGCCGTCCTCGTCCTTGTAACCGGCGTCGGAGGTTTTGTAGTAGCCGGGAAATTCGCTGAGATAGGCTTCCTTGCAACGCTGGTCCTGCTCCCACAAGGTAGGCAGGCAGCCCGGCGGCATCGGCAGTTTTATTACTATCGAGCCCATGGTGCCAGCGGGCAGCGGCTTTGCCGCTTCATCGACTACATCGACCTGATAGCCCGGCATCGGCACCGTCGGCGAGCCATGCTTCACCGGCAGCTGACCGAGCCCTACTGGATTGCCGGCGATGCACCAGCCGGTTTCGGTCTGCCACCAGTGATCGATGACAGGCACCTTCAATTGCGCTTCCGCCCATTCCACCGTCGGCGGATCGGCGCGCTCGCCCGCGAGAAACAGCGTGCGGAATTTCGACAGATCGTATTGGCGGATGAATTTGCCGTCGGGGTCTTCCTTGCGGATGGCGCGGAATGCGGTCGGCGCGGTGAACAGCGCCACCGCCTTGTGTTCAGCGATCACCCGCCAGAAGCTGCCGGCGTCGGGCGTGCCGATCGGCTTGCCCTCGTACATGATCGACGTCGCGCCATGAAACAGCGGCCCGTAGATGATGTAGCTGTGGCCGACCACCCAGCCGATATCGGAGCCGCACCACCAGACCTCGCCGGGCCTGACGCCGTAGAGATTGAACATCGACCATTTCAGCGCGACCAGATGCCCGCCATTGTCGCGCACCACGCCTTTCGGCTTCCCCGTGGTGCCCGACGTGTAGAGAATATAGAGAGGATCGGTCGCGAGCACCGGCACGCACTCGGCGGATTTTTTCGCCGAGATGGCCTTGGTGCGCAGTTCGGCCCAGTCGTGATCGCGGCCAGCTGTGAGTTCGCATGATTGCTGCGGCCGCTGCAGGATGATGCAGGCCTGCGGCTTGACGCTTGAGAGTTTGATCGCCTCGTCGAGCAGCGGCTTGTATTGTACGATGCGGCCGGGCTCGAGCCCGCAGCTCGCCGATAAAATCAGTTTTGGTTTGGCGTCCTCGATCCGGGTCGCAAGCTCCTTCGCCGCAAAGCCGCCGAACACCACGGAATGCACCGCGCCGATCCGCGCGCAGGCCAGCATCGCGATCATGGCTTCCGGCACCATCGGCATATAGAGGATGACGCGGTCGCCCTTAGCAAGGCCGAAATCGGCCATGACGGCGGCAAGCGTCTTCACCTCATGCAGCATCTCGGCGTAGGTCAGTTTGGTGACGACGCCCGCCAGCGGCGAATCGTGGATCAGCGCCACCTGGTCGGCGCGTCCACCCGCGACATGGCGGTCGAGCGCGTTGTAGCAGGTGTTGACAACGGCGCCGGCAAACCAGCGGCCGTAAAGCCCCAGGCCGGGATCAAAGATCTTTTTCGCAGGCTCGATCCAGTCGATTTCGCGTGCGGCCTCGCCCCAAAAGCCCTCGGGATCTCTGAGCGAGCGGGCATGGACCTGATGATACCTGCTGTTGTCCTGGATGTTCATGGCGTCGCTCCCGCTCCGTTACCTCGTCCTCGTCATGCGCGGTCATTGCAATCTGAGCAGATTGCGTAAACTTATCTGCACTGCCGGGCAGCCACGTTCTTTGTTGTCAATCAGAGAAGCAAGACGTGGATGGCCGGGACATCAGGCGCGAAGACGGCGCTTCGCGCCTTGTGCCTGGCCATAACGGCATGGGCGACAATCGAGTTTATTTACCTGCCATTGTCACCCGAAGCGGCATCATTTCAAGGGCGGACTTGATTTCAAGGGAGTAATTGGCTTGTTCTTGATGGCCATCTCCGCGCCGAGCCGCTCCAGTTCCTGGGCCAGCGACTTGTAGTTGGCGCGCGCCGCCTCATGCTGCGGATTGAGTTTGATGGCCGCGCCAAAGTCCTGCAGCGCGCGCGGCCGGTCGCCCTTCCTGCGCCAGAGTTCGCCTCTGATGTTGAAGATATCTGAAAGCGTCGGATCGAGCCGCAACGCGGTGTCGTAGTCGCCGATGGCGCGATCGATCAAATCCTTGCGGTCGTAAGCGCCGGCGCGCGCGATCAGCGCCTTGATGCGATCGGCCTTCGACGTCTTCTCGTTGTCGACCAGCGCGCCGCAAACGTCGATGATCTTGTCGGCGTCATTGGACGCGGCCGCAGCGACGCATGGCGCGGCATCGATCTGCGGGTCTTTGACCGGTTCTGTGCCGGTCGCGCACGCGTCGTACGGCAGCGCTGCCCGCAGGACAGAGGCGACAGCCGCGATCCGGATCAGGGCCGTGAAACAGAATTGCATCGATTTTCTCGGCAAATCGCTTTCAACGTTAGGAGCGTCGCTCGGCAATAATAGCGCGGATCGGAGTGCGGAGGAATTTTAGCGCGCAGAATAATATTCTGATATATCGGATGGCAAAGCTATTTTGAACCAAATGCTGATTTCCGAGACTCAACACGCATAACAACTCCTGGTCGCGGAGACATAATACGTATGACAACGTTGATTGACGATAATCGCGTGCGCGCCATCGCATCATCGCACGCGCAATATTTCTACTTCTACATGGCGCTGTCCTGCACGGCCGTCGCCTTCCTTGGCTTCGCGCCGACCTATTGGCTGCCGATGGCTTCAGGATCGTTCCCGCCGATGCCGGTGGTCCACTTTCACGGCATGTTGTTCTTTGCGTGGACCCTGTACTTTGCGTTCCAGACCTGGCTGGCCGCTTCCGGCCGGATAGCACGGCATCGAACGTTGGGAATGATCGGCGTGTCGCTCGCGACCGCGATGACAATCTTCGGTTTCCTGGTAGCGGTCAACGTAATGAAGCGCTCCGCGGCGCTCGGGCTCACCGACGCCGGAATAGCCTTTGCGATTGTCCCGCTCAGCGGCATTCTGTTCTTCGCGGTGGTCTTCACCCTCGCCGTCGCCGCCACCCGTCAGCCCGAAACGCACAAGAGATTGATGCTGCTGGCCGGCATCTCGCTTCTGGATGCGGCGGTGGCGCGCTGGTTTCTCACGTTCCTGGCGCCGCCCGGACCACCCGGCCCGCCCCCCGTCGAGGTCACCATTGTCCCGGCCTTGGTCGCCTATCTGCTGCTCGTAGTCGCGATCATTTTCGACTGGCGCACGCGCCGTCGTCCGCACCCCGTCTACATTTATGGCGGCGCCGCGCTGGTGGCGGTGAAGCTGCTGAATTGGCCGATCAGTGTCACGCCTGCCTGGCATTCCTTCGCAGGTGGAATATTGGCGCTCGCTCAATAGCGCTAATCGAAACCGCCACCGCGGGGAGACAGCTCCGCGGTCTTTCCTGCGAAGCAGCGACGCGGCGCGCAACGTGGGAGACGGCACTATTTCGCACTGTGCCAATAATCCCAAAGTCTCTGATCCGATGCCCTTGCCACCGTTTGCCCAAACCGGCATCAATGCCCCCGAAACCAACGCCACGGCCAGTTAGCCAGGCCATGTAAGAGCGTTCCGGGGGGAGCATGGCCGCAGACAATCCATCGCCGGGCAATTCATTGCCCAATCACGACGTTATTGCCGTTTCCAATGAAGCGTTGCTCAAGGCCGAGTCGTTCGTCGAGGCCGAAGAGGGCGCGGCCAACCGCCTGATGGGCTGGGCGGGGCGAATCTCGACCGCCATTGCCGTTGTGATGAGCCTGTTCCATCTCTACGCGGCCTACGCAATCGTTCCGACGCAGGAACTTCGCTACACCCACGTCGCATTCACGCTGGTGCTCAGCTTCCTGCTGTTTCCGCTGGCAACGCGTTTTCGCAACCGTGTGCGCTGGTGGGACGTCGTGCCCGGCATTTTTGCAGTTGCGACTATCGTCTATGCCCTGTGGGGCGGTGACGATTTCACCGACCGCGCCACCATGCCCGATCGCTTAGACGTCGTCGTCGGCATCGTGTTCATCGTGCTGTTGCTGGAGGCGACGCGGCGCACTACCGGCCTGATCATGCCCGTGGTGTCGCTATTGTTCATTGCCTATGCGATGCTCGGGCCGCATCTGCCGGCGCCGTGGACCCATCGCGGTTACGACCTGCCCCGTCTGGTCGGCCACCTCTTCATTACGCTGGAAGGCATTTTCGGCGTCGCGGTCGACGTGTCGGCGACCCTGATCATCCTGTTCACGATCTATGGCGCCTTCCTGCAGCAATCCGGCGCCGGCAAGTTCTTCATCGATTTTTCGCTGGCGCTGATGGGCGGCAAGCCGAACAGCGCCGGGCGGACCGTGGTGCTGTCGTCGTTCCTGCTGGGCGGACCGTCCGGATCGGGCGTCGCCACCACCGTGATGATCGGCACCGTTGCCTATCCGATGCTGGCCAAGGCCGGCTTCGAGAAGAACGCCGCCGGCGGATTGCTTGCGGCCGGCGGGTTAGGAGCGATCCTGTCGCCGCCGGTGCTCGGCGCCGCCGCCTTCCTGATCGCGGAATTTCTCAAGATCAGCTATCTCGACGTGATCTGGATGGCGACCATCCCGACCTGTCTCTATTACCTGTCGCTGCTGATCATGGTCGAGCTGGACGCCAGGAAATTCGGCGCGAAAGATGTGACCTTCACGCCGGAAATGACGCTGGGCCAGATGACCAGGCGTTACGGCTTCCACTTTATCTCGCTGATCGCCGTCGTAGTGTTCATGCTGGTCGGATACTCGCCGTCGCTGTCAGTGTTCTATGCCACGCTGACGACCTTTGCGCTGAGCTTCCTGCGCAAGGAGACGGCGCTGGTGCCGAAGAAGCTGGTGAAGGCGCTCGCCGACGGTTCGATCGGGGCGCTGAACGCCGCGACCACCTGCGCTTGCGCCGGCATCGTGGTCGGTGTCGTAACCCTGACCGGGCTCGGCCTCAAATTCTCGTCAATCGTCATCAGCTATGCCGGCGGCAGCCTGTTGCTCACCGCGATCTATACCTCGCTGATAGTGTGGATCATCGGGCTCGCCGTGCCAGTGACGGCATCCTACATCATCTGCGCGGTGATCGCCGCGCCCGCGCTGATCAAGCTCGGCGTGCCCGATTTCGCCGCGCACATGTTCATCTTCTATTACGCCGTGCTGTCGGAGGTGTCGCCGCCGACCGCCCTTTCTCCGTTTGCTGCAGCCGCCATCACCGGCGGCGATCCCTACAAGACCACGCTGCAATCGTGGAAATATACATTGCCGGCCTTCCTGGTGCCGTTCGTGTTCGTGCTCGATCCGCAGGGTGTCGGCTTGCTGCTCGCGATTCCGAAGGGCGGATCATGGGTCGACGTCGTCGAGATCACGATCAAAACCACGTTCGGGCTGGTAGCTCTCGCCGCGGTTGCCCAGAACTGGGGGCTGCGACAAAATACGCCGGTCGAGCGCGGCCTGCTTCTGCTATCCGGATTGCTGCTGGTGTTTCCGAGTTTGATCGAAGCGATCGTCGAATGGATCATTGGACGCGACATCAGCTACACTTACGTGCCCGGCCTGATCATCGGCCTCGGCGTAGTACTGTGGCAGGCCAAAACGCGGGCGCCGATACGACCCGCCCTTACAACATAGTCAGGGAGTGAATCGATGACGACGACAATCAAAAGAACTGCGGCGGTGCTGGCTGTTACGTTTTCGGCCGGGCTCGCACTCGCCGGGATAGCCCACGCCCAGCAGAAGACCATGTCGATCGGCACCGGTGGCACCGGCGGCGTTTATTATCCGCTGGGCGGAGCCGTCGCCAACGTGCTGTCGAAGAACCTTCCCAACGTGCAGGCCACCGCCGAGGTCACGGGCGGGTCGATCGACAATCTCAAGCTGATCGGCACCGGGCAGAGCGAAATGGGATTCACCATGGCCGACGCCGCGCTTGATGCGATGCAGGGCCAGGACAAGTTCAAAGGCGGCAAGGTGCCGCTGCAAGCGCTGCTCGTGGTTTATCCGAACCGTATGCATGTGGTGACCGTCGAAGGGACCGGAATCGAGACCATGGCGGACCTGAAAGGCAAGCGCGTCTCCACCGGCTCGCCGGGCGGCGCCACCGAAGTGATGGCGTTCCGCGTCATCGAGGCCGCGGGGCTCGACAAGGACAAGGATATGAAGCGCGAACGGCTCGGCGTCGCCGAATCCGTCAACGCCATCAAGGACCGCAAGATCGACGCGTTCTTCTGGGTGGGCGGCATTCCCACCGCGGCGGTGACCGATCTCGCGGCAACCCCCGGCATGAAGATGAAGCTGATCGATCACGGCGATACGGTCGAAAAGATGAACGCCAAATATGGCAAGCTCTATACCGCCAGCAAGATCAAGGCGGGCTCATATCCGGGCTATGACAAGGACAACTCCATCGCCGAAGTCTGGAATTTGATCGTCACCGGCGACAAGATGAGCAACGACGACGCTTATACGATCGTCAAGACGTTGGTGGAGAAGAAGGCCGATATCGTCGCGGTGCACAAGGAAGCCGAAAGCTTCTCGCTCGACAACCAGGTCCAGGAGCGCTCACCGATCCCGTTCCATCCCGGCGCGCTGAAGTACTTCAAGGAAAAAGGCATCGGCGGCTAACGCCTCCGGCTCGCGCGAACGGCCGTCGCCAGTGTTGGCGGCGGCAGCGGCCGCCTTCGCGCTGGCAACAATGCGGTTGCGCGGGTACTCTCGGTTGCGAAAACCGGGCCATCAGAGGCCGGTTCTATCCGGGAGAACGCCAGAATGCCTGTCAATCGCGCAGTTGGATTATCCTTGGGGGCAGCAATCCTGCTCTGCTGTTCCAGCCTCAATCTCGCTCATGCCAAGCCGTTCATGATCGTCGGCAACGATGAGAAAGTCTCATGGGACGATGATGGCAAGCCGGTCCTGTCCCCGAGCGGCAAGGATTCGGTCCTCATCGTCGATCTCGCCAATCCTGAAGATCCCAAGATCGTCGCCACGCTGCCCCTGAAGAATTCAATCGTCGGACCGCCGGTCAATCTCGACATCGACCCGACCGGCTCGGTCGCGCTGGTGGCGGATTCGGTTGATGTCACCAAGGACGGCGACACGCTGAAACAGGTGCCCGACAACAAGATCTACGTCATCGATCTGAAGGCCAACCCGCCCAAACTGGCGGCGACAATCACCGGCGGCAAGCAACCCTCGGGACTAAGCATCAGTCCGTCCGGCAAGATGGCGCTGGTTGCCAATCGCGGCGATAACTCGATCAGCGTACTCTCGGTCAACGGCACCGACGTCAAGGTCACCGATACCATCGCGATGCCCGATAGCGTCGCGCATGTGGTGTTCACGCCGGACGGCAAGCGGGCGCTGGCGGTGCGATTTCCGGCTCACAAGGTGTCGGTACTCGACATCGCCGGCGACAAGGTAACCTACAACAAGGTCGATTTGCCGACCGGCCAGTGGCCTTACAATATCGTGGTAACGCCCAACGGCAAGCTTGCGTTGACCTCGGACAACGGTGGCGCCGGCTCGTCCGACGGCAGCGTCGACACGACAAGCGTGATCGATCTCGAAGCCAATCCGCCGCGCATTATCGATCGGGTGGTGGTCGGTGACGGCCCCGAAGGACTGGCGATGTCACCGAAGGGCGATCTCGCGATCGCCGCCATCCTGCGCGGCTCCAACATGAAGAAGGCGTTCTTCTATCAGAAGAACGGCAGCCTCTCCGTCTTGAAGATCGACGGCAAGAAAGTGACCAAGACCCAGGATATCGAGGTCGGCGGATTGCCGGAGGCGATCATGTTCACGCCGGACGGAAAATACATTTTGGCCGGAAACTATATGACCCAGGATTTCTCGATCCTGAAAGTCAACGGCACCAAGGTTACGGATACCGGCAAGCGCTTCAAGGTGCCGGGGCATCCGGCTTCGGCGCGCATGAGCCGCTAAAGCTTTCGCGCGCCCGGAAAACCGGCCGGGCTAGACCTTACACGATACGCTGACCGGAGCTAAAGGCGTCCGGTCAGCGTTTTGCGGCACAGTCACTGAAACGTCATGTCGAGGCATTTCGAGATGTCGGAGCCGAGGCCGGAGGAGATGATGATGCAGCCGCGGAGTTTTTGCGCGGTGGTGTCGCTGGCCCACACCGCGTAGCCCCCGGGACCAAAAAATGAATTGGTGTTGGGCGGCTCGGTCTCGGTGGCATCGAAGGAATAATTTGAATCGGTCTCGAAAATGCGGGGCCTCTTGATGCAGCCGCCGTCGGTCTGGACATTGATGACTTCCTTGTTGTCCCGCGTCAGCGCCAAGGTTATCTGGCACCTGAAATATTCCGAGGTCTTGGCATTGAAGAGGTAGGCGTAGGATTTGCAGGTCGCAGTGTTGAGTTTTCCGGGACTCAAGCCCCGGCTGCAGGCAATTCTCTGGTTGTTGCTGAGCTTGAAGTCGTCGGCACGGGCAGCAGGAACCAGCATCACAAGCAACGGCGCGACACTCAAACAAATTTTCATGACGTGGTTCATCGAATCATCCCTACAATATAATTTGCCGTACCGGTTCTAGACCGAAACCGGAAAATAGTCGCGATGTCGGGAGCGGGAAATGACAAAGTCGTAGGATGCCTGCTGCGGCGAATCGACTAGTCGTATTGACGGGACAATGGTGTTCGTGATTTGTTCAAGAAACTGCCGCCCGCTGGGCGAGAACAGCTTTTCGGACCCGCGGTGGGAGCATGCATGATGATGAGATCTTCGACCAAGACCCTTTTGGTGGCAGCCGTGCTAACCGCGCTGACGACATCCGCGTTTTCGCAAGCGGCGGCGCCGACGCCATGGGTCCTGACGCCGGACATGGCCTATGGCTACGACAAGGAAGGCAAGACGTTTTCCTACAAGCTGGGCACCAATAATGCCGGACTGCTCCTGAAGGGCGCCAAGAAGGTGCCGAAGGGCACGTTGTTCTTCATCGGCCAAAATGGACAGCTCTACATGCGGACGGGGCCGTACCTGGAGGGCGATGGCAAGTTCATGTTCGGATCGAATTGAGGCACGCCCAACTCACCGCGAGTCGTGCCGGCGAACGCCGGAACGACGATCGAACTAAAACGCCGCGGCGAGATCCTTCGCGCCCTGCAAATTGCTGTTGCTGTCCATCCTGTTATCGGTAACCGCCAGCAGTTTCGACACGGTGTTATTGCGGATCGCGACCGGATTGCGCTCGTAACCGCCGCGCTGAAAGAAATTCGAGGTCGGGACCTGCTCGCGCATCGCCGCCGGCATCGTTACCATGTCGAGCCCGGTGCTGTCGCCGGTCAGATTCATCATTTCCAGTTCGGCGGCGGTGAGCGCACGGGCATAGCCCTTGGCGCGCGCGAAGATCACGGAAGTAAGCAGCTTGTGGGTCTGCAGCAGCGGGCCGACATCGATATCCAGCACCATCGCATGGATGGCCCAGCCCTGCGGCGTATCCCCGAGCTTCTCGTGCTGCGCCCACTCGTCCGGAACCGAACGCGCCACTGCCACCATCCGCCTCAGCACCGCGATCTTGTGATCCATGCTCTGGCGGGCGGGGCCTGACAGACGCGCCGCCCTCTCCGTGAGCACCTTCACGAATTCCGGACCTTGCTCCGCGAGCAGTTCGACCGTGTTGGTGGTCAAGAGCTGGTTGTAGCCGATCGCCGTGGAAATCGCGCGCGAACCGTGGAAGCCCGACTGCGACGCGTGATTGCCATTGCCGCCGGTTTCGAACGCATAGACCCGCACCGCCTGCTCGCGCGTAAGTCCTGACGCGGCTGCGTATCGCGCATAGGCGCGCTTGAACTCGAAGTCGTTGGCGGGCTGCTGCGGGACAAACTGGAACTGCTCCGCGGCCGCCTTCAGGAGATCGGCGACGACCGGAATGTATTTGCGCTCCCGGGGTTCACGCGGCTCTACGGCCTCGGGCTGCGGATTCACCGGCCGCTTCGGCCCGGTATAGACCGGCGGCTGCGTCAGCACGTAGTCATCGACCGTGATCGGCAGGTGCTCGCGCCGCTTGGCGTTACGGCCCCGCCGCTTCTCGGCAATCGAACTCCAATAGGCGCCAGCTTCCTGCTCGAACGCGGCGCGCGCTTCCTGATATTCCCCGAGCTTGCGGCGATATTCGGCGATCGCTTGCGGCGATGCCACTTGCGCCATCGCCTCGGCCGTCGCTGCGGGGAGCGCGCCCGCATCGAGAGCCGCAGCTTGCGCCCCAATCAGCAGCAGCGCTACCGCGAGATATCCAGAGCAAAAACGAATCGCATGAGGTCGCATCGGTTTGTTGTAGCAAGCGTGAGCCGCGCAAGTCAGCCCCGAAACCTGCGCGGAGGGCACGCGTCCCCTTACTCCTGCTCGACGCCGCTGGCCTTGACCAGCTGCGACCATTTCTTTTC
>DASXJV010000150.1:0-17977 GCA_036497205.1 Bradyrhizobium sp.
CACCTTCTTATGACGGCACCGGAAACTGCGTCCTCCTCGCCCAAGATTCTCACTGCGCCTCGCGCCTCCTGGCGCGAAGGCCTCACGGTGTATCTGCAACGGCGGGTGCTGATCGTTCTGCTGCTCGGCTTTTCGTCCGGCCTGCCGCTGGCGCTGTCGGGTTCGACGCTACTGGTGTGGATGCGCGAATCAGGCGTCGATCTCGGCACCATCGGCCTGTTCGCGCTGGTCGGCACCCCCTACACCCTGAAATTCCTCTGGGCGCCGCTGGTCGATGCGCTGCATGTACCGTTATTCACGCGCAGATTCGGCCGCCGGCGCGGCTGGCTGGTGTTCTCGCAATTGCTGCTGATGGCTTCGATCCTGCTGCTGGCGCTGACCGACCCGGCGCGCTCGCCGCTGTTCGTGGCGCTCGGCGCGCTGTTGGTCGCGGCAATGTCGTCGACACAGGACATTGTGGTCGATGCGTTTCGAGTCGAAAGCCTGCCCGAGAGCGAGCAGGCCGCCGGCATGGCGTCCTATGTCGCGGCTTACCGCATCGGCATGCTGGTTTCAACAGCGGGCGCGCTGTTCATGGTGAGTGCGTTCGAAGGCGCCGGCATCCCGCGCTCTTCGGCTTGGATGTGGGGCTATGTGGTGATGGCAGCGTTAGTGCTGATCGGCACCGTCACGGCGCTCGTCGCCACCGAGCCCGAGCAATCGGCGCGCGCGGAGGCCGCGACGCGGACGGAGACCGCGTTCACGCGCGTGATCCATGCCGCGATCGGCGCATTCTCCGAGTTTCTCGCACGCAGGGATGCTTGGGCGGCGCTCGCCTTTGTGGTGCTCTACAAATTCACCGATGCGTTTTCCGGCACGATGACCGCGCCATTCGTGATCGACCTCGGTTTTACCCGCAACGACTATGCCGCCATCGTCAAGGGCGTCGGCCTCGCCGCGACCTTGATCGGCGGCTTCGCCGGCGGATTTGTGGCGCGGCGCTATTCGCTTCCCGTTAGCCTGTGGATTGGCGGCGTGCTGCAGGCGATGGCCAATCTGTCGTTCTCATGGCTGGCGCTGGTCGGCGTCAATCAATGGGCGCTGGCGTTCGCGATATCAGCGGAAAATTTCACCAGCGCCATCGGCACCGTGATCTTCGTCGCCTATCTGTCGGCGCTGTGCAAAAATCCGCTGCACACCGCGACGCAATACGCGCTGCTCACGGCCCTTGCTGCTGTGGGGCGCACCTATTTGTCCTCTGGCGCGGGTTATGTGGCGAAGGCGACAGGCTGGCCGCTGTTCTTCGCGATCTGCGTCGTGGTCGCGGTGCCGAGCCTGATCCTGCTGGCGTGGCTGCAGCGGCGCGGGCATTTTGAGACGCTGGAGCCGGCGAAGGTTTAGACTGCGGTTCGGTGGAACACTGCGACCAGTACACTCGCTCGTCATCATCCGCGAAAGCGGATGATCCAGTATCCCAGAGCTTTTCGCAAGTAATCAGGCGTCACGGCGTACTGGATCGCCAGGCGATGACAGCGTTACGTGTAATGTCGGCCAGTCAATGCTTCGTCACCACGCTCCATTTCGTGACCACGGCTTCGCTCATCTGCCCGGCATCCTCTGCGCACGCGACCTCGTCGACCTTCACCGAAATCTGCTTGCCGATAAAGTCCTTCAACTGCGCCGCCTGAGCGTCATTGTTGGTAACGATCTGAAATGTTTCCGGTCCGGTCTCAAGATTGCAAAGCCCGTTCGGCGGCGGCAGCCGGTGCGGTTCGCTGACGAGCTGAAAGGTGCTGACGCGCTTGCCCTTGGCGCGGCTGCGCATGGCATTGAGTTGTCCTGTCAGGATATCGCCGTTCTTGATCACCTGCTGCGCCTGCGCGTCGGACGCGGCTCCAACAAAGATCGTCAGAACGGCCGCGGCCAGCCCGGATAATTTACCGAAATCACTTCTCGTCATGTGTCCTCTGGTTTCAGTTTCAAAACAACGTGCGCTGCCGCATGGCCGCGGACAGCGTGCCTTCATCGAGATAATCGAGCTCGCCGCCGACCGGCACGCCATGGGCAAGTCTCGTCACCTTGACGCCTGCTTCCTGCAACAGGTCGGTAATGTAATGCGCGGTGGTCTGGCCGTCGACGGTTGCATTCAAAGCCAGAATGATTTCCGTCACCCGCGAATCGTGCGCGCGCGCTACCAGCGCGTCGATGGTCAGGTCCTGCGGGCCGACGCCATCGAGCGGCGACAGCGTCGCCCCCAGCACATGATAGAATCCATTGGTCGCATGCGCCCGCTCCAGCGCCCACAAATCGGCGACGTCGGCGACCACGACGATGATCGCCGGGTCCCGCCGCGGATCGGTACACACCGTGCAGGGATTTTGAGTGTCGATATTGCCGCAGGTCTTGCAGACCTGAATCTTGTCGATCGCCACCTGCAGCGCGCCGGCCAGCGGCGTCATCAGCGCTTCACGCTTCTTGATCAGATGCAGTGCCGCACGCCGCGCCGAACGCGGGCCGAGTCCCGGCAGCCGCGCCAGCAGCTGGATCAGGCGTTCGATTTCGGGACCGGCAACGGCAGAAGGCATGTTAGCCGAGGCCCAACCCCGGCGGCAGTCCGAGGCCGCCGGTCAGCGCCTGCATTTTCTCCTGCATCGCGGCTTCCGCCTTGCGCCGCGCGTCGTTATGCGCGCTGACCAGAAGGTCCTCGAGGATTTCGCGCTCGTCCGGCTTTATCAGCGATGGATCGATCTTGACCGCCTTCACTTCCATCTTTGCGGTCATGCGAACCGTCACAAGACCGCCGCCCGAGATGCCCTCGACCTCGACGCGGCCGAGCTCTTCCTGCATTTCCTGCATTTTCGATTGCAGTTGCGCCGCCTGTTTCATCATGCCGAGAAAATCAGCCATGAGCCGTTCCTTTGAGATTGCTATTGATCATCGCTGTCGGGACCCTCGGCAGGGTCTTCACCGCTAGCATCGGATTCCGGCGGCTCGGGGGCAAGCTTGCGCACCTCGACGACCTTGGCCCCGGGAAATCGCGCCAGCACCTCCTGCACCCTAGGGTCGGATTCGGCGGCGCGCTCGCGCTGGTTCCTCTCGACTTCGTTCTGCGAACGCAGCGTCGGCTGTCCCGCTTCGTTGGATACGATCACGGTCCAGCGCCGCGCTGTCCATTGTTCCAGTTTGCGGGAGAGATCGTTGATCAAGGTCCGCGCCGCACTGCGCTCCAGAGCAAGCTCGAGCCGTCCGTCCTCGATGCGGACGAGGCGCACATCGGCTTCGAGCGCTGCTTTTGTCAGCAGGTCGCGTTTTTGGCCGGCGAGCGCCACCAACTCCGGAAAGCTTGCAATCTTCAGCGCCGCCGGCGCGGACTGCGCATCGGATATCGGTGCGATCATCTGCGGTCGCGGGGAGGCCTCGGCGCTGCTCCGCGGCGCTGTGGACGCGCGTGCCGGCGAGGATTGCACCGAAGAAAGGCTCGGGGCCGGGCCGCTGCGCGGCGCCGCGTTGCCCGCAATCACCGGCGCACCACCATTTTGGTCGAGCATCCGGATCGCTTCATCCGGCGTCGGCATGTCGGCGACATAGGCGATGCGCACCAGCACCATTTCCGCGGCCGCCGCGGGCCGCGTCGCGGCCTGCGTCTCGGTGATGCCCTTGAGCAGCATCTGCCACATCCGCGACAGCACGCGCATCGAGAGTTTTGAAGCGAAGTCGCGGGCGCGTAGCCGCTCGGTTTCTCCGAACGCCACATTGTCCGCGGTCGCCGGCACGATCTTGACGCGGGTGACGAAATTGACGAATTCGGCGAGGTCGCTTAGCACCACGATCGGATCGGCGCCGGTGTCATACTGCTCGCGGAATTCCCTGAATGCCCCGGCGATGTCACCGCGCGCCAGCGAATCGAACAGATCGATCACCCGGGTGCGGTCGGCAAGGCCGAGCATCTGCCGCACGGCGTCGGCGCGCACCACGCCGGCCGCGTGCGCGATCGCCTGATCGAACAGCGACAGCGAATCGCGCACCGAGCCTTCCGCCGCGCGGGCGATGATACCGAGCGCCTCCGGCTCCGCCTCGACGTTTTCCTTTGCAGCGATATTGGCGAGATGCGCCATCAGCACGTCGGCATCGACCCGCCGCATATCGAAGCGCTGGCAGCGCGACAGCACCGTCACCGGCACCTTTCGAATTTCGGTGGTGGCGAACACGAATTTGGCGTGCTCCGGCGGCTCCTCCAGCGTCTTCAGGAAGGCGTTGAACGCCGCGGTCGAAAGCATGTGGACTTCGTCGATGATGTAGACCTTGTAGCGCGCGCTGGCTGGCGCATAGCGCACGCTGTCATTGATCTGACGCACGTCATCGACGCCGGTGTGGGATGCGGCGTCCATTTCCAGCACGTCCATGTGCCGGCTTTCCATGATCGCCTGGCAATGCACGCCGGGCGCCGGCATGTGGATGGTCGGCCCCTTCACCGAGCCATCCGCCAGCTCATAATTCAGCGCGCGGGCGAGAATCCGCGCCGTGGTGGTTTTTCCGACGCCGCGCACGCCGGTCAGGATCCAGGCCTGCGGAATCCGCCCGGTTTCGAACGCGTTCGAGACGGTACGGACCACGGCATCCTGGCCGATCAGGTCGTCAAAACTGGAGGGACGATATTTTCGCGCCAGCACGCGATAGTGCTTGCCGGCCTCCGGCGGGCCGCCAAGCTCGAAACCGCCCTGATGGGCGCTGTCCGGTTCGTTGGGCATTGCGGGAGCGCCAGCGTCGGTCATCGATCGATCCGCACTTGATTGTCTCTCGAAGCCGGCTTGCGGAACGGGAACAGAACTCAGCGCCGGACGGATCACCGCCTTTTGCGCAATACGCTTGAAAAAACAGGTAGGAGACTGACGAGCGACCCGATCCGGACCTCGTTAGGGCTGCTTCCTTCCGGACCTGACCCGGTTGGCGAGTGGCTCGTCCACCGCCAATCTCCCAGTCCTTATTTGGGGCCAAAGGCGGCGGAAAGCAAGCGGGACGGAAAGGGGTTTGCGGGGCTTGTGCGGAAACGCCGAAAGGCATTAGTTGCCCTCATGCCCGCTGACGCTCCCGCCTGGTCGCTGCATTCACGGCTCAAACAGGACACCATCGACATCGGCGACCTGCCGTTGTGCCGGGTGCTTGTCATCAAGGATGCGCATTATCCATGGCTGCTGCTGGTGCCGCGCCGGCCTGAGGCGGTGGAGATCATCGACCTCGACGAGGTCGAGCAGGCGCAGTTGATGACGGAAATCTCGCGCGTCGCCCGCGCGCTGAAAGAAGTCACCAAATGCGACAAGCTGAATATCGCCGCTCTTGGCAATCTGGTACCGCAGCTGCACGTGCATGTCATCGCGCGCCGCTCAAGCGATGTCGCCTGGCCGCGTCCGGTCTGGGGGGTGATGCCGCCGCTGGCGCATGACGCCGAGGAAGTCCAGAATTTCATCAGTACGCTTCGCCGCAAGATTTGGCTTGGTTGACCCATGACAGCATTCGATTCGTTTCCCCTGGGGCGGCCGGCCTTCATCAGCAATATTCTCGATCGCGCCGCGCATCTGCGCAGTGACGATGCGAAACTGCTGGCGCTGGAAGCCCACCGCGATGCCCGCGCCTATGTGATTTATCGCGACTCGCTGGTGGTGAAGCAGGAGGCCGACGGTCCGCGCGCGCTGCTGAGCATCGACGAAGCGCTGAAATTCGGTGCCAATCCCGGCACCATCTTCTTGGGCCTGCGCGACGGCGCCGCGGTGTTCGGCATGGGCATCTCGGCAGCGGCGGTGGAGAAATTGCTGCCCCGTAACGACGTCGCTGTCACCGAACTGCGCGGCATGGCGATGCAGGGCGCGGTGGCGCCCGATCAGCTCTCGGCGATCGCGATGGCGAAATCGATGGTGAGCTGGCATCAGCGCCACGGCTACTGCGCCAATTGCGGAACCCGCACGGCGATGAAGGAAGGCGGCTGGAAACGCGACTGCCCCAGCTGCAAGGCCGAGCATTTTCCGCGCACCGATCCTGTCGTGATCATGCTGGTTACATCAGGCGACAAATGCCTGCTCGGGCGGCAGAAGCAATTTCCCACAGGAATGTGGTCGTGCCTCGCAGGATTCGTCGAAGCCGCCGAGACCATCGAGGACGCGGTCCGGCGCGAGATCTTCGAGGAATCCGGGATTCACTGCACCGACGTGAATTATTACATGACGCAGCCGTGGCCCTATCCGTCATCGCTGATGATCGGATGCACCGCGCGCGCCACCAGCGAGGATATTGTTGTCGACCGTGCAGAACTCGAAGACGCGCGCTGGTTCGACCGCACCGAGGCAACCCTGATGCTGAAACGGGAACATCCCGGAGGCCTTGCGGGGCCTCACCCGTTTGCCATTGCCCACCATTTAGTCGGCCGTTGGCTGCAGACAGACTCCGGTACGCGCGCATAGCTGGAACCCGATCATGGCTCGTCGATTGACAGCGGAGGTCTGGTTCTAGAGGGCAGGACGGACGTGATGGACGATCCGATGAACTTTCACGCTGCCGCGCCCAAAACCCCTCCGCGCATCCTCTGTATCGGCATGCCGGTACGTGACCTGACGTTTCGCGTCCAGGAATTACCCGCGCGCGGATTCAAGGTGAACGCCAGCCATTTCGATGAAATCTGCGGCGGCAACGCGCTCAATGCCGCGATCGGAATCGTCCGTCTCGGTGGCCGTGCCTCGATCTGCGGCCCGATAGGCGATGCCCGCGAAACGTCGAGCCGGTACATTTTTGACAAGCTCGCGCACGAGGGCATCGACACCAAACATATCGTGCACATGCCGGGCCTGGTGACGCCGATTTCGAACATCATGATTGATCCCAGCGGCGAGCGCACCATCGTGACCTTCCGCGATCCGGAATTGTGGAAAGTCCGCCTGCCCGATGCCGACAAGCTGCTGCAGGATTGTCATGCCATCCTGACCGAGAACCGCTGCGCGGAATTCTGCACCGATCTCTGCGCCGAGGCCCGCAGGCGCGGCATTCCCGTCATCGTCGATGTCGACCGCACGATGTCGCTGCGGGAAGGGCTGCTCACCGCATCATCGCATCTGGTGTTCTCCACCGAGGCGCTGCAGGCCACCGCCGGGGTCGCCGACGACGGCGAGGCGCTAAAAAAGATCGCAAAGCTGACTCCGTCGTTCCTCGCGGGAACGCAGGGCGCGCAAGGCACGCTCTGGCTCGACGAGAACCAGACCCTGAAGCGGACGCCGGCCTTCCCGGTGCATACCATGGATACGCTGGGCGCGGGCGACGTGTTCCACGGCGCGTTGGCGCTCGCCATCACCGAAAAACAGGACATACCAAGCGCGCTGCGATTCGCTTCCGCCGCCGCGGCGCTGAAATGTACCCGCTTCGGCGGGGCTTTTGCTGCCCCGCAACGTGCTGAAGTGGAAGAGCTTTTGAGCCATAGCCAAGCCATCAGCCCGGCCCAGACCCGCCGGTGATGGGCTTGTCTTAGAAGAATTTTCTATATATGAGGATTAGCTGCCTCGTAAATGGAACGAAATTCTTCGCATGACCGATCTCGCCATTCAGATCCACGAGCCCAACCGCCGCCTCGACGCTATCGACCGCAAAATTCTGACGGTGCTTCAGGAAGATGCTTCGCTATCCGTGGCTGAGATCGGCGACCGGGTGGGACTGTCTTCGACGCCGTGCTGGAAGCGAATCCAGCGGCTGGAGGCCGCGGGGGTGGTCCTGCGCCGGGTCGCGCTGGTCGACCAGAACAAGATCGGGCTCGGCATTTCGGTTTTTGTGTCGGTCGAGAGCTCCGATCATTCCGAAGCCTGGCTTCGCAAGTTTGCCGACGCCGTCAGCGCGATGCCGGAGGTCATGGAGTTTTATAGGATGGCGGGCGACGTCGATTACATGCTTCGCGTGGTGGTCGCGGACATGCAGAGCTACGATGTGTTTTACAAAAAACTGATCGGCGCGGTGCCGCTGAAGAATGTCACGTCGCGTTTCGCGATGGAGAAGATCAAGTCGGTCACCGCATTGCCAATACCGGCAGTGTAGTGCTCCACTCCCCAGTCCGCTCTTGCGGGGAGGGCATGGGATGGGGAGCCGTTTCCGCATGCTCTGATGAAGTCCGCCTTCCGGATGGCAAGAGCGATCTATTCGCTGCCGCTCCAGATCATCGCGCCCTGCGGACAAATCGGCGAGCTTTCCGGGACTATCCGGCAACTTCAGCGATCTCGGCCTCGCAAGCCCTCATCCGCCCTCGTCGGGCTTTCGAATTCCGTAAACACCTATGGAAAGACTCGCGCGTTTCACAAGCAAGCGATCAACGAGCCACTGAATTCTTCGGCTCTTAGAAACCCTGGCCTAACGGAACTTGCAGGCGCGCTCTCTACCGCATGTTCGACGCAAGCGCGTTCTGCTCCGGCGCAGCACGTCGACGTTGTCCTGCCTCTGCATTAGCGCAGAGGCCTCATCTGAACGTCAGCTCCTGCGGGCGACACGTTGAGCGACATGACACATTGAGCAGACATTGAATCCAAACGAACAATCCTGGCCGTGTTGCTTTAAATCGCCGTCGTGTTTTGAAATTTCGGGTTTCCTACGAATCCTTTTGACTGTGCATGCACTCTGCGGTTAAGTCCGGCCGCTGGGCTTTAGGATCATTGCCATGTTGGAAGCAGTCAGCGGATTCCTCGGCGTCATGAGCGCCGGCATATTCATCGCGCACGCCATTGAGGGTTATAGGTCGCGCATCTAAGGCTTCCGCATCTTCGGATGGCTCCAATGAAGTCAGTTGGCATCTGCTATCTTGGGCTCGCTCTAGTCCTTCATACGCAAGCATTCGCCGAGTCAGCGTCCTCGACTCCGGCGGAGATGATTTCAAATTATCGCGTTAAGCACGGCGAAGCGCGGGTAACCTTGGATAGCGCGCTCAACAGGATTGCCCAGGAGCAGGCCAATGCCATGGCCTCAAAACAGACCCTGGACCATAGTGTGCTCGCGCCGTTCAATTCGCGCGTAGTCTCCTCGGGTTCGGATCGTGCTGCAGAAAATATCGCTTACGGCTATGACGATTTCGCAAAAACACTAGATCAGTGGATTGGGTCCGACGGACACCGAAGGAATCTATTACTACATGGCGCCTCTCGGGTTGGGGTCGCCAGTTCGAAAAGCTCCACGGGCCGCACCTATTGGGCAATGGTGATCGCCGGTGGGACGAAACGCACGCCGGCATCAAGCAGCGTCGCAAAACCTCCGGCAAGACAATCCTGCAGAATTGCAATCATTGGTCTCTGTCTGTGAGCAAGGACAAGGTTTGTGTAACCTGCGGCGCGGCCTGGCGGATACCTCACCTCCTCAATATGGATGCCTTTATCAGGTTCATCATTTGCATGGGTGGCTTGCAGCACCGAGTTCCGCACGTCGGGATTTCAATGGGCCTCGAGCTTCAGTCCGCGGCCGCCAACGTCATGCCGCGGGCGTCCTCGTCCGCCCACATCGCAAGAAGGTGGAGCCCGGCACCGCGAAGCCGTGGCGTGCTGGTCCAATGCCTCAATCGCGAATGCCAATTCGGTCGCTGAAGACGTCGAACGAGGACCGGATCGCGCCCCCGCAAGCGGGGCGGAGGTGAAGAAAATCAAATCTTCTGATTATATTCGCCGACCTCGGGGTGGGTGCGCAGCACCGAATCCATCGCCTCGAACATATCGCGCATCCGCTGCTCGCTGACCGGGCTCTCGACCACCACCACCAGTTCCGGCTTGTTGGACGACGCCCGTACCAGACCCCAGCTGCCATCTTCGACCGTGACTCGCACGCCGTTGACGGTGACGAGATCGCGGATCGGCTGTCCCGCAACCTTCTCGCCCTTGTTCTGCATCGCCTCGAAATGCTTCACCACGCTGTCGACGATGCCGTATTTGGCCTCATCGCTGCAATGCGGCGACATCGTCGGCGACGACCAGGTTTTCGGCAGCGCGTTCTTGAGGTCCGCCATCGACCTGCCGGGCGCGTGATCGAGCATCTCGCAGATCGCGATTGCCGAAATCAGGCCGTCGTCATAGCCACGGCCCAACGGCGCGTTGAAGAAGAAATGGCCGGATTTCTCGAAGCCCGCCAGCGCGCCCAATTCGTTGGTGCGGCGCTTCATGTAGGAGTGGCCGGTCTTCCAGTAGGTGGTCTTCGCGCCTTGCTTTTGCAAAACGGGATCGGTGACGAACAAACCGGTCGATTTGACGTCGACCACGAACTGCGCGTTCTTATGGATGGCTGACATGTCGCGCGCCAGCATGACACCGACCTTGTCCGCGAAAATCTCTTCCCCGGTATTGTCGACCACGCCGCAGCGGTCGCCGTCGCCGTCGAAGCCCAGGCCGACATCGGCCTTGTGCTCCAGTACTGCGTCGCGGATAGCGTGCAGCATTTCCATGTCTTCGGGATTGGGATTGTATTTCGGGAAGGTGTGGTCGAGTTCGGTGTCGAGCGGCACCACCTCGCAGCCGATCGCCTCCATCACTTGCGGCGCGAATGCACCCGCGGTGCCGTTGCCGCAGGCGACGACGACTTTCAGCTTACGCTTCAGCTTTGGCCGCTTGGTCAGGTCGGCGATGTAGCGCACCGGAAAATTCTCGTGAAACTGATATGAGCCGCCCACTCTGTTCTTGAAGTCGGCATTGAGCACGATCTCTTTCAATCGGCTCATCTCGTCGGGGCCGAAGGTGAGAGGCCGGTTAGCGCCCATCTTGACTCCGGTCCAGCCATTGTCGTTATGCGACGCCGTCACCATCGCAACGCACGGCACATCGAGATCGAATTGCGCAAAATACGCCATCGGGGTCATGCACAGGCCGACGTCGTGTACCTTGCAGCCCGAGGCCAATAGCCCCGAAATCAGCGCGTATTTGATCGAGGCCGAATAGCCGCGGAAGTCATGCCCGGTAACGACCTCCTGCCTGGCGCCGAGTTCTGCGATCAGCGCCCCTAACCCCATGCCCAACGCCTGAATGCCCATCAGGTTGATTTCCTTGCCGAACAGCCAGCGGGCGTCGTATTCGCGAAAGCCGGTCGCCTTCACCATCGGCTCGGATTCATAGGCATAAGTGTTCGGAACAAGCACGGATTTCGGCTTCGGAAACATTCAGATGGCCTCGGGAAACGATGAAAAGAAAGGCATAGCGAATGCGCAGGCGCACCGGAAGGCGGGACAGCCGTCTTGTGGCGATTAATTGCGGCATATTTGAAGGCAGTACAACCATCGTCATGGTCCCTGAGCGGGGCATGACGTCAATGCTGGAGAAAAAGGAGCCTTACTGCTCCAGCACCATCTTGCCGTTGGCGTATTCGAAGCGCTTCAGCTTCGACAGGAACGACAGACCAAGCAGGTTTTCCGATAGCGCCTCGTCGGGCAGCACCATGGCATCGACGTCGCGCACCACGAGCCCGCCGATATCGACCATGGCGAGCCGCGTGCGCGCGGCCTTGATGGTGCCATTGGCGGTCGTGACGGTAGCGTTGTAATCGCCGCGGGACGGCCGCAGACCGAACCGCGCTGCGGATGTCTCGTTCAATGCGATCATCGATGCACCGGTATCGACCATGAAGCCGATGCGCTGGCCGTCGATCCGGCCTTCGGTCTGGAAATGGCCGCGGGAGTCGCGCGGGATGCTGAGGCTGCGAAGACCGCTCTGTCCGACGGTCTCGACGGCGGCAGCTTTTCGGGAGGCGGTGTTTGCGAGCGCAGGCGTCGCCGTCATCCTGTCCGCCACCTGCGCCATGATGGTGCCGAGGCCGATCATGAACGCGGCAAGGATCATTATGTTACGCATCACACCACACTCGATCAGAGGACCCGCAATATCACCACGTCAGTCGCGAAACCGCGACTAACGGCAGCGGCGAAGACTGCCATTTTGACGAAAAGGATGAGCGAAGTGTTAACGGAGCCTCGGCAGCGCCCTGGGTTCGGCGCCTATTTGCTCGGTTGATGCGTCGAAAACCGACGAGACCAGCGGCTTTTCTCGCCGAAAGAATCGCTCGAAATCCCCAACCGAGGACACCACGACGGAACAGCCCGCATCGATCAGGGATGATCTTGCGTGGCCTCCCGTGAGCTTCCCCCATGCGGTCGCGCCGGCGCTCCGTGCCGCCTGAGCGTCGAACGGGGTGTCGCCGATCATGGTGGCTGACGCAGCCGCCGTGCTGCCCAGGTGACGCAGCGCCAGCTCCACCAGAGCTGGATCGGGCTTTCCCTTCGAAACCTCATCGCCGCAAGCTATCGCGTCGATCAGATCATCGATGTTCATCAGACTGCGATAGCGTTTCAATTCGTCGCTTTGACAATCGGTGGCGAGCGCGATCCGGCCATCATGGGACCTGATCGCGGTGAACACCGGGCGCACGCCGGGAAACGCCCGCACTCGCGGCAGATAGACCCCGCGATAGCGCTCGCCCTGCGCGGTCAAGATCTTCTTTCGTGCGTGTTCGTCGAGGCCGGGCACGAGCGTCCCCAACATCTCGTCGCCATCCATTCCCGACATCAGCTGCAAATCCGCAGTTGGCACCGAAACGCCGAAGGCAGCCAGAGTCTCGCTCCAGGATTTCAGGACATCTGGCACGCAATCGATCAGGGTGCCCTCGACGTCAAAAATATACGCGGCGCTCATGGCACATCCCTCGCCAGCGGGTTCCGGACAAGGGAACGCACCGCACGCCAAAGAGTTCACCCGAGCGACACATTTCCGTCATCCGAAATCATCGGGAGCGGGGTCCACAGCCTTTGTAAACTGACGATTTCCATTGTGAACCTGGACCGGAGAATAAAGACCGCGCTGGACGAGACGCGCCTGCTGATCCTGGGATCGCAGGTGTTGTTCGGATTCCTGCTCGATAGCGTTTTCCAAAACGGCTTCGAGACGCTTTCCCGCACCTCCCAACATCTGGTCAGCGCTGCGCTAGGGATGATGGTGCTGTCGGTCGGATGCCTGATTGCACCCTCGATGCAGCATCGAATTGTCGAAGGCGGTCAGTCGACCCTGCGTTTGGAGCGCGCGACATCTCTTCTTGCGGCGTGGGCCTTGCTGCCATTCACCGCGAGCTTGGGGCTTGGGCTGTACATCGTATTCGAGCGCATTTTCGGCCGCGTGACCGGCGTGGTGGTGGGCGCGGCTAGCGCCGCATTGTCAGGGTTTTTCTGGTTCGGCCTCGCATGGCTGATCGGAGAACGAAGGAGACGGACCATGACTGCGGAATCGGGCGCAACGCCGCTTTCAACGAAAATCGAGCAAATGCTGACCGAGGCCCGGGTCATCATTCCCGGTTGCCAGGCATTGTTGGGATTTCAGCTCATCGCCATGCTGACCCAGGCATTCGACGATCTGCCGCTGGGTGCAAAACTCATGCACGCCGCCGGACTATGCTGCGTGACGATGGCAACGATCCTGCTGATGACGCCCGCCGCGCTGCATCGACTGTCTTTCGGCGGCAACGACTCGGAGCGGTTCCTGCATCTCGGCTCAGCCTTTGTTATCGCGGCATCCCTGCCGCTGGCGCTGGGCATCGCCGCCGACGTCTATGTGGTGTTTCTAAAAATTACCCACTCCACCGCCATCGCAATTGCGGCAGGCATGACGTTGCTGCTGGCGATGTTGGGGCTATGGTATTTCTATCCGATATGGATGCGCCTGCGTCGCGCATGACTGGCTTCTCGGCAATTACGTTCCCCGCGGCTTGACGCGCCGCGTCGGCATCGCGCTCGCCGGATCCTCGGGCCAGGGATGTCTCGGATAGCGCCCGCGCAGATCGGAACGAACAGCCGCATAGCTGCCGCGCCAGAAACCCGGCAGGTCGCGCGTCACCTGCACCGGCCGGTGCGCCGGCGACAATAACTCCAGCACCAGCGGCACCGCGCCTTTGGCGATCGACGGATGGGTGTTGAGCCCGAACAATTCCTGTAAGCGGACGGCAATCGTCGGCCCCTGCTCGGCCTCATAGTCGATCGCCAGCATGGTGCCGGTCGGCGCCTCGAAATGCGTCGGCGCTTCGCGCTCCAACCGCGCGCGCAATTCCCAGGGTAATAGCGTCATCAGCGCATCCGACAAATCGCCGGACGAAAATTCCTTCAGCGACGTCTTGTCGTAGAGCGCCGGCACCAGCCATGCCTCACGTTGCGCCGCGAGCGCGTCATCGGACAGATCGGGCCAAGATTCTCCCTCGGCGGCTCGCAGAAACATTACGCGATCGCGCCATTGCTTCAGGGGTTTCGACCAGGGCAATCTGTCGAGGCCGGAGGCGATCAGCCCATCGGCCAGCACGCGCGCGGTCTCCACCGAAGGCTGGAGCGCGATCGGCGCTTCCGACAGCGTGATCGCGTGCAATGTTCGCTTGCGGCGCGCCCGCAACGCCATTGCGCTGCGGTCGAACGAAATCTCGTCCGCAATCTCGATCTGATCGGCGAAGCGCAGTTCGATTTCGGCTTGCGTGATCGGTGCCGCCAGCAGGATGCGCCCGTTGGCGGCGGTGCCGGTGAGTTCGGCTACTGCGATATAGGGCGCGCGCGCCAGCGCGGATGTCCGGTCCACGGCGGCGCCGCGTCCGTTGGCAAGCACGAAGCTGCCATTGCCGCGGTTGCGTGCGACGCGATCGGGAAATGCAAGCGCGAGCATCACGCCGGTGGTTGGCTCCCCTCCCCCTTGCGCGGTCGCGGTAGCAGCGCTTGTATGACCCGCGGCGTTTTCGCTCGAAGCCACCTGCGAGGCCCAGCGCTGCGCCAGACTGCGCGCGCTGCTCGCGCGTTGCGTGCGGTCGCGGCGGAATTGATCGAGCCTGGCATCGAGATCGACGCTGTCGCCGCCGAGCCCGCGCTCGGTGAGCACAGCGGCAATTTCCGCGGCTTCCCCGCCTGCACCCAGGCGATGCGAATCCACGATCATCCGCGCCAGCCGCGGCGGCAGCGCCAGTGCGCGCAGGCTTTTGCCTTCCGCCGTGATACGGCCATCGGCGTCAATCGCGCCGAGTTCGCGCAAGAGAGTTCGCGCCTCCTTCAGCGCAGGCGCAGGCGGTGAATCGAGAAATGATAGCCGCGTCGGGTCGCTGACGCCCCATTGCGCGACATCGAGCACCAGCGAAGAGAGATCGGCGCTGAGAATTTCGGGCTGGGTATAGGCGGCAAGCGAGGCGGTCTGGGGCTCGTCCCACAGCCGGTAGCACACGCCGGGCTCGGTGCGGCCGGCGCGGCCGCGGCGCTGATCGACCGCGGCGCGTGAGGCGCGCACGGTTTCCAGCCGCGTCAGGCCGATGTCCGGCTCATAGCGCGGCACCCGCGCCACGCCGGAGTCCACGACAATGCGAACGCCTTCGATGGTCAGCGAGGTTTCCGCAATCGACGTCGCCAGCACGACCTTGCGCTGGCCCCTCGGTGCCGGCGCGATGGCACGGTCCTGCACGGCGGCGTCGAGCGCGCCGAATAGCGGCACGATTTCAATGCTGGCGTCGTGGACCCGCTCGCTGAGAAAGTTCTGGGTACGGCGAATTTCCGCGGCGCCCGGCAGAAACGCCAGCACCGAACCGGG
The DNA here is from genome assembly GCA_036497205.1 of Bradyrhizobium sp. Classification (GTDB taxonomy): domain Bacteria; phylum Pseudomonadota; class Alphaproteobacteria; order Rhizobiales; family Xanthobacteraceae; genus Bradyrhizobium. Next base: position 15,555 of record DASXJV010000150.1, read on the forward strand.
ATCGGCGCGTAGCGCCATCGCAATCGCATCGGCCATCTGCCGCTCCAGCGGCGCGTCTGCTCTTTTGCCGAGATAACGCGTTTCGACCGGAAAGGCGCGGCCTTCGCTGGCGATGACGGGCACGTCGCCGAGCAGTTTTGCAACTCGCGCGCCATCGAGCGTCGCCGACATCACGAGGATACGCAGGTCCTCGCGTAACCCTGTTTGCGCATCGCGCGCCAGCGCAAGGCCCAGATCGGCATCGAGCGAGCGCTCGTGAAATTCGTCGAACAGCACCGCGGCAACGCCGGACAATTCCGGGTCGTCAAGAATCTGCCGTGAGAAGATGCCCTCGGTGACAACTTCGATCCGCGTCGCGCGCGACACTTTTGAACCGAACCGGACGCGATAGCCGACGGTCTCGCCGACGCGCTCGCCCAAAGTCTGCGCCATGCGCTCGGCGCTGGCGCGAGCCGCGATCCGTCGCGGTTCCAGCACAATGATTTTCTTGCCTCTGACCCATGGTTCATCGAGCAGCGCCAGCGGCACCCGCGTGGTCTTGCCGGCGCCCGGCGGCGCCACCACCACGGCGGCGTTGTGGCCCGCGACCGTGCGCGCCAGTTCGTCCAGCACCGCGTCGATCGGAAGAGGCGTGTCGAAGCTGCAGGGCAATTTCTCGGATCCCTCACCACCCGCCACCGGGTCGGCGCGGCGCGCCGCCCGATGACAGGCTCCAGCGGGTGATCCAGTAAACGCTGGCATTCCTGATCACAAAGACCGGGAGTAATCCCGGATGCGCGGGGTTTGACAGCAACTCTTGCATCACTTCCGCGGTTCGGGCGCGCGGCCGACACTTTCGTAGGTGAAGCCGAGCGCCGCCATCTCCTCCGAACGATAGATGTTGCGCAGATCGACGACCACGGGCTGCGCCAGCTCGCGCTTCAGGCGCTCCAGATCAAGCGTGCGATATTGCACCCACTCCGTCACCACCACCATCGCGTCAGCGCCGTGCACGCATGTATAAGGGTCATCGCAATATTCGATGTCAGGCAATTCGCGGCGCGCCTGCTCCATACCGACCGGGTCGTGGGCGCGCACTTTCGCGCCCATGTCGAGCAACCCGGTCACCAGCGGAATAGACGGCGCCTCGCGCATGTCGTCGGTGTCGGGCTTGAAAGTAAGACCGAGCACGGCGATGATCTTGCCGCGCAGGCTGCCGCCGACGGCGCTGGAGACCTTGCGCGCCATCGCGCGCTTGCGGTTGTCGTTGACCGCCAGCACCGCCTCCACGATCCGCAACGGCACGTCATGATCGAGCGCGATCTTTACCAGCGCGCGGGTATCTTTCGGGAAACACGAGCCGCCGAAGCCCGGCCCGGCGTGCAGGAATTTCGAGCCGATACGATTGTCCAGCCCGATGCCCCGCGCGACTTCCTGCACATCTGCGCCGACCTTCTCGGCAAGATCGGCAATCTCGTTGATGAAGGTGATCTTGGTGGCGAGAAATGCGTTGGCCGCGTATTTGATCAACTCCGCGGTGGGCCGCGCCGTAAACATCAGCGGCGCCTGATTGAGCCACAACGGCCGGTAGACATCGCCGAGCACCTTACGCGCGCGGTCGTCGGAAGTGCCGATCACGATGCGGTCCGGAAACTTGAAATCGCGGATCGCGGCGCCCTCGCGCAAAAATTCCGGATTGGACGCGATCACGACATCGGCGGAAGGATTGGCCTCGCGGATCAGGCGTTCGACTTCGTCGCCGGTGCCGATCGGCACGGTCGATTTGGTGATCACCACGGTGAAGCCGGCAAGCACGGCTGCGATCTCGCGCGCGGCGCTGTAAACATAGCTCAGGTCGGCGTGGCCGTCGCCACGCCGCGACGGCGTGCCGACCGCGATGAACACCGCATCGGCCTCGGCGACCGGCGCGGCGAGGTCGGTGGTAAAATCCAGCCGCCCGGCCTTTACGTTGGCAGCGACCAGCGCATCGAGGCCCGGCTCGAAAATCGGGATTTCGCCGCGGCGCAAGGCTGCGATCTTGTCGGCGTCCTTGTCCACGCAGGTGACCTGGTGGCCGAAATCCGCAAAACAGGCCCCTGACACCAGCCCCACATAACCTGTGCCAATCATGGCAATCCGCATGAAACAACCTGCCTCTAATGGTTAACGCGATCGAACGGTGAGCGCGTCTTAAAGCATTTCCCGGCGGAGGGGAAACCCAGAAAGGTTTCAAAAATCGGCATGTCATTTGTATGAATAAAGAAGAAAGCAACCAACAAGCCCGATGATGCCGCCATGTCGGGCCGAAAAGGGACATCGATGACTAAAAACGGCACATCCGCCGTCACCCAGCATTCCCTGCATTCCGTGCCATCCGCAGCAGGACGCATCGACTGGGTCGACTACGCCAAAGGCATCTGCATCGTCATGGTGGTGATGATGCA
>DASXJV010000151.1:0-5087 GCA_036497205.1 Bradyrhizobium sp.
CGATGCCAATCGTGCGGACGGTTGCGGTGTCTGTCTTGAAGGGCATGGCGGTGCGCTCCTCGTGCTCTTAAGCCCCCGCTCACTCTCTGAGCGGTTCGGGGCAGGAGCACGGCCGGTCCATCCCATTCTGAGACATGCCGATGGATTCTGAGAATTTCCGCTAATCGGCGTAGACCGGAAGTGATCGGCGCATGGTCAGAATGACGAGATTGACCCATCTGAGACATCGAACCTGATCGCGTTTGAGGTCGGTTGGGTGCCATTTCCCTCCCGCTGGCCGGCGCAAAGTGCTAGGCTTTTAAGTATTGCACGAAGCGCTTTCTCAGGAGTTACGAGGAAGGGACAGCTCGATGCTTCCGAAACCCGAATCCGCTTGTTTCGTGATCGCGGACATCGCCGGCTACACCGGCTTTCTCGCCGGAGTCGAGCTTGAGCATGCGCAGGACATCATCGCCGACGTGATGGACACCATGGTGAGGCGGCTGCGGCCGCCGTTCCGGCTCGCCAAGTTCGAGGGCGACGCGGCCTTCTTCTACGCGGTCGCCGACAAGGCCGACGGCTCGGTGCTGCAGGACGCCGTGGAGGCGGCGTATTTCGCCTTCCGGAAGCGCCTTCGCAACATCAGCCAAGCGACCTCCTGCGCGTGCAACGCCTGCAGCCGGATGCAGGATCTCGACCTCAAATTCGTCTGCCACCACGGCGAGTTCATCAAGCATAAGATGTCGGGCCGCGACGAACTCGCAGGCCGCGACGTCATCCTGGTGCACCGTCTGCTGAAAAACGGCGTCAACGAGCGCCTCGGCGGCCACGCCTATGCGCTGTATTCCGACCCCTGCATCCGGGCCATGGGCATCGATCCGGCGGCGCAGGGCCTGGTCGAGCACCGGGAGTCGATCGACATCATCGGCGAGGTGACGTGCTGGGTGCGTGACCTCGAAGCGGCATGGCTGCAGGAAAAAGACCGGCAGATGAACCAGGTGACCCGCGCAGCCGCGGCAGCCGTGATCGAGTTCGACATCGCCGCCCCGCGTCCAGCGGTGTGGGAGCATTTCACCCAGCCCGGGCTGCGGCCGAAATGGCGGGCGGCGGACGAGGTGCGCGAGACTTTGCAGAGCGGCCGACGTGGGGTCGGGACCGTCAATCACTGCATGCACGGCCCCCACGCCATCATCGAGGAGGTGCTGGACTGGCGTCCGTTCGACTATCTTACGATTTCGACGCTGCTGCCGATGCCCGACGCCCCCAAGGTGATCATGTCCTACGCGTTCCTGGAGGAGAAGCCCGGGGCGACGCATATCGAGATCCGGCTGGCGAGGCCGAAGCCGAAGGACCAGGCGTTTCTCGATCATGTCGGTGCGGAATTCCAGAAGACCATCACGGCCGAAATCGAAAAGCTCCGGCAGATGCTGGAACGACAGGACGGGGCGCCGGCCGCGGTCGAAGAGCCGATGCTGCCGGTGCCGGCAGAGCGCTTCTTGACCCAATCCGTGCGCACCAATTTGCCGACTTAGCCGGATGACAAACCCTCCAATGCCCACTTCACAACAAACAAAGGAGGATACCGATGAAGTACATGGTCACCTGGAGCGAACGTTCGCAAGGATCGCCCATCGAGTACGAGAATGCCCAGAAGCGGATTCTGGAGGTCTTCACTCAATGGAAAGCGCCCGACAACGCTCAAGATCGAGATGTTCGTCATACGAGTGGGGGACTGGGGCGGGTATATGCTGCTGGATTGCGACGATCCGTTGGCGGTTCACAAGTTCTGCTCGATGCTGCCTGCCTTTGTATTCGAAGCGCGGCCAGTGGTTCCTGTCATGGACGCCGTCCGGGTCGAGCTTGAAGCAATTGCCTTTCGTGACGAGCTCAAAGGCAAGTAACAGCATCATCCCAGCGGCCACCTGATCTTGTCGAAAATCCGCGACTTTTGAAGAAAGTAGCGATGTTAGGTCCGGACCCATAAAATGGTTGGCATGATGATCGGGTGATTCACGGCTTCCGAAAGCAAGCGGAGCCCTCAGGTGAAGCGAGTTTGCGCGTCTCGAACCTGATGCCACGAGATAATCTGCATTGATTCGGCTGAAGCGGAACACGCCCTGCAGCCGGGCATGATGCGCAAAAGCGCTTAGGTTGTTGAATGCGCCCTGCTCTGCTCAATCCGCTGTTTGCGCCGGTCACCAGCCTCGCCGGCGTCGGGCCGAAGCAGGACCGGCTGTTCCGCTATCTGCTCGGCCGCGAGGAGACGCCGCGCCTGGTCGATCTGCTGCTCCATCTGCCGGCGAGCGTGATCGATCGCCGCGCGCGGCCGAAAATCCGCGACGCCGTTCCGGGAACCGTGGTGACGCTGGAAGTGACCGTCGACCGGCATCGCCCGACGCCCGGGCGCAACCCGCGCGCGCCTCATCTGGTCTACGCCAGCGACGACACGGGCGACGTGGTGCTGACTTATTTCCGCGCGCAGCCGGGCTATGTCGAGAAACTGCTGCCGGTCGGCGCCAAACGTTACATCTCCGGCACCCTGCAGATGTTCGACGGGATACCGCAGATCGTGCATCCCGACCGCGTGGTGGACGAGGCGGGATTCGCAAAGCTGTCGGGCATCGATCCCGTTTATCCGCTCACCGAGGGCTTGGCGCTGGGCTCGCTGCGCCGAGCAATGGCGCAGGCGCTGCAAAAGCTGCCGGCTCTTCCGGAATGGATCAGTCCAGAGGTGATCCGCCGCTGCAAGTTTCCGCCGATCGCGGAAGCGCTGAGCCGTGTGCACATGCCGGTCGAACTGACGGATATCTTGCCCGATGGTCGCTTCTGGTCGCGGCTCGCCTTCGACGACCTGCTGGCCGGTCAACTGGCGCTGGCGCTGGTGCGCGCGCAGTTGCGGCGCCCCGTGGGCGACCGCCACGCCGGCGACGGCCATCTGCGCAAGAAGATCATCGACGCACTGCCCTACTCGCTGACATCATCGCAGCGACAAGCCGCCGCCGCTATATCAGACGATCTGCGCCAGCCGGTCCGCATGTTGCGACTGCTGCAGGGTGACGTCGGATCGGGCAAGACCGTGGTTGCGCTGCTGGCAGCGGCTGCGGTGACCGAGGTTGGCAAACAGGCCGCCCTGATGGCGCCAACGGAAATTCTCGCGCGCCAGCACATCAAAACGATCACGCCGCTCGCCGAACGCGCCGGCCTGCGGGTCGCAATCCTCACTGGACGCGAAAAGGGCAAGGAGCGGCGCGATATATTGGCCGGGCTCGAGGCCGGCGAGATCGATTTCCTGGTGGGAACCCATGCGCTGATCCAGGACGATGTGATGTTCAAGGCACTGGCGCTCGCCGTTGTCGACGAACAACATCGCTTCGGCGTGCGCGAACGGCTGGCGCTAACCGCCAAAGGCTGCAACGTCGATGTGCTCGTGCTGAGTGCGACGCCGATCCCACGCACGCTGGTGCTGACTTACTTCGGCGACATGGACGTCTCTGAGTTGCGCGAGAAGCCAGCGGGACGGCAGCCGATCGATACCCGCGCAGTTCCCGACAGCCGTCTCAATGAAGTGATGGATGCCGTCGGCCGCGCGCTTGCGGGCGGAAAACTTGTTTACTGGATATGTCCGCTGGTGGAGGAATCCGAGACCGTCAATCTCACCGACGCCGAACAGCGTTTTGAAAGTCTCAAGGCGCGGTTCGGCGACAAGGTCGGCCTGGTGCACGGAAAAATGCGCGGCGGTGACAAGGATCGCGTCATGGCGCAGTTCGCCGCGCGCGAGATCGGACTTTTGGTCGCAACAACCGTGGTTGAGGTCGGCGTCGATGTTCCCGCCGCTACCATCATGGTGATCGAGAATGCCGAGCGTTTCGGGCTAGCGCAACTGCACCAGCTGCGGGGCCGGATCGGCCGTGGCTCCGAAGCATCGACCTGCCTTTTGCTTTACAAGGAGCCGCTGAACGAGATGTCCGCGGCGCGGCTTAAAGTCATCAGGGAAACCACCGACGGTTTCAGGATTGCCGAGGAAGATTTGAAACTGCGCGGCGAAGGCGACGTGCTCGGCGTAAGACAAAGCGGCCTGCCCGGCTACCGCATCGCGCGCTCCGACGTTCATGCCCAGCTCATCACGCAGGCCCGCGACGAAGCGCTGCGCATCATGAAGGACAATCCGAAGCTTACGGGTGAGCGCGGCGACGCGTTGCGTTGCCTGCTTTATCTGTTCGAGCGCGACGAAGCTTTGCCGCTGATCGGCGCGGGGTGATTGGTGCCCCCTCGTGATGAGCAACGCGACTTCGCGACGAAGACGCCGCTCCTCAGGATGAGGAAGACCTCACTCCACCTTCGCCGGCACCGGCTTGAGCGTGGCTGTGTTCGCGACCCGGGCGGCATTCGCCATGCCCGCCAGTGCAGCAATTTTCTTTTGCGGGTCGGAGCCGGGCTGCACCACGCCCGCGGACATGATCAGCGTCGCGGCGTCTTCGGCACTCATCTCGACTTCGATGATCTTGCTCTTGGGCACATAAAAGAAGAAACCGGTGGTCGGGTTCGGCGCGCATGGCAGGAACACCGAAATGTGCTCCTCCTGGCCTGGAAGACTGTTTGCGACCTCCACGCTCGGCGACTGCGAGATCAGCACGATCGACCACATGCCCGGCGATGGAAATTCAACCAGTCCGACGCGGCGAAAGCTCGACCCGTTCCCCGAGAACAGCGTCTCGAACACCTGCTTCAGACCGCGATAGATAGCCCGCACCACCGGCATGCGCCCAAGAAGCCTCTCGCCGAGATCGACCAGCGTCCGCCCGATCAGGTTTGCGGTGAGGAAGCCCAGCAGCGTCAATGCGATCACAGCGACGATGAGCCCGGAGCCCGGCAGCCCGAACGGCAGATAGGTTTCGGGCCGATAGGCGGTGGGAACGAACGGCCGGACCAGGCCGTCGACCCAGGTCACGAACCACCAAGTCAGATAAAAGGTGATCGCGACCGGGCCGGCGACGACCAGACCTGTAAGAAAATAGTTCCGGAATCGGGCCATGAAGCCGCGTGGCGCGTCCGGCGGGAGCTCAGCCGGAGGCACGGTCGGAGACGGATTGTCGCGTTTCATTTGGGTT